>MAYW01000131.1 GCA_001723765.1 Candidatus Scalindua rubra
CTTTTCCTGCACCAAGCAAATCAGTGGCATAATACGCTAAATAAAAAACAAAAATAGCAATAGCTATTAACAAAACCGCCATAATTTAATTGACAATCTGGTACTAACCCTCTATTATTATTGAAAATTTTATCAATCACTACTGGATGGGCTACATTGGATGAACTCATGAAACATATCGAAAGTCTCAAAGCTGACGATCAAAAATTACAATAGTGGCACATGGAGCTTTATCGTCATTGACCTCTCAGGGGAGAGGTATGTTCTCATTTTTCCATCTTGTCCTACATAGTATCCTCTTGTATTTCCATTATCACCTAGTACAATAATTACTCCTGAGTTTTAGTTATTGAACTCATATATCAAACACCGTGCCGAACAGTATTGGGACACATCCCATTTATATTAATTTTATCAAGAAGCCTGCTTCATAAATGGGATGTGTCCCTATTTTCACATTGCGGTGAACTATTACTCGCTATCTCATTTTCCTTTCTCAACAAGCATCTCCAATTTTTTACGTAACTTCCCTAAATCCTTAGACTTGAATGAATTCTTAGTCTTTTTCAATACTTCGACCGTCTCTGCCAAACCACTTTTTAGTGTCGTTAAACTTGGACAATCAAGCAGATTACATACATATTGTTCGTCAGTTTGTATGGCTAGCTCTTCTGTCAGATGTTTAAGGTTTAACAGTGCATTAACGACGTTTCGAAGTGTGAGCTCAAAGAAGGTACTAATAGGTACGGAAGAAGCTGTTTCTTGCTTCTGGTTTATTGACTTCTTAATATTGTCAAGATCCTTACACCATTCTTGTAAGTACTTTCTAGTGTCACATACAGCACGATAGGTACGAGAATGTTCAATTGAATTCCTCACCTGTTCCAATAATTCATTAAATTTAACCGGCTTAACCATATAAGCTGATACAGGGAGTTTTATAGACTCAATTGCTGAATTGACCGAAGGATAGCCTGTTACCAGTATGACGGGCATTCCTTCTGCGATTATGGGTATATCCTTAACTAACTCCAGTTCAGGATTTCCAGGCATGTGAATGTCGGCGATTAACAGATTGTAACTGTTTTCTATCAACTCTCCACAGCTTCCTTAGCATTGGAGACACAAATACACTCGTATCCTTCCCTTCGCAACAGGTCGGCAGTAGTACGTAAGAAAGATTCTTCGTCGTCTGCTATAAGAATTCGTCCTGTTATTGACATGTTATACGATATTAGAAAATGCCCAATTTATTATGCGTTTCTAATGAACTTAATATAATTTATTTTAATTCTTCTTTTACATAACTCAAGAAAAAAAGTAATTATATTAAATCTTATATATATACTGTAACTGTATTTAAAAAAAAAGCATCAATACCTCAAACTGGCTGATGCTTATGCCAACTCATAGATAAATCCTTTTACCGTTCAATCTTGCAAAGCTGAGCTTAGCTCTGTAGATTGAAACGAAACATTATAAGATGCTGAAATTGACCCTGAACTTGATCCTGTGTATCGGGAGTCCCTCCCGATGCTTATCTCTTACCTATTATTTAAAACGGGAAACATATTAACTATCCACTAAAATCAAACCCGTCTACAACATCTATTGGAATCAAACTATTACTATCTGATACCAAACATTTTCCGAACTACTTTTTTTCGATTATTGGGATTTGGTGATTATTTGGTTATTGTTTCTTGTATCTTGTTTCTTTTTTAGGCTTTCCGACTGAGACCTATAAGCTACCCCAAGGGGCGACTTAGCCCGCAAGTCCGCCTATGGTGGAAAATGATAGTTCTCGGACAGCCCGGAAAGATTTGAACCCACTCCACATCCGGTTGCTATAATTGTCCCGTCAAACCCTGAGCATGCTGAGAATATGCTCGAGTTCGCTTTGTTCAGATTTGAGCTGATCGCGAAAAAAAATTATTATAAGCTAGTACATCATTCAAGACTTTATCCTCAGGTTTGTCAGCTTTCATTTCCTGTGCAGCGCTCTTAAATCGCCCGGATGCCGATTTATATAATTCAGCAAGTTTTTTCAATGGGTTTAAGGGGACAGGCATCTTTTTCTTACAAATCTTTACCATGAAAAAGAAGCCTGTCCCCTTAAACCTTCTCAATTATTTTGCCGCTATCTGCTCAACCATCTCCATTTCTTCAGTAGATAGTACCTTCTCAATGTCAAGCAGTATGATTATCTTTCCTTTTGTCTTACCCAAACCCTCGATAAAGTTTGTATCTATCCCATGCCCGAAATTTGGGGTATCTTCTATCTCTTCACTCCTGATGTCCAGTACCTCTGAAACACTATCAACTATGATTCCTATCAGCGACCTGCTAACTTCTACTACAATCACACACGTTTCCTGAGTATGTTCCTCTTCGGGCATTGAGAACTTTAACCTCAGGTCAATTACGGGTATAACCTTTCCTCTCAGGTTAATTACACCCTTCATATAATCTGGAGTCTGAGGTACGGTAGTAATAGCCATAACACCTATGATTTCTCTGACCTTAAGGATCTCAATACCATACACTTCTTTACCTAAAACAAATGTTAAAAACTTTCCTTCCGTAGTTTCTTTTCTTGTTTCTACCGCTACCATCTTATTCCTCCTTCCTTTATTTTCTGAACAAACCGGCTATTAGTGACATTAGGACAATCCTGCACCTGTCCGAATGACAGCCAGAGAATTACACATCAACCAAGTAATGTCATTCCCGTGTAAACGGGAATCTATAAACATTCCAGATTCCCACTAATCGTGGGAATGACACATTATCTGACACTATTTTCAAGGTACGTAGAGTGAGCATCGCCCACCAACAATAATTTGTCAAGCCCAATAATGGTGGGCAATGCAGCTCGGCAAGGAGTTCGGCTGAGGCTCACTCGAAGTCCTCGCTACTTAGCTTAGTATTGAGCTTAGTGAAATGCCCACCATTTCTTTGAAAAATGGACACCTCCCCCTCTTTTCTCCCTTTCGAAAGGAGGAGTAAAGTATAAGGGGGAAAGAGGGGGATTATGCGTAATCCATCGTTAAAAATCTTTAAATCTGTCTTCCAGATGATCTCCATTGCCTTTAACCTTTGTAGTTGTCAACTCTTTACGCACAGGCGATTTTCCTTGAGCTAAGCTCGGCTTTGCAGAGCTAAGCTCAGCTTTGTCAATCCCCCTCTTTCCCCCTTTGCGAAAGGGGGATGTAAGGGGGATTCCCCCTTTATCAAAGGTGGAAGTATGGAGATTTTGATCAGCATGTGATACTTCACCATCATTTTTAGAACCGACCTGTAACGATAATATCCCGACCTGTTCCTTCAAGGTTTGTGCTTGTGCTGACAATTCTTCACTTGCAGATGCGGTTTCCTCAGCGTTAGCAGCATTCTGCTGTGTAATTTGATCCATCTGTTGCACTGCGTTATTCACCTGGCCTATTCCCTCAGATTGCTCTGTAGAAGCATTCGTTATTTCCTTAGTCAAGTCTGTAGCCTTCTTCACATTCTTAACTATCTCCTGCAACGCCTCATCACATTTACCCGTAAGCTCTGCTCCTTTACCTGCCTTGGCAACACAATCATCTATCAGGACTGTAGTATCTTTTGCCGCATTCGCACTACGCTGAGCTAGATTACGCACTTCCTCTGCCACCACGGCGAAACCCTTCCCATGCTCACCTGCTCGAGCTGCCTCTACTGCTGCATTTAGCGCCAGAAGGTTAGTCTGAAATGCTATACCATCTATTACCTTCGTAATTTCTGCTATCTTTTTACTGCTTGCGTTTATCTCATCCATTGAACTGTTCATCTCTGTAACTGCTTTGTTACCGTTCTCTGCAGTAACACTACACATATCTACGAGTTTGGCTGCCTCTCCGGCATTGTTGGCATTCTGTTTCGTTACGGATGCCATCTCTTCCATTGTTGCCGATGTCTCCTCGATAGAAGATGCCTGTTCTGAAGAACCCTGTGCGAGACTCTGACTGGAGGCCGATATTTGCCCGGATGCAGATGCAACCTGACCGGCAGCATCAGACAGATTTTGAATTATCCTTGTAAGGGCCTTTACAAGAGGTTGTACAACGAAAAACCATGCTATCAAAACTGTTATAACGGTTATTATTACGACGATTGTATTCGACCATTGTAACATTGAGGCTTTTTTCACGGTTTATTCTTCATACATCCCTACAGCCTTGTTCATCTCTTTTAAGAGTTCTACATTATGTCCGTTTATGTAAGCCAGGGCATTATTCGTCTCTGGAGCATGTTTCAGTACTGTGCCAACGTTTTCATTAAAACCATTCCACAATGTCTGTACACTCCTTAATTGTGCAAGGATGGCGCTATCTGTCATTGCAGACAATCCCAGTTCGGCATCACCAGAAATGAGTCCTTTGAGGGTCTTATCGAAGAGGTTGGCAGTACCTTCCAATGTATCGCCTGGCACAGATCCCTGCACAAGACCCAGTGTCTCCTTTACCATCTTCTGTGTAAGCATCCTCTGTTTACCTGCAAGATTTATTGTCTTTGAATCAAATGCATTACTCTCTAACAGCGTCACTACTTTATGTGATTCTTTTAATAGCTCTATATTGTTTTCATTTATGTAAGATAAAGCGGCAACTGCCCCTGTTGGATTAGCCAATACAGCGTTCAGATTTGCACGAAAGTCTTGCCACAAGCCCTGTATGTGATTAAGTTGACTAATAATCTTTGGGTCTTTAGTCGGCGAAAGCCTCAATTCTTCATCACCCGAAATCAGGCCTCTTAGTGTCTTATCAAATAAATTAGCTGTCTTTTCCAGAGATTCTGTTGAACCTATACCCTGGCTCAAGGCAATCGCTTCCTTAGACATTTTTTGAGTAAGCATTCGCTGCTTTCCTGCAAGATTGATTTTTACTGGATCAGATGCTTTCTTCTCTAACACAACCCTACTGCCTTATTCATCTCTTTTAGTAATGTCATATTATTATCATTTATATAAGATAAAGCTGCAGTTGTTACATCTGAATTAGCTAACACAATGCTCAGGTTTGCATGAAGGTCTTTCCATAGTTTCTGGACGTGATTGAGTTGACCCAGAATCTCCGGATTTGATGTTGCTGGAAGATTTAGTTCTGAATCACCTGAAACTAGTCCTTTCAAAGTTTTATCGAACAGGTTGATCGTCTTTACCAGAGATTGTTTTGAACCTATACCCTGACTCAAGGCAATCGCTTCCTTAGACATCTTCTGAGTTAGCATTCTTTGCTTTCCTGCAAGGTTAATCACCGCTCCATCATCTTTCTGGCTATTCATTAAGACAATAACTATACCTGCTATACCTAAGGTCAGAAATACACCAAAAATTACTGCAAGTTTAGATTGTATAGTCTTCATAATTTTACCCCCACCACGCAAATAAAACTAAAAATATAAAATTTCTACTTAGACCTCATTTTCTTCACACTTCATAATTTCCCTCCTTTCTCGAGTTAAGCGCATCCCAACTGAGCGACGCGACCGAGCTCGTCGAGGTCTTGCCGAAGTACTGCCTACTGCCCACTGCCCGCTCCAGTATTCCCATTCACCATTATCACTCTCTGCAATGTCTTGCTCAGTTCATCGATTTCAAATGGTTTGGGAAGAGCAGCGCGAAAACCGTACTTTTTGAAGTTGTCCATAATGGGGTCATCAATATTGCTGCTTGACACAATTGCTCTTATTTCCGGGTCTATTTCAAGCAATCTATTAATTGCTTCCTCTCCACCCATACCACCAGCTACTGTTAAGTCCATAATGACTGCATTAAAAGGTTTTTGTCTTTCTTTAGCTCTTTTGTATAGTTCTATCATCTCGTTACCATCTACGGCAACCTCAACCTCATAATTCATACGTGTCAGCGTTTTTCTGAAAATAATTCTTATCTGTTCTTCATCATCCATTACCAGAATCTTTCCCGTATTCATAATTAATAAAGGCTGAAGATGGTATCAGCCCCCACATTTTTGATTAAGAGCCACACAATTCCGATTTAAGATTCTTCGCGGAGTTTATCCTGAGCGCCACGATGAGATTCTTCGCCCTGTAGAGTAGAACTCCTATATTACTCCACAGGGCTCAGAATGACAAAGCAAAGGGGCCAGCCCATCAAAAAAAAAGCGCAATCGACTTACGCCTCTCTAATGAGAACGTTTCGATTGCGCCTTCAACTTACAGGTCCCAGCCCTGTACGACAAGGCGGTTCACACCACAAATGCGAACCTATGATTGGGGTCAGACCCCTCAACATTTGACATTTAGCTAATAATAAATCTATCAGATTTATGTTGAATGTTGAGGTCTGACCCCTTATAAGACTTATAACTTATTCTTTAAACTTTAAATTGAATATTGTTTTCTATTTCTGAATAACGCAAAATAGTTGCCAATTTTGTATATAATGAGTATTTATTTGGCGATCAAGCAAGTTAAATTTCCTCTATTTAACTACCGGCAAAGGCGAATAATAATGTAATTACCTTATAATCTTTTATTTCGCATACGCTTATGATCACAGAAATGTAAGAAAAAATTCCCGTGTCAAAACCAATTAATTTTGTTTCCTGCTTGATTTTTTAAGAGGAGATGAATTTTAAAGGATATGACAGCAGTAACTAAATGAGCTATAAATGAATATATATTGCGTTTGACTTTGTTGTTATTTTAAACAGGATGTTAATAATTTAAACGATTTAGAATGTTAAAGGGGTCAAGACCTGACCCCGTTTCCACGAGGACAGGCTTTTTCTGTGCTTCGGGAGTCTCTCCCGAAGCCTCTTGTAAATAATTTAAGAATTTAGGGATTCAGGATTTTTGATAGTAAACTTTAAACAGAAATCAGTAGGCAGTAGTCATTATGCGGTAGGCAGCAAAAAGCAATGTTATCCCTCTGCCATCTGCTTTCTACCTGCCGTCTCCTGTATTCAATTCCTCAATCCCTCAATTCCCCAATTTCTCCCTGCCTGTCGGCAGACAGGAATCCTTCAATAATTATGCTGCAACCTGATTTACCATCTCTATATCTTCTGATGTTAATACCTTCTCTATGTCAAGCAGTATGATTATCTTTCCTTTTGTCTTGCCCAAACCCTTGATAAAGTTTGTATCTATCCCATGCCCGAAGCTCGGGGTCTCTTCTATCTCTTCACTCATGATGTCCAGTACCTCTGAAACACTGTCAACTATGATGCCTATCAGCGAGTTGTTAACCTCTACCACGATTATGCATGTTTCCTGAGTACGTTCTGCCTCCGCCATAGAAAACTTTAGTCTCAGGTCAATTATGGGTATAACCTTTCCTCTCAGATTAATTACGCCCTTCATGTAATCCGG
Organism: Candidatus Scalindua rubra; assembly: GCA_001723765.1. Taxonomy (GTDB): domain Bacteria; phylum Planctomycetota; class Brocadiia; order Brocadiales; family Scalinduaceae; genus Scalindua_B; species Scalindua_B rubra. Next base: position 7,363 of record MAYW01000131.1, read on the forward strand.
TGACTGTGGTACAGTAGTGATATCCATAAGTCCGATGATTTCTTTAACCTTGAGTATCTCAACACCATATTCCTCATTACCTAATGAAAATGTTAGAAATTTTTCATCATTAACTGCTTTTTTTGTTGCTACTGCTTCCATTGTATCTCTCCTTCCTTTTATATTTCGGACGTAAAGTCCCGCGAAAAGCGGCGTGCTAGTAAAGCCCCGTGGGCCACGAGCCTTTACGGGGGCCGTCTCGCGGCTATACGCCGAGGGGACAACGTCCCTTTTCGGGATTTCGAGTGAGTAGGGGTTCATAATTTTGAACCCCTACTTTTCAATCCCCCTGTCTCTCCCTTTATAAAAGGGTAATTTGATTAAAAGTCTTTCAACTGTTCACTATGTTCCTCAATCCTGTTTTCACCCATTGGAATTAATGCCTCAGGCGCATGATCACCATTGCCTTTTACACTGGTGGTTGTTTTAATATCCTGCTTGTGTGTGATCTGTCTGGTATGCACAGGTGATTTTCCGTTAGTATCCGATGATTCATCAACTTTACCACCAACCTGTGCTGCTAATATATTGACCTGATCTTTGAGGGTTAGTGACTGTGCGGCTAATTCCTCGCTGGCAGATGCCGTCTCTTCTGCATTGGCCGCATTCTGCTGTGTAACCGAATCCATCTGCTGTACTGCCTTACCCACCTGATCAATTCCCGAAGATTGTTCCCCTGATGCGTTTGCTATCTCCTTCGTCAAATCAGTTACCTTCTTGACATTTTTAACAATCTCTTCCAGCGCCTCTCTGCCTTTACCTGCAATCTGAGCTCCATTATCTGCCTTGGCAACACAATCATCTATCAGGGATGTAGTATCTTTTGCCGCAGTCGCACTCCGCTGTGCCAGATTCCTCACCTCCTCTGCCACCACAGCGAAACCCTTACCATGCTCACCTGCCCGGGCTGCCTCTACTGCAGCGTTGAGTGCCAGGAGGTTAGTCTGAAATGCTATACCGTCTATTACCTTAGTAATCTCTGCTATCTTTTTACTGCTTGTGTTTATCTCTTCCATTGAATTGGTCATCTCACCAACTGCCTTGTTACCATCATCTGCAGCAGTACTGCATACGTCTACGAGTTTGGCAGCCTCTTCAGCATTATTAGTATTCTGTTTTGTCACGGATGCCATTTGTTCCATAGATGCAGAGGTTTCCTCGAGTGAAGATGCCTGTTCTGAAGAACCCTGCGCAAGACTCTGACTGGATGCCGATATCTGTTCCGTTGCTGATGCTATCTGTTCTGAGCCATTTGTCAAATTATCAATGATTCCCTTGAGTGTCTTTATAAGAGGTCGTGCTATTAAGAACCATGTCATAATTACGGTTATAGACACTACTCCTACAATGATGATGCTTATCCAGCTAAGTGTGGCTACCTTTTCTCTTGACTGTTTCTCATACATTCCTACAGCCTTATTCATCTCTTTTAAGAGCTCTACATTGTGTCCGTTTATGTAGGACAGGGCATTATTTGTCTCAGGAGCAAGTTTCAGTACTGTGTTTATGTTTTCGTAAAAACTCTTCCATAATGTCTGCACACTCGTTAATTGTGCAAGGATGGCACCATCTGTCATTGCAGACAATCCAAGATCGCTGTCACCGGAGATGAATCCCTTGATTGTCTTATCGAAGAGGCCGGAAGTGCTTTTCAGAGTACCACTTGATTCAGTACCTTGCACAAGACCCAGTGTCTCCTTTACCATCTTCTGTGTAAGCATTCTCTGTTTGCCTGCAAGGTTTATTGTCTTTGAATCGAATGCATTACTCTCTAATAACATCACTACTGCATGTGATGCTTTTAATAGTTCTATATTATTATCATTTATATAAGATAAAGCGGCAGTTGTTACATCTGAATTAGCTAACACAACGTCCAGATTAGCATGGAGATCTTTCCATAGTTTCTGGACTTGATTGAGTTGACTAAGGATCTCAATGTTTTTCGTTGCCGGGAGTCCCAGTTCTTTATCACCTGAAATCAAGCCCTTTAATGTCTTATCGAATAAATCGGCTGTCTTTTCCAGAGATTCTTTTGAACCGGTGCCCTGACTCACGGCAAGCGCTTCCTTTGACATTTTTTGAGTAAGCATTCGCTGTTTTCCAGCAAGATTAATTACCACACCATCAGCTTTTTGTTTGTTTAGAAAAGAGATAGTGATGCAGGTTCCAACTATGCTTAAAGTCAAAAAGATTGCCAATACAACAACTAACTTAGACTGTATGGTTTTCACTTTTGTCCTCCTCCCTTGATTTACATATAATTTAAAGTTAAAATTTTTCTCACAGCAAGATATTAATTTCTAAATGTTCTTCATAGTACACCTCCTATACTGAATTAAAGAAAACGTGGGGCAAAACTCAACATATAACATAAGTATGATAGATACATTTAATGAAGTTTATCGAAACAGTTGTGCAATTATGTCTGACACAATTCTTACTTTTAAAAAAACTTCCTGTCCAATTATGGCAACACGAACGACGGAGGTCATAATTAGAATTAATTTAGGTCAAGCATAATGACATGTTATTGGCAGGTATGTGGAGTGTATAAAAAGATGGGTAACCGATTTACGTCTCTATGAAGAGCACGCATCGTTTGCACCTTCGCCTTACAGACCCACAGTCCTGCACGACAAGTCAGCCCACAACTCATATGTAGGCTATATCAAACAAAACTATCTATTAACAATTCCTTGAATTGCCAACCTTCAATCGACAGTTATCATTTGATTTATTTGCAGCTAATCTGCAATAGATCATATGCTATCATCGGAATGTGTTTATAAAACTTTAGTCAGAATTTACGACTTCGGAGGTTAGCGAGCAAAATTGTTGCCAACTTCGAAAATTTGTGTTTGACAGCCTGAAATTTTAATCTTTGTCTTGACATACACCGAAATAATCTGGTTCATCAATATGGTCTAAGAAAAAATTTACTTTTGTAAAATCCTGTTTAAAGGATGCTTACAATCGCACAAAGATAGGAAAATATTTCCATGTTTAGGTCATTTTATGCGAGGATTTTTTATTTTAATTCTGGTAGGATGTGAATTTGCAGAAATTATTTTTTTATTTTGATAATTAACAGAACAATTTTTAAAAAAGTTGTCATAATTCGGTTTATTTTTTAAACACGATGTTGATTATTTGAACGATTGCTTATGGTTTGCTAATGTTTATGTCATTATTCCATTCCCATGCCTCGACTTCTTTAATGAAACTCTTATCTGTTAGATCATATCTAAGTGGGGTAATAGAAATATAGCCTTCTTTAAGTGCATGCATATCTGTGCCAACAACATCTTTTTCCGGCCAGCCAGTTCCTGCCAGCCAATAATAGGCACCTCCTCGCGGATCGGTACGTCTATCATAGTGCTCATCAAAATCACCAGAATATTGTTTTGTAATCTTTACACCCTTTATCTTATCTTTCGATATAAGAGGTATATTTATATTGAGTAAAGTCCCTCTTGGTAATTCCTTCTTAATTATAACTTTAATCATATTTTTTGCTATATCGGCAGCTCCCTGAATATCAGGTGAAGATTCTGCAATCTCTAGAGAAATTGCCACAGATGGAATACCTAAAATAGCACCTTCAATAGCCGCTGCAACTGTTCCGGAATATAATACATTAATTCCAACATTAGCGCCTATATTTATACCAGCCACCAACAATTCAGTCGTCTCTTTCATAATTTCTCTTACAGCAAGTTTAACACAATCTGCCGGTGAACCATCGATTCCATAACCAATAAATTCGCTATCCAAATACACCTCTCTTACTCTCAAAGGATGACTGAAGGTTATCGCATGCCCAACACCGCTTTTCTGAACATCTGGCGCAACAACCGTAACAGAACCAAAGGACTTCATCGCTTTCTTTAGCGCTAAAATACCTGGTGAATATATTCCATCATCATTTGTTAATATGATCTTCACGTAATCCCCAATTAAGGGGACAGACCCTATTCTACGACTTCGCTCCGCTTCATCCGTAAATAGGGTCAGTCCCCAACCTCAATCTTTCAATCCACTTTCACTAATTACCTCAGCTCTTTTAACTTCAAACTCTTCCTGACTAATTAACCCATCATCTTTTAATTTCTGCAATACCTTAAGTTTTTCATCGAGAATAATCTTATTAATCACATCTCTTTCTTCTTCCTTTATTTTCTGTCGCGCTTCCCTAATCTTTTGCTTGCCCTCCTCAGTCAAAACCAGAATCTTTTGTTCTTCAACCGCTTCGCCTGTTTGCCCCTCTTTTTCCTCATCTACGTCTATCTTTTTCTCATCCTTTTTCCAGAAACTAAGCCACTTTTTCTTTTCTCCCTCATCTTCTTTCTTAGACTTCTTCATAATCTTGTCATATATATTTTTCTTCTTCTTTTTGATACCCCTGGATTCTCTTACTAATTTTATATCTTCACCATTAAAAGGAGGAGAAAATATTGAAATAGCAATGTTTGACACTTCTCCTGTGTTAACATATTTGTGTACAGACTTCCTCGGTATGACTACCATCATACCCTCTTTAACGTTATGGCGAGTGCCATCAAGTTCCATTATACCACTTCCTCTCTTAATGTATACTATTTCGTCATGGGATTTATGATAATGAGCATCCATCTCTGCATTTTCCCTGATTTGCAAAAGGTATATACTCGAACTCTTGTCTTTGCCTATTGGAATAATCTTAACGTTCTCATCTTCTGCCAGACCTTTTTCCTTTATAATTTCATCAGTATTCTTTATTTCAGGTAAAATAATCTCTGGAAAAGAAGTAGGATTCCTTAATGATTCGATAAACTCGCCAGGTTTCTTTAATCCTTTACAACCAGTAGCAACCAGGAATGCAATAGAAATGAAAGCCATAAACATATTTTTAAAAAACGTGATTTTCATCATAATTACTCTATAAACCCCGTTAGAAAGTCAGGGCGGAAGCCATTAGACCCCTCCCCAACTATATATTTTTACCCGCTTATAGGGCAGGGCTTTCTTTATAACAGGGTAAAACTCCTTTCTAACATTCTTGATCCGAAAATAGATTCCCGAACGGGGTCGAATGACAACTTATGACGCTATAACTTATTTCCATAATTCGACTTATCTGTCATTCCCGATGAACAGCTTACCTGGCTAGCAAACAGGGAATCTAGATTTTCATCCTTCGTGGTGCCCTGAACCATAATGGTTCAGGGCATGAAGGCTTAACTTTCCCTTATTAGTACAAAGATTAGGAGGCAGACCTCTCTTTCGAGAGGATTCCAATTCTGGAATCCTCTCGAAAGAGAGGCTGGTTATGTTTATGTAACGAATGATAGCTAAATTGTAAAGTTGT
>MAYW01000132.1 GCA_001723765.1 Candidatus Scalindua rubra
TTCCTTCAATTGCGGCAATAATTTTTGAAAGTGGTCCTAAATATTTTTGCCATATCCGTTTTGATCGTCCATTTCTCCATTCACTTTCCTCTGCATAATAATAAGTAATGCCTTTGATACGTTTACGGGTCAAATAGGCCATGGAATCCCACGAACAATTATTAGTTAGGGGGAAGATTACCATAATTATGCCATAAAGTCAATAAAATAATGTACATACCAATACAAAAAGTTAGGGGGAATGATTAAAAACTCTAACTCGTTGTAATATAATGAGTTGGCGAATTAGCCACGGCTAATTCGTAAACTCTTGCTAGCTACAAAGAAATTAATGTATTTGGCAAAATTTACAATTTAAGATTTGGATTTTGTCATTTGCCATTCATCCTTCGTATCCTTTATGTTTGTAATCCATTATGAATAAAATTATATTGAAACATAAGATGTAATGATGTAATATGTGTAAAATTATTTAAAAGGAGCAGTGTAAATGCATAGAACTCAATTGATTATAGAGGATTGGCAGTATGAATATCTTAGAGACCTTTCTGACGAAAAGGGGAAAAGTATATCTGAGATTGTAAGAGAAATGATATCCAGTTTTATTGAGGAAGAAATATCAGGAAGTGCCCTCTCTGATATATGTGGCATAGGGGAAGATGAAGAGGGAAGCGGTAAAGATCATAACAAGTTACTCTACAACAAGGTAGACGATGATTGAAAGAGTTTTTGTGGATACCAGTGCATGGTATGCCTATATAAATTCTAAAGATCCCGATCACGTAAAGGTTAAAGATTATCTTAGTAGTTTCAAAGGAAAGCTTATATCTACTAATTTCATATTTGATGAGACAGTAACTTTAGTATTGTCTAGGATGGGACACAAAAGAGCTGTACTTACTGGGAAGACACTACTAAATCCAAAGGTTGTTATTGCCGTAAGAGTTAGGACAAGAGATGAAAGAGAGGCTTGGGAACTTTTTCTCAGTCGTTCTGATAAGACTTATAGTTTTACAGATTGCACAAGTTTTGTAATTATGAGGAGACTTGGTATAGAGAAGTCTCTTGTAATTGACCCCCATTTCCAACAAGAAGGGTTTCAAGTAGTGATTTAATGAGCTTAGTGCTTTTATAGACGTTTTGAACGGCTGCCAGTCTTATATAATTGAGAAACTTCGGTTTTGCATCTGCAAGGAGAGTTAAAATGCAGCTTATAGGCATTAGAGAACTCAAAAATCGACTGACGTATTACCTTTCTTTAATCAAAAAAGGAGAAAATGTAGTAGTAACAGACCGTGGAAATCCTATAGCAATTATTCATTCACTTCCGCAAATTGACACAGACCCATCCCCTGCGTGGAGCAGATGCGATTCACCTTTCTTCAGCCCTATGGCTGGGGGAGGAAACAGGACAACCATTAACCTTTGTGGCCTCAGACAATAATTTGCTGAATGCTGCCAGGAATGAAGGGCTTGAGGTGATAGAACCAGAAGAGGATTGATTGAACTTAAAGCAAAAACTGTTGTCTGTGAAATAGCTGTTCGGGCGAAAAATCACGTATTAAGAGAAACTACAAACTTTGGCAATATAGAGGTTAGCAAAAAGCATCCCTGAATCATGGCTATAGGTGGCAATGAGAAAATGACAGTAATACAAACATACCCGAAAGTTACAATTATTATTCTTCACCTAAAGGATATACAATGTCTTGTTGATTGCATTACTTCACTCAATAAGATAACTTATCACAATTATAGTATTATCATTGTTAACAACGGTTGCAAGAATATGACATTATTAGGCGCATTAGCTCCCATATCTCAACATATTACAAAAGTTATAGATACTGAAAAGAATCTTAGTTTTGCCGAGGGGAATAATGTCGGCATCAGACAAGCACTACGAGATCAAGCAGAGTATATGTTATTATTGAACGATGATACCGAAGTTGCTCCTGACTTTTTAACTACTTTAGTAAATGCTGCTGAGGCATGTCCGGATGCCGGGATGTTAGGACCAAAAATCTACCGTTTTAACGAGCCTAATAAAGTATGGTTCGCAGGGGCGCACTTTAACCCTGAAACTTGCATGGTTACAGCAACAGGATATGATCATGTTGACCAAACTGAAGATGCTCTAACGGTGAGATCAGATTACATTACTGGATGTGCTTTGCTGGTTAAAAGAAAGACAATAGAAAAAATTGGTATGTTGGACGAGAGATTTTTTCTCTACTGGGAAGATGTTGATTGGGGGCTTAGATGTAGCAAGGCAGGACTCAAAAATTTGATAGTACCAAGTTCTCATATATGGCATAAAATATCGGTTTCCAGTGGTGGAATTGATTCATTGATAAGGGCTTACCATAAGACACGCAGCCATCTTCTTATTGCCAGGTTGTATGTACCCAAAGCCCTATGTAAATTACAACGAAAGTTTTTTCGTGATATCACATGGCTTTTGTTTAAGTCGTCTGAACCTAATAGGATAAAGAAGACAATGGCTTATTGCCTTGCAATAATGGACTACCATTCAGGTAAGATTGGTAGAGGACCACATTGGCTTTGGATGAATAAATAAGGTGAGGATAAAGAAATATTTGTATTCTATCGTATCATAATTCTTCACCTAAAGGATATATCCTGCCTTGTTGATTGTGTAACAACTTGCCTGATTAATTTTCTTAATACTTGAAATCCTTATGATAAATATGTATATTTATCATATACATAAACAAGAAAGGTGTGATATGAAAGCTTCTATAATAGATTTAAGATATAAAATGAAAGACGTCTTAAAGGCGCTGGATAGAAAGGAAGAAGTGACAATCCTTTATCATGGCAAGGTCAAGGGTGTTATTGTACCTGTTAATAATAAAAAACAAAAGAATGTTAAAGACCATCCTTTTTTTGGAATGTTGAAAGATAATAATATATCTGTATCAGAGGAAATGCAAAATTTAAGAGGACCTCGTTATTGATGATATTTGACACAGATATTTTTATATGGGTGCAAAAAGGAAATGAAAAGGCAGCAAAATTTGTTGATCAGACAGAAGAAAGGTTTTTATCTATCCAAACATATATGGAACTTCTTCAATGTGCAAGAAATAAGGTTCAACATAAAAATGTAAAAGAATTTTTGTCATCCTATGGTTTTATTGTCCTTCCATTTACCGAGAATATTGGCCATAGAGCTTCTATTTATATAGAAGAATATACATTATCCACTGGCTTAAGGACGGGAGACGCAATAATTGCAGCAACAGCAACCGAAAATAACATGGCGCTTGTTTCAAGTAATGCTAAACACTTTAAACCAATAAGAGAATTAAAGCTTAAAAGTTTCAAACCTTAAAATATTTCTTTAAAGAGCTCTTGATTCGTATTAGAAATATTTAAAACGAGGAGAAAAAAATGTCAAAAGCGAATTTGATAACAATTGAGAAAATTGAAGTTAAAAAAAGTGACATTACAAAGGTCAAAAAACTTTTTAAGGTTAAAGACAATGCTGAAGCAGTGAAAAAAGCCCTTGATATGGCGTCTGGTAAAATTGAGCTTGAGAATATTTTTGAGAAATACAAGGGAACTAAAATAGACAAGGTTTATGCTTAAAAAACTTATGGTTTTATTTTAGTTGACAAAAGAAAAGAGGAGGCCAAGTTAGTACTGTATATGTAAGAGGTAAAGCTCCGTGTGGTGACAGTCATCTTTTTGGTATTCGCCGCCGAGACAACCCCTCTTAGTGCGTATCGTGGACGGCGAACCAATTTTTTTTTTATAGATGATAGCAACCAGTTACGTACTTGACATATTGCTCTTATACTTATAAAGTACAATCCAATAATAGCATGCAGACAATTTGATGTTTCGGTGTGTCCTTTTTTAATTGCAACTTTAGAAATATTATATTACCATTTTAAACCTTTTAGCCTAAATGTGTTGTGATAAATTGGCAGTCAGTTTTAAATGTAGAGAAGATAGGGAATGTAGAAAAGTTTAACATTTAAAAAAAGTAATCACACGAAGACACGGAAGCACAAAGAATGATGACTGAAAATGAGATTGGGAAAGTTGTAGTTGGACTTTATTCCTCACACGAAGTCACGAATTCACCCTGTTAGATAGAACTTATCCAACAGTCAACTACGTTTATCGTGATTAATGTGTGCTTATCGTACAAATAACGGTTATTTTACATTATCTAACAGGGGAACCACAAGGGGGAAAAACTATTATCTTTTGTTTTATTTTTTTAAATTTCGTTTTCTTAGTGATCTCTGTGTCTTTGTGTGAGGATTAGTAATTTAAATAGAAAAATGTGTGGGATTTGTGGTAAGCTCAGTTATGGAAGCAGACTTGTCGATGAGGCGCTTCTGAAAAGGATGTGTAAATCTTTTGCATATCGTGGGCCGAATGATGAAGGTGTTTTTGTCAGCTCAAAATCTCAAAAGTCAAAGATACATGTGGGTCTAGGGCATACGCGTCTTAGTGTCATTGACTTATCAGATGCAGGTCATCAACCTATGTGTAATGAGGAAGAAGATATCTGGTTAGTTTATAATGGGGAGATCTATAATTTTAAAGAAATCAAGACTGAACTAGAGGCGAAGGGGCATAGATTCAGAAGTAATACTGACTCAGAGGTTATCATACATTTATATGAAGACGAGGGAATTAGTTGCCTTAAAAAACTGAATGGGATGTTTGCCTTTGGCATATGGGATGAACGTTTGCAAAAACTGTGGTTATGTCGAGACAGGCTTGGGATTAAGCCCCTTGTCTATTATTGGGATGGTCATACCCTGATCTTCTCCTCAGAAATTAAGGGCATACTATGCAATCCTGATGTGATTAAGGAGATGGATTGGACATCTCTGGAATTGTATTTAACCTTTAATTATATTCCAGCGCCAAAAACTATTTTTAAGAATATAAAAAAACTTGAGGTTGGACACTATCTCTTAGCAGAAAGAAAAACTATAGCAATAAAAAAATATTGGGATATTAGTACTGATAACATACTGTTGAAAAATAAACTAGAGAAAAGTCATGAACGAATAGATTTTTACAAAGAGAAATTATATAGATTAATGGAAAAGGCAGTACTGAGAAGGCTAATATCCGATGTCCCGTTAGGTGCCTTTTTGAGTGGCGGGATAGACTCTAGTATTATTGTTGGCCTTATGGCCAGGAATTCTGAAAGATCAGTCAAGACCTTTTCTATTGGTTATAAGGACCTCCCATTTTTTGATGAGACCAAATATTCCAGGGAGGTAGCCAAATTTAATAAAACCGAACATTATGAATTTAAGTTGAGTTATAAAGACATACTCGATTCATTTCCAACTGTTCTGGAGATGCTTGATGAGCCATTTGCTGACTCTTCAGCCATCCCTACTTACGCCGTGTCTCAAGAGACTAAACGACATGTTACCGTAACCTTGGCAGGGGATGGTGCTGACGAGCTATTTGCGGGTTACCGAATTTATCAAGGGGAATACTTAGCTAAGTATTACTCAGCATTACCTTACGTATTAAGAGAAAGGATAATAGAACCCTTTATTAATCTCCTTCCTGACTCTAGGGACAAGAGATATTCAGAATACGGCAGAAGATTCAAAAAGTTTGTTAGAGGTATGAGTAGCTCCTTTGCAGAAAGATTTTACAGTTGGCAAGAAATATTCCCAGCTAATATAAGACGAAAGCTGATCAAGCGTCATCTCCAGAATGAGATTTTTTTTCAGACTGGTCAGGAAATTATTTCTCAAAAGCTGAATGAATTTGCAGGTGATGATATTAATCGAATGCTTTATGTAGACGTTAAAAACTCCCTGCCTGGAGATATGCTGACAAAGGTTGATTTGATGAGCATGAGAAATTCATTAGAGGTCAGGGTGCCTTTTTTAGACCATGAGGTAGTTGAATTTGCCTTCGAAATGGAAGGTGATGTTAAACTAAAAAGACTTAAAAGGAAATACATACTAATGGAAACCTTTAAAGATATACTACCACCTCTGCTGCATAATAGATCCAAATGGGGATTTGAAATGCCAATTGGAGCATGGCTCAGAAAAGAGTTGAAATTTCTAATCGATGACTTCCTGTCCAGGGATTTTATTAATAAACAGGGGTTCTTTGAATATGAGGTAATAGATTGTCTGATAAAGAAACACTTGAGTAAAAAAATGGATACTTCATGGCAACTATGGAACCTGATAGTTTTTCAGCATTGGTATAAGAAGTACTTTTTATAATTTCCATTTCGAATGAAAAATAGTATAAATCGTGAATCTAATTTGAATATATGAGGGAATTTCATTTTAAGCCTTTTAGCTTAAATGTGTTGTGACAAATTGAAAGTCAGTTTTAAAGTAAATCACACGGATCGTAAACGGCTTGGAAGAATAACCCCTTGGCGTTCTGGTGAGAGGAAAATGACATATACTCTCGCAGAGCCGCAGAGATCGCCAAGATAACAAGATTTAAAAAAGCAAATTAAAGATAAAAGTCTTGTATCTCTTTGCGTTCTTGGCGTCTTTGCGTGATAACACTTCTTTTTTCCTCTCGCCACGCTAAAAACGCAAAGGGATTTTAGGTTTAGGAATATTTTTTTCTTAGCGAACTTAGCGGCTTTGCGTGAGGATTAGTAATTTAATTGGAAAACCGGCTTTGGGAAAAATAAGAGTTCTACATATTATTACCCGCCTTGATAAAGGCGGGTCTGCCGATACTACTTTGCTCACCGTTTTTTTCTTGAACCGAGAGAAGTATGAGGTGTTCCTGGCAAATGGTTCTTCGTTAGAATCTAACATGAGTCTTATGGAGAAAGAGGTAGTAAAACAGGATTCGTCCTTTGCAAAAGCTAAAGGGGTGAGGACATTTACCATACCTTCATTGGTACGGCGCTTATCCTTTACAAAAGATATTCAAGCATTTATTAGCATCTACCGATTAATAAAACGGATCAGACCTCACATTGTCCATACCCATACCTCTAAGGCAGGAGTTTGGGGTCGCTCGGCTGCCTATTTGGCCAGGGTACCAATTATTATACACACACCTCATGGGCATGTATTCCATAGTTATTATGGTTTTGTTCTGACAAATATCTTTGTGTTTGCTGAAAAGATATTATCATTAATGACTGATAAGATTACGGCCCTGACAAATCAAGAGAGAGATGAACATCTGGAAAAAGGGATAGCCTCAATTGAAAAGTACGTTATTATACATAGTGGCGTAGTGTTAGACAGATTTAAGAATATGAGTGTTGATATTAGGGCTATGAAGAAGGAACTAGGGATTCCTCAAGATAGTAATGTGGTAGGTGTCATTGGTAGATTAGTTCCCATAAAGGGTCACAAGTATCTGGTTTCAGCTTCAAAAGGGATTGTCGAAGAATGCCCGAAAACAGTTTTTGTATTTGTTGGAGATGGTCATTTAAAATCAAGACTTGAGAGACAAGCTGAGTCTATTGGAGTAAGGAAAAATATTATTTTTACAGGATGGAGAAATGATGCTTCTGAGATACTTTATCTCTTTGATATTCTTGTTTTACCATCTTTGAATGAAGGTATGGGGAGGGTCCTAATTGAGGGAATGGCCTTAGGCAAGCCAATAGTTGCCAGCAACGTTGGAGGGATAATTGATTTGGTAAGGAATGGTGAAAATGGTATTCTTGTCCCTCCAAGGGATTCTGATGCATTGGGGAAAGCCATATTACAACTCATTAAAAACAAGGATATGGCCGAGGAATTAGGTAAAAACGGGAAAGCCATAGTCAATCCTATTTTTGATGTGTCAACTATGATAAAGAAGATAGACGATTTGTATGAAAGTCTGTTGAGTACTAATTGTTACAAATAATGATGTTACAAAGAATAGTATGTATTTTGGTTCTCGGATTAGTTTCTGTCATTTTTTATATAAAAGATAGCATTTGTGACGACTATCAACAGGTTACAGGCCTCATTGATTTGCGTACAACGTACAGCGATGGCGCTCACGATTTGAACTTTCTTATCAGGCTTGCAAAGGAAAGGGGGTTTGATGTCCTTTTCATCAACGATCATGATCGGATGGCCATGGAGTATGGTATCTTCCCTTTTAGAAATATCTTTCGAAAAAGAGAAGAGAAGCCTTCTATTAATAGTAGAGGTGCGGATAAATACTTTCAGGGCATCAAACTGGCGGCGCAACAACATTCAGAAATAATCTTAATACCGGGGTCTGAAACAGCGCCTTTTTACTATTGGAGTGGCAGTCCTCTTAAGGGTAACCTCACGGCTCATAATTGGGAGAGACATCTGCTCATCATGGGTTTGGAAAATCCACAAGATTATAAAAACCTTCCCATACTCCACAACGGGTTTTCAACCCTGTATTCCAAGCATCTGTTACCAGTGAGCATTATCTTTCTGGTTCTCATGTGTTTGGGCTTCCTCTTGGCACTGAGAAGGGGTTATTATAAAATCCTGGGCATAGTTATTTTAGTAAACTCTTCCTTAATGTTGATAGAATTCCATCCTTTCAAGAGCTCTCTTTTTGATCCATACAGCGGAGATCAAGGATATTTACCTTATCAAGAGCTGATTGATTATGTTAGGGATAAAGGTGGGATGACCTTCTGGACACATCCGGAAGCCAAGGCCGGTATGAATGTTCGAAAAGGACCTATCACGGCAAAGACCCTCCCTCATCCTGAGGCATTATTGATGACTAATGGATACACTGGTTTTGCAACCATTTATGGGACTTGGATCACGGTAACAGAACCTGGTAAGGAATGGGATAGGGCCTTACTTGAATACTGCCGTGGTAAAAGGAATACCCCTGCCTGGGGTATATCAACAGCAGATTATCACGAAGAAGGAAGGGCAGGTGAAAAGCTTGGTAATTATCCCACTATCTTTCTGGTAAAGGAAAAGACCAAAGAGGAAGTCCTTTCTGCTCTCAAACAAGGCAGGATGTATGCATGTCGGTCGGGTGGTGAAAATTTCCAACGGTTCATATTGGAAGATTTCTCTGTCTCAGACTCTACATCAACTTCCATGGCCATTATGGGGGATACTATTGAATTAAAGAATAAACCGGAAATAAGTATTAGAATATCATCATCAGATCAGGATGAGCATAATATTGAGATAAGGATTATCCGTTCCGGTGAGTTGATAAATACCCTTGCCGGAACTACCCCCTTTGTGGTCAATTTTAAAGATGATTATTTTAACCCTGGGGAGCAAATTTATTATCGTGTTGATATCCCCGGGACGTTGGTTTCTAATCCTATCTTTGTGAGGTTTAGCGAGGAGTAAGTAAAAGGGTAAACCCCCGTTGGAGTTCCGCAAAGCTTAGCTATGCGATTTCCTACGGGGTTTTACCTAAAAAATTCCTTAGGTCGAGTTTTTCTTCTTTCAAATTTTTTTCTTGCCATAGCCCTACTTCGTTCTTCTCTCAATTGCTTTTTTCCTGTTAACCATCTTGATCTGTCCCAGGTCTTCTCCCAATCAAAATTCGGATATACCTTCCTGAGTTTTTCTACATCCTGGTTTGTAAGTCCTGTTTTTCGATGTATAGTGTGAGTACTCTTATCCAATAATGCCTCCATACCCTTAATCCTTTCAAAATTGTATACCTCAAAAGAAAAGACTAATGCTAATATCACACATATTGCCCCTATTATGGCTAAGAAGATATAGTTATTTCTTAGAAACCATTTAAGGCTCTTTCGATGGTGGGCATGTACAGTTCTCTTTTTTGTTTCCATTTAAAAATACCTTTTTTAATCTTCTTCTGGAGACTTATAGGAATTGGTTTTCTCTCGCTTCTTAGTCCTTATCATATTGCCAACTTCCACCCGGCTGAAAAGGGATTGCCTTTCCTTTTTCGTTCAATCTTTCAAACCTCTCATAATCCCTTGGAGCATATCCCTGGCTTTTTCCATAATTATCTTTAAAGGCTGTCAATACTCTTATAATAAAGGGAAGCATGAAAAATAAAATTATAAGGGTTAAAACATAAAAAAATATATACTTCTTTGATGGATGGCGTATTCCTAACCACGCCAATGACCTTCTTTTAAAGGATTTCTTACGATGACGGCGCTGGATAGACTTACCCATATAGGTTTCCTTGTTCAAGTTACTATTCACACTTTGTTGGGTTCAAGCAGCTTATTTGCCACCTTTTCCTGTATGTTTAAAGATTCGCTCTGTAATTGTTTCTGTTTGTCCTTCTCTATATAGTATAGCACAACAACAAGTCCCATTAAAAACCAAAAAGGTTCCATAATTCTAACGATAATAAAGGTATTTGAACCAATCCCATGAAGTAAGAGAGATACAAACCCGGCAAACACACCCATGGCCAATCCCTTTCCAAAGTTATCGCTTGCAATATGATATGCCTGTAGTAAAAACCTGAAGATCTGATACAAAAGGTATATGAATATACTGAGACCCACTATACCCAGTTCAATCAATGTTCTGAAGTATTGAGCATCTATAAACCAATATCCTGTTATGCCATACCCGAATATGGGGTGAAAACGAATATCCCTCAAGATTCCTTGCCAGCTCAATACTCTCAATGTTGCAGATGAATCTAATGCTAAATTTGTGCCTCCTATTTTTGCCTGAAAGCCCCTTTCTGTCTTAAACGTACCGCTATATCTTTTCTTCACATTCTCAGGGAGAATAAATGGGCTTATAGCAATTAAAATAATCAATGTACCTATTAATAATAACTTCCTTTTACTCAGAATAATGAAACAAAGGTACATAAATGGCAGCCCCATCCATGAGGCTCTTGATTCTGTGGCCATAATTGAGATTATGTTTATTACTATTAAGCCTGATAAAAGTATCTTTACCCTTCTGGATTCACTTGTTAAAAAAAGGCCCATACTGATAGATAACATCAATACTAGATATCCACCAAGAGTACCCGGTTCACCTGATTGACCTTCAAATGGCGCTGATACCCTTCCTCCTCCAGGTATTTGGCTGATTGCAATAAAGCAAGTTATGGCGCATGTTATCAATAAAAGTATTACAAATATCTTAATCTGCTCCTCTGTCCTGATAAAATTGACTACCATATAAAAAACTATAAAGTATTCAAAATATTTTAAAACAAACATAAGTCCGATTATGTTTATCTTACCATAAATCCCTCCCATAACAGTCGAGAAAAAACAGATTAAAATGTAAGCCGCAATCCCTCTATTTAAAGGTGTCTTTGGGAAAATTCCCAGTTCCTTCTTAATTGCGGATCGGGCAAACCAGCTAAACGATAACACCACAAGGAGCATGTCATCTAATCGAATCGTGAATCCTTCTCCCTGCGTTTCTCTTTGCCCAAATTCAGGTGAGAGTAACATAGAAAAAACCAACAAATACAGGGCAATTGGAGGCCAGACAAAACTTACTATAAATATCATTATTCCAAATGCAGCCGCCAATACGAGTATGGGTGTAACCTTAGTAATAGCAAAGCCAACGATGCAACCAATGAGGAGAATACCCATCAACATTATGATCAAGCTTATGTCTATTTGCCTCACACCATTAGCCATTATTTACATACTCCCAACATGCATAGTAAGAACTAAACACATTATAACAAGCGCTCATTATATAAAACGTTCACATAATTTACAATTATACACTAAAAAGTACCATATGGAAGAGAAGAAGTTTTATTTGAGAATTAAGCAAAATACCAGAAATGTCACCCAGATATACGTTAGATAATACACTTTCCTTATGTCTTGCAAAGTTTGAAAAATATTACTATATATATATCAGCCATAAACCTCTAAAAAACTATCTAACGGGGTAAATAATTTGTGGTTTGTATATTGTGATTTAAAAGGTAAGAGGCAAAAACCTTAAAATAAGCTCTATAATACCAATAAGTTACAGAGCTAAGCTCAGCTTTGTAGAACTTCCGAGACGTTTAATTATTCTTTTATTTGGCTTGCCAAGCACCGGGTCCTCCCGTTAAAGTAGGCACACCTTGTATTATTTCTTGAACTGATGGGGCCGGCTCGCGTTCAAATGGGAAGCCTTTTATCCTGGGAATAGATGTACTATCGTAAATATTCGAAGGTAAAGTCGCTAACTGGAGAAAAGGCCCTAATCCTTTCAAAAAATTTCGTATATCTCCAAGGATATTTCTTGCCACATAAACCACATCACCACTATTTAATGGAATATTCTTTCTGAAGTCGCCCCGCTGAACAATATCCATTAAATTAACCTTAATAGCCTCAGGTTTTTCTACATCACCTCTTATAACGAGTACCTGCCTGGACTTACTAAACACGGTAGGTCCGCCAGCGCCTATTACAGCCTCAAGTAACGAAATACTCTTATCAAAGCTAAATAAACCAGGTCTCACCACTTCACCCATTACAAAGACTCTATTCTTAATCTCCGCCTTGCTCGGGATAAAAATCACATCACCAGCCTCAATTACTATATCCTGACGAAAATCAGACTTAAAAAGTGCATCAAATAAGTTTATAAAAAAAACCGTAATTACCCAATATCTTGTGGGATTTCCATTTTATTATAGAGGGGAGTTTAAGTAGGGTCAAGCACCGGTTGTCCATTTTCAATTATTTCAGCGAGGGGTGGTATTTTTTGCAGATTATAAACACGGTCC
>MAYW01000133.1 GCA_001723765.1 Candidatus Scalindua rubra
CTGGATATAAGAGAGAAAGTTATTCAGAGAAAGATACGAAACTGTTTTAGAAGTATTCGAGGCGCTAAAGCTTCTGATACGTTTTTAAGCCTGATGGCTACCTGCAGGAAGCAAGGAATTACTTTTTGGGATTATGTTCGGGACCGTGTTTATAATCTGCAAAAAATACCACCCCTCGCTGAAATAATTGAAAATGGACAACCGGTGCTTGACCCTACTTAAACTCCCCTCTATAATAAAATGGAAATCCCACAAGATATTGGGTAATTACATATAGATCATATAGGGACGATCATATAGGGACAGCGCCTGTTTTTGAATAGATAATTAGAATGTGATAAAAGTGATTTGTAACTGCTATCTTTGGTTCTTTTGTTTCTTAAAAGAACCAAAGACATTATAAAATAGTGGGTTTGTTTTGCAATATAAAACATTCTAGAGGCCCGCCAAAAAACGTGTCGGGTAAACAAGAGGTTAGGAGGCAATAAGGAAAAAATTAGAAGCAAAAGGAAAGTAGCCGAAAGACTTTTTTTGTCATAGCTTGTGTTTTTGGCAGTCATGCTGGAATATATTATCAACGCATATACATATTGTAAACAGAAAATGGGTAAATCTTACTACCCTAATATAATAGTAATGTTCGGATATAATAAAGTTGACTGAGATTTTTATGAGGAGTATAATATGGTGTTATGAGTATGAAACCTGAACAATTAGTAAAAGAAATTCTTCAGCTTCCAATTCAGCAAAGAGCTTTTCTAGCTGAAAAGCTACTTGAGAGCCTTGATTTTACTCAAGATTTCCAATTAACTAAAGAATGGTCTGAAGAAATTAAACGTCGTTGCGAGGAAATCGATAAAGGACTGGTAGAACTCATTCCTGCAGAAGATGTTTTTGAAAAAGCATACAAACAGCTCGGATGAAACCCGTAAAATTCCACCCAGAAGCTCAAATTGAGTTTTTAAACTCCTCCCTATACTATGAAGAACAGCAGGAATATTTAGGCAAGCGTTTTATTGAACATGTTGAAGAATCCGTCAGACGGATACAAATTAATCCTTTGCTATATCCTATTGCAGAAGACGATTGCCGTAAATGTCGCGTAAATAAGTTTCCATACGGTATTATCTATAGAATAAAAAAGATTCATATAGAAATAATCGCTGTTATGAATCTCTATAGGAAACCCGGTTATTGGAAAAAAAGACTTAAGTAAATCCGAACAAGTCGCTACTCGTGCCGATTAAATTCTAAATTTATAATCAAATCATTAACAGAAAACTACTGAAGAATGAGGTTGCCTATTAAAAGCTGTATAGCTGGGAAACTTCAAGCAACTAACTCAAGCTTTAATTTTTCTATACGTGAGCGTACGGGTTTTAGTTCGTTGATTATGACATATACAACTGGAGTATCTTTTTCGGCTACACTTTGTGACGCTTCCCTTTCCCAGTTGTTAAATTCTTCAAGATATTAGGGACAGCGCCCGCATTTCTAACGGGGTTTACTATCACCTTCTTCAACTACAATTGCCTTAGAATCTTCATCTTTCGTACCTTTGCTATTTTCCAGTTTTGATGTTTATTTTTCCAGGAATCTTAAGGCTGCACGGTACTCCTGATGCACATTTACCGCATATGTCTGCAAGGGGAAAGTCTCTGAAGTGCTCTGCATTTTTTAAACATTGTTTATAACACAAAAACTTGTCGAGACTATCTTCTGTCAGTGCACCAAAAGTACATCTCTCAATACAAGGAGGTATATTCCCGTCATCGTTGCAGGGGCAGAGTTTCTTCGCAGCCGTCTCAGATTGTGAATATGACGCAGAAGTGTTTTCAACGTAAAGCTCCGTAATTACACTGCCAAGCCGACCGGCACAACCTCTTTCAGTAATAATCATACTATGCATTCCAAATGTTCCCAGCCATGCTATATAGGCAACGTGTTTGTGTGACCATTGGCTTTCTACTAAGGTCTTTTTGTCAAAGTTACTTGTAGGTTTCGGTACATATGTTTCGAAACCCCCTTTCCCGATTATGGTTTTAAGATGATGCCCTAAATCTAAAATGAGTTTATTGGTTTCTACATAGGCTATGACCCATTCAAGCGATGAAAGACCATCGATATTATTTGATTCTACAACTGATTCCGTAAAAGGGATAAAATATGAAATAATTGTTCTGGCATTCTTCAATAAAGATTTTGGATGGCAATGGCCTTTAGCTCCGATATCACATAATTTGTTAAATGTGGGATCATCCGCACCTGCAAATGCAACTAACGGCCCCCTGTACTCTGTCTTTTGAATACTTGAGCGTTTTTTTAACATAGTCCTTAATTTCATTAATTATGACATCTTTATCCATACGTCTACATTATTGTGAAAGATATAAACAGGAGTTAGCACAAAACTTTATTTTGAGTTTTGCGTAGCAAATGTAATAAATTGGCGACCGAAGTGAACTAATTTATACTCAACAAATGTACGTTCCCAATCTTAACGTTTTTTAAACCTTCATCTTCCGCTACTCTTTTGCATTCAAATGCATGCTTTTTGGATGTAGTAGGTAAATCGTTCATATAGAAGTTCGGGTGAAAAGCAAGGAGAGAGTAGGGTACTTCCTTATTGAGTGAGGCTATAAATCTTGCAATATTTCTTACTTCTTGAATGTCTACATATCCAGGCACAAGGAGTGTGCTTGCAATAAGAAAAGGTGGTTCAGGTCTTTCATTGATTCTAGTCGCAAGGTACTCGAAGTTTTCGATTGTCCTTTGATTTGTAATCCCACATAATGCCATATTTACACATTCACTCCACGCCTTGATATCAAACTTTATACACCCTCCTGAGATTAAAGATAGATCAGCCATTTGCTTAAGATATTTTTTATTCATGGTGCCATTTGTCTCCCAGCATATACGCAGAATTTTTCCATTCCTTTTTTCTAGTGCAAGTTTTGAGGCTTTTATTGCATGTGGGAGTTGTGGTGTGGGATCTCCACCAAAATAACAGATGCAAGAAGTATATTCATCAACGGAATTTGCCAATTCCTGAGCGGTTACTGATCTTCTACTTAAAGTCTGTTCACGATAATGCCAGTTCTGACAGAATAGACAATTAAATGAACAGGAGTTATAAAAAACAGCAAGATTCTTATAGCCATATTCCGGTCCCTTACAGTGTGAATATTCTGGATAGCCTGAATTCGTTCCACCAGGACACACCCAATCTCCAACACAGTTGGTTGGAAGTGGATCATGGTACCAGGTAACATTACCATCATGTGGATAACCTCCATGCAATTTTCCTTCTTTCTTATATCTTATCCCACAATATCCAACTCCACCCTCAGGTATCCTGCATTCATTTACACAGATATTACAAGGTGTTCCAGAAATATCCTTTGGTGGTTCAGTTGGTAGGTTAAAAACCCTTCTTATTTCACTATGCGTTTCTTTAATCGAAGGCCATACCTCATCGAAGTTACCACGAATGCAATCTACGCAGAATCCAATAGTCTTTGATATTAATATGGATTCTTTTTTGCAATTCTCGCATTTAGACATAACTATTTACTGACATTAAAAAAACTGTTTTCTTTATATTAACCATAAATTGTTATTAAATAAATCTTCAATCGTCAATCTACAATTATCTCCCCAACCCTTCCAGCAAAAATAGAATCTCAGCCGCATCAACATAATTCAATCCCGGGTCAGAAGCCAACTCTCTTTCACGAGAACCGGCAAGGATAGCCTGTAATTTTGAAACCAGTAGTTTACCTGATGCAGGTATATTGGGGTCTCCGGCTACTTCATCCAATTGCTTTTCAATCTCCCCGGGCTGTTGATTTTCCAACGCCTTCTTAAACAAGGCACACAACCTTCCACCCGGATTCTGATCCTCCCCGCCATCCCGGCGGCAGGCAAGATATGATTGGATAGCCTGCTCCCGTGCCCGGTCTGCCGCTTCCTTATTGCCATCTGCCAATTCAATATCACACAGTTTGTCCCAGGCTCTCCATGGCTCAACATGATGGCCATAGGGTTTGAAGCATTCAATAGCCCGCTGGATCTCCCTTCTGGCTTCGTCGTAGCGCTTAAGTATGATTAATGTAATGGTGAGATTGCCACGGACGCGCCCCTCGTTCGCCATATCATTTATCTTTGTATATTTCTCTGCTGCACGCCGGAAAGAAGTCACGGCTTCCTCTGAACGCCCCACTTTCGCATAAAAGTTCCCAAGTTGTCCCAGACTCCTGGCCTCATCCAACGGATTATTTTGCTGTACATTAATAGCCAGTGATTGCTGATATGCCTGCTCCGCCTCTTCAAATTGCCCGATTTCCTCAAGTACCACACCCGTCTGCTGTAAGGCAACTGCAACCATATTTGGCTCTCCAAGATTCTCGAATATTTCTCGAGCCTCGTTATGAGCCTTGAGGGCGTCTTCATACCGCCCCTGAGAAAAACGTACCATCCCGAGCTGTCCTTTTCCTACAGCAATATGCCTTTCACTCTTTAATTCTTCAGCTACATGTATGCTTTCTTCATAAGCGGCAGCAGATTCATCCAAACGGCCGAGATCCAACAGACACTCTCCTTTCTTGGCAAGTGAAGCAGATGCCATTTTCCCTGCAGCATCAGTATCCCCCCTTTCAGCAATCAATTGAAAACGTCTGTGTGCCTCGTTAATTGATTTAAGCGCATCCTCAGCAGCGCCTCCTACCCTCAACACACGCCCAAGCAGTAAATTAGCCACGGCGGTATCATAATCTGCTCCCTCATAAACCCCCTCACCAGCCTTCATACATTTGTCCAACAGTACCTGCACAACACTTAATGCCTGTGGGAAATACCCTATACCCAATAATCTTTCAACCTGCATACTCAAGGCTTCAAATCTGACATTACTCCAATCCCCCGATTTTTTCTCTTCCTCTTCCATAATCGCCTTTACTTTTGTCAGGAGTTGTGGTTTGCCCAATTGTGCAATCAATTGTTCAAGTATTACAGCACGGTCCAGTGTTACCTCCGGCACTGCCTGTGCCTGTACATATTCCAATGATTGTATCAGGTTGGGCAGCTCCATCAGCGTCAATGAATCAGCAAGTTGTGTATCCTCGGATTGTTGCTTATACAGAAACTCACTCAACTGCCGCATACTTTCAGCCCATCTGGCCTTGCTTCTATCAAGCGAGGCTTGATCCAATTCCTGGTACAGGTAAGGACATAGGGCAGGATGAAAGCGCAGGAAACCATAAGGCATTGGCTCTGCCAGGCCAATCTCCAGTAATTCACTGACCATCAAATCTCTTTCCTCTTCATTTAACTTTGAAACATTTGCTACACTTGAAATACTACCACCCCCCTGAAATACGCCCAGAGACTTAATTTTCTCCCGGATTCCCGGTGACAGCCGGCGCAGAGAAAGTTCTATATCTGCAAAGAGTGAGCGTTTCTGTTTATCAGACAGACGTTCTCCCATTGCAGCAAGTATTTGAGGTATGGCTTCACTTATGCCGCCAGAGCCAATTTGAATCTTTGTCCTAACCGGTTCTTTTCCAAAACACACACTTAGTGCTGCAGGCTCAACACCTTCCAGTATTATTGGTATTACTTTGTAATCGTCTCCTCCTCTTTTTCTCACCTCCAGCGCATATTTTGTTTCTTTCAAGACATGGATGGAATTTTTCGTGTTGGCGCCAATTATAACAACAAATAAACAGGCTTGTTCAATCGCCTGTTTTATTTCAGGTGCCAATTCTTCACCGAGGGCCGACACACGCGAATCAACACGGGTATACAGCCCCCGGGCTTCTAAACCCTTACGCAGGGTTTTTGCAAATTCAGCATCTTTGGTACAATGGGAAATGAAGATATAATCTTTTTTCATAAAACGAGTTTTGAACTATTAATTTTAACAAAAAATAACCAAATTATTATGTCTAACTTTGTATGCAATTTAAGATAACTAACCAAGAAGTATACTTCATATAGTTTGTTGTCTGGATTGAGGATAAATTATTTTATTTCATCAATAATCAAGTCATAACATGATCAATAAACATTATCAAAGAAAAACTATGCAAAAAATTGGCACTATTTTGAGCGTTCATAGCATTTGCCAATTATGTACAATGGTTCAAACTTGTTGATCCTATCCGAATGGTTTTTACTTTTGCAAAGTCAGAAAGTGGAGTGAGAAGACTTATAGTTCTTTTCTGGAAATCAATCTTTTCCACTTTACCCAGACCAACCGTAAAACAGTCCTCATCATTAAGTCCCACGAGCATATCTTGAAGTTTATCATTTTGACGTGCCAGAGGAACACCTGTTTTATACTCATGGCCACTTCCGGCAATTTCTTGTGTTTCAGTATTATTTTCATATTCTAATGAAATATGATATGGATTTAAAAAATATTATACTATTCAGGGAAATTCCTTTCACCTTTGATGAATGAAAGTACTCTTTGAATCTCCGTTCTCTATAAAATCTTCGTTGCTCCTGAGATTTGTATTTAACTTTTTCATTAACAACAAGACGATGTATCTTTAATTGTGGTACGCCTTCAAAAGGTTTTAAAATATGCTCGACTTCTCTGTGTCTTTGGATTGCAATCACGTGCCTTGGGGTTATAAGATTTATCTTCTGATACTTAAGTTCCCATGCTATCTCCCCACTAACCAATCCAGTAGTATTTACTATGGTTATATCTGTATCGTTTTGTATTGATTTTTCCGCTAATTTTTTCATGCCTACAATAGTAGGCAAAAGATGTCCAACAGGAGACGTTGAACCCACGAAAAACATAAAATCTGGTTTTATCATATGAATGTCCTTAATTGCAGTCTTTATAAATGCCAAACCTATTGTAGTAGGCGGACCAATAATGGATTGTCCTACGTCACCATCTATAACACAAACTTTATTTCCTTTATTATATAGTTCTCTAGCCAGGTAATTTACTAGCGTACTCTTACCTGTGTCTGAAGCACCAATTACCATTACGATACCCTTGTCTCTGTTCAACTCATCTAATAGCTCTATCCAGTCTGGTGAGATTTCAATATTATCAGTCATTTTGATTTTTAATAAATAGGATAAATAGGGACATCTAAAAAACTCGTCGGGTAAACACTATTTTATTTAAAGAATCGGGACTGGGGTACACCTTCTTCTTTCTACATATCAAGCGTAATAACTGGTAAATCTGAGATGTCATAGACTCGCTTCGCTCTTAATTCCATCCACTTCAACCGTAATCATATTATCTTATTACCTAATTTCAAATAACAAAATGCTACTGTATGAATTTTTCTTTTACATGCTGAGTAATGTTATACTAACTTGTTTACCCCTGTGTATCCTGATGTTTAAGTTGCCCTTAACAATGTGCCCAAACATTTCACGAATGGAGAATGGGTCGAATCTTTGATATTTTTTTGTAGTACAGATGGAAGCAATAAGGAATTATAAATCAAAATCTCACATATCAAGCGTAATAGGCGGCTTATCTGAAATTTCATAACCTCTGTTACTACATGAAGCTAGGAAAAGGATATTTGATGCTTTGGATAATAATATACTTGACATACAAAGCTTCATGTTGTATAGATAATAAGTAATAAGTGCTGCAATTATCAATCACATCGCCTTCCATTCCATATTAACAAATCAAAATACAGATGATTGTCTCTAAATGTCTTACGATATTGGAATTATTACAATATCTACAGATGAATTTTTTAAAATAATTTTCTTTATTGTATGTATTTGGCATGTGAGTTGCAATTTAATATAGCTTATTATAAAATGAACTATGAAAAACGACAAAGATAGAGTTAATTGATATGTTCAACTATTGCTGAGCGTAAGTGGAAAGGGAAATATAAACAAAGTGAGAATAAGAGCTGTAGTTCTTGACGACGAGGATGTAATAAGGGATTTAATCTATGACATATTGAAAAAGCGGGGATATGAAGTCTATGCTTTTTCTGAGCCCTTTTTCTGTCCCACATATTTGGACAGTGAATGTCCGTGTCCGGTTGAACATATTTGTACGACTATTATCATTACTGATATTAATATGCCCAATATGACAGGGTTAGAATTCATAGAGCACCAGAAAGGTAAGGGGTGTAAAGTTCAAAACGTAGCTGTGATGTCGGGAAGTTGGACAGGTGATGAGATTGAACATGCTAAGAGCCTTGGCTGCTATATGTTCAATAAACCATTTAAGGTTGATGAGATTGAAAAGTGGTTGGATGAATGCGAAAAAGAATTAGACCGTAATAGTAAACTATCAGATATTCCAAGACGTGTTAATTGATTAATGATGCAGGTACGGTATTAATTGAATCAAAGGAAAAGGGAAATACAAAGAGAATTGGAATATGCTAAGAGAAGAGGGTTTTGTTTCAAAAAAAGATTATGAAGTAAAAAGAAAAGTGGCGCCATCTGCTACGACAACCATCTACATCCGTCCTGTTCGCACAATGAAACGATATGGCTTGGTGAATTGATTATTTATTCTTTCTTCCTTCCTTGTTTAATTTTACATATCACACATTATCCATCCCAAACCACATTTCACCCGCCAAACAAACCGTCGGGCAGGTCTTTTATATCCCTGTGCATCCTGATGTTTAAGTTGTCTTTAATAAT
This sequence comes from Candidatus Scalindua rubra, assembly GCA_001723765.1. Taxonomy (GTDB): domain Bacteria; phylum Planctomycetota; class Brocadiia; order Brocadiales; family Scalinduaceae; genus Scalindua_B; species Scalindua_B rubra. The sequence continues at coordinate 8,671 of MAYW01000133.1, forward strand.
GTACCCAAACATTTCACGAATGGAAAATGGGTCGAATCTTTTATATTTGATATAGACAAATCTTGTAATAACACGCCGTAATAAGTATTTTAACATCATACCCATCAAATATAGTAACTTTATTTGACATATTCGTAATCAACATTATAATATAGGCTTGCAAGTTTTGAAGCCAACTTCAAGTATTTAAGACCTGTTACGGTAAACACTAAGAGAAAGGTCTCAATTTTCAGGGCATTTATTATAATATAGAGAACGTAAATGATGAACGGAAAAATTGAAAGTTTGGATATTGACGAAAAGATTGACAGTACCATTTTAAGATATGTTGGAAATACACCCCTAATGAAGGTCAATACTCCTCAAGATATATCCGACAAAGTGGAAATATACGCAAAACTCGAGTATTTCAATCCAGGAGGTTCTGTAAAAGACCGCCCGATATTGAGGATGATAAGGGAAGCAATAAAAACCGGAGAATTAACTCATGACAAGGCTATTTTAGATTCTACCTCTGGAAATGCAGGAATAGCATACTCCATGATAGGTGCTGCATTGGGATATAAAGTAGAATTAGTTATACCGGGTAATGCAAGCGAAGAAAGGAAACGAAGCATCAGGGCCTACGGGGCAAACATTATAATTACTGACCCCATAAAGGGATACGATGAAGCCATAAGAAAGGCACATGAGTTGTTAGAAGAAAACCCCGAGAAATATTATATGCCAGACCAATATGCAAACAAACATAATCCAATAGCTCATTACGATACAACAGGCAAGGAAATTCTGGAACAAACCGAGGGTAAAATCACACACTTTATTTGTGGTGTTGGTACCGGCGGCACAGTGATGGGTGTTGGAAAGAGACTAAAGGAACACAATCCGGACATAAAGATTTATGTCATCAAACCTGAAGATTTCCCCGGGATTGAAGGACTAAAACCAATGGGGTCAGAGTATATAAAACCAAAGATTTACAGCGAAGAGTTTATAGAAAATCACAGGATTTATATAACATCGGAAGATGCAAAGGAAATGTGTAATATTTTAGCTCGAGAAATGGGGCTCTTTGTTGGGCAGTCCTCTGGTGCATTCATGAAAGGCGCATTAGATTTGGCCAGGGAAATAAATGAAGGTGTGATTGTTACTATATTTCCCGATACAGGCAATAGATATTTCAGTACACAACTATGGGATTAAGAATGAAAAGAGATTTGTTTAACCTGTTAGAAAGAAAGCCCCGTACTGTGGGAGTCGTAAGAAATACACAACAAGGTGGGATTTAAAGCCCCGCTCGAGCTTTATAACGGGGTTTACGCTTAGTATTTCGATTTTATCGCTTTTATTTATTACACTGAATCCTGGCTGTGGCGGTAAACTCAATGACGCAGCAGAACATTATGATATAGGTGTTATTCATTGGAAGCAGGGAAGGGTTGACGATGCTATCGAAGAATACAAAACTGCCATAAGTATCGTACCTAATTTCGAAATGGCACATTTTAACCTTGGCTGTATATATTATCAGAAAGGGGATATAGACCTTGCCATTGAATCTTTCAAAAAAGCAATAGAAATCAAACCAGATTGGATTGAAGCCCATTTGAACCTGGGTGTTGCTTATGAAAGTTATAATATGTTTAATGATGCTATTGAAGAACATAAAAGGGTATTAGAGATTAAGTCTGACCTGGCTGAACCCCATATAAACTTAGGCAATATTTATTATAAAGTGGAGATGTATGACAAAGCTATTGATGAGTACAAAAAGGCTATCAGTATTAAGCCTGATTCTGCAGAAGCTTACAATAATCTTGGTTATGTTTATTTTGAACAACGTAAATATGGTATTGCCGTTAATGAGTTTAAAAAGGCCATAGAGCTAAAGCAAGGTTATATAAGCGCACACAACAATCTCAGTATGGCGTACAGAAAAGTTGGTTTGCACGAAAAAGCAAAGAAAGAATATGAAATTGCCAAGAATCTTACTAACAAAAACAAATAAGTAAAAACAAACTTCTAAAATATAGTAAATATATGTATAGGAAATTCAAAGTTAAGATTCTTCGGCAAAGCTGAGCTTAGCTCATGTCGTTCCTCCCTCAGAATGACATGCTGAAATGTCATTCTGAATGTAGCGAAGCGGAATGAAGAATCTAACTTGATTATATAGTCTTTCCATTTTAAGTATTTGTGATACAAGATACATTCTTGTTATTTTTTATCCGCCAATCTTTGTGGCGGGCTGAGCTCTTCGCTTTCTGTCATGCTGAATCGTGGGTTGCTCCCTGGATAGCTTATTTCAGCATCTACGTCAGAGAACCTGAAATAAGCCTCCCAAAGTGGGCATGCCAGGATTCAGGATGACAACTGGGATCGTTCCAGGGCCTTCGGCTAGCAATCGTAGTCTGCCCGAAGAGCATTAAATTTATGTAAGAGCTTTTCCCCTAAAAATAATGTCATGTCTAAAAAGATATTGGAAGCATTAGACGGCTTTTACCGTTGTCATATAGCATCCCCTACAATCATTACTGTGCATGCTGATGGTAGGGATAATGCAATGTCTGCAGTCTGGCATTCAACACTTTCATTCAAACCCCCACTCTGCGGTGTGTCTATTTCTCCAGACCGTGACACTCATAACCTCATATTGGACACCAAGGAATTTGCCTTGAATTTTTTACCCCTCAAAAAGGCTGAATTAATCGCACAAGTAGGTGGTTGTCACTGGAGCAAGGTGGACAAATTTAAGTGTTTTAATATCGAAACCGAACCTCCGAGAAAGATAAAGTCGCCTATATTAAAAGATGCATATGCTGCTTATGAGTGTAAGTTATTTGACCATCATACCTATGGAGACCATGAGTGGTTTGTGGGAGAAGTCGTTGCTGTTCATACCGAGGATGGTTTATTTAAAGATGGTGTATTAGATTTACAACGTGTTAAACTGGCACTCTATCTTGGAAGCGATAAATACATAACGGCATCTTCAGAGGAGGTCAGATATCTTAATCGAAAGGAGTATGGTAAGGGCTAAAAATGAATGTTTACGAAACCATAATAAAGAGGCGCACTATCAGACGATTTAAGCAAAAGCCTATCTCATTTGAAATCCTGAGAAAGCTTGTTAATGCAGGCAGATTAAGTCCTTCGAGCGCTAATCTGCAGCCAATCGAGTATATAGTCATAGATAAACCAGATCTTGTTGAAAAGGTATTTGGAACTTTGAAATGGGCTGGATACATTTCTCCGGCAGGAAATCCCCCGCTGGGAGAGAGACCGGTAGCTTATATCATTGTACTTGCTAATAAAAAAAAGAACTCTGGTACTTGCGAAAGGGACGCTGCAGCGGCTATCGAAAATATGATACTCGTTGCCCTTGAGGAAGGTATTGGAAGTTGCTGGCTGGGAGCTATAGACATTAATAAGCTTACAACCATCCTTGAACTTCCTGAGCATATCAAGATCGACTCTGTCCTTGCGCTTGGATACAGTAATGAATCTCCACAAATCGAGGAAATGAAAGATTCTGTTAAATACTGGAAGGACGAGGAGGGAGTTCTTCATGTGCCTAAAAGAAAACTTGAAGATGTACTTTTCTACAATAAATATTCGAAATGATGATTTCAACATTTTCTCTTGACATTAAAAGAATTGATTTCAAAATAATTTGATCTCCCACAGCTCAATATGATTTAAAAGATATTGTCGTTAGTCTATAAGCCGACAATTTATTGTTTTTTTTGACTGGAAATTGTCACCTTATAGACTGTTTTACCACACCGTTCGGCTGAGCTCACGCCGATGCCTTCGGTGTGTTAAAGAAAAATGTTTAATAAAAGCTTTTGTAGGGTGGATTAAGCAAAGCCACGCTCAGCGGGGCGAAGCGAATCCACCTTCATTATTACGGTATTAACATATGGGTATTTAGGTGGATTCGGCCTAAGGCCCTAAGCCG
>MAYW01000134.1 GCA_001723765.1 Candidatus Scalindua rubra
CCCGCCCTCTTTGTCATCCCCGCCCCCTTTTGTCATTCCCGAGAAATCGGGAATCTATTCTCTAATTCCACTTTTTATTATACTCTCACCTTTATTGAAATAAACGTAATTGCTCAATATCAAGTGGAATATCATGCTATTTAACGCGAGTGCCAACCCCGCTTTCGCAGGGATTCCAAGGGTTTGCGCTGGAATCCTTCCGAAAGGAAGGGTACATAATTCCACTTGATATTGAGCAATTACAAATAAACAATGTTTTGAATTCAACTCGTATCCCAATCAGCATGAAAAATGCCTGGTTTATCAATACGCTCAAAGGTATGTGCTCCAAAGAAATCTCTTTGCGCCTGTATCAAATTAGCAGGTAAACGTTCGCTACGGTAAGCATCATAATAAGCCAATGAAGCACTCACGGCTGGCATGGGGATGCCCAATTCTATCGCACATTTAATGACAAGACGCCAGGCTTCTTGTCGGGTACTTACGGCTTTTTTAAATTCCTCATCTACGAGCAGGTTGGTTAAATCCTTATTCCGATTATAAGCATTTGTTATATCATTAAGAAATCTTGCTCTTATAATACACCCTGCCCTCCAAATCCTCGCGATGGTTCCTAAGTCCAGATTGTATTTATATTCCTCGGAAGCCTTTCTAAGTAAATTCATACCCTGAGCATAAGAGCAAATCTTTGACGCATAAAGCGCATCTCGCACTGAATCTATTAGCTTTTGTGCTGACTCGCCATTATATTTTTTCGTTGGACCCGACAAAATGCTCGCTGCCTTTACTCTTTCTTCCTTCTGTGCAGACAGAATCCTTCCATCAACTGCAGCCGTTATTGTGGGAATTGCCGCCCCCAAATCCAGGGCATTTTCACTCATCCATTTACCCGTTCCCTTTTGACCTGCCTTGTCTAAAATTACATCTACTAATGGCCTTCCTGTGTCTCCATCCATTTTCTTAAATACATTTGCCGTCACTTCGATCAAAAATGATGATAGTTCTCCTTTATTCCATTCAGCAAAAATGTCATGAAATTCTTGTGCTGAAAGTTCAAGAGTATGTTTGAGCAGATCATAAGCTTCTGCAATAAGCTGCATATCTCCATACTCAATACCGTTATGAGCCATTTTTACGTAATGACCGGAACCACCGGGACCAATATATGTTACACAAGGCTCTCCATCCTCCTCTGCCTTTGCTGCTACTGCTTTCATAATAGGTTCAACTTCCTTGTAAGCTTCTCTAGAACCACCCGGCATCAAACTTGGTCCCCACAAAGCTCCTTCCTCTCCACCAGAAACTCCCATACCTAAAAAATTGATACCCCGAGCTTCCAGTTCCCTGGCACGCCGTTCTGTGTCAAGAAAACAAGAATTTCCTCCATCAATTATCAGGTCTTGCTTATCTAATAAAGGAACGAGTTGTTGGATGATTGCATCAACAGGCACACCCGCTTTGACCAGCAACATGATTCTACGCGGCCTTTCTAAAGCGCCAACAAATTCTTCTAATGTATACGTAGGCTTGATATTTTTTCCAGCCGCTACCCCTTCTACATATTTCTTTGTCTTTTCGGCAGTTCGATTGTAAACAGCGGCTGCAAAGCCATTGCGTTCGACATTCAGTACAAAATTCTGGCCCATGACACCCAGGCCAATTAAACCAAACACTTGCTTATTCATAATTACTATTTATCTTCACTAAATATTCAGGTCAGTCAACTAATATAAGGTAAAACATAGCGCGGCATAGCCGCAACCAAGTTTGAAGTGACTAAAGTGAACTAAAGTGCCTAAAGTTAATTTAATATGATTTCTCTTTTGGTTCACTTTAAACTTCCTGCCCGAACTGATTGGTCAGGCGGGTAGGCACTTTTAACTTTTTACGAGACTCAAAAAACTTTCAAAGAAAAGAATGCTTTACAAAGTAATAATAATATAATGTTTAAGGGAACATTACCTCTTTTATGTTTTTATTAATTAAGACCACAGCATCAGAATCCAGCATCCAATGAAGTATGCCATTTTTCGGATTAACCATGCTTGCTGGAAGGTCTTTAGCAGGTTGTTTAATACTCATTATACGCTGAATGATGTCAGATTTAGAGCTTCCTGAAACCAAAAAGATAACTTCTCTGGCTGCATTAAGTACAGGCAACGTTAACGTCACCCGCCATGTATTTAAACCGGGAACAAAAACAGCAACCGCATGTTGTTCACATTCTTCAACCGCATCTGTATCAGGAAAAAGTGAAGCGGTATGACCATCCTCTCCTATTCCAAGCAATATTAAATCAAAGCGTGGTGAATCTGCTTTAAAATGGTCATGCAACAACTCAGCATATTCTACAGTAGCCTGCTCTGGCGTAATTTCTCCTCGAATTCGATGAACATTACCATCTGGTATCTTGATATGTTCAAGAAGCGTTTCCTGAACCATTCTAAAATTACTATCCTGATGCTCCGGAGGAACCATCCTTTCATCACTCCAGAAAAGGTGAACGCAATTCCAATCCACACGGTCTCGATAAGAGTTCGCAGCTAACATTGAATATACTTCACGAGGAGTATTGCCACCAGCCAATGTTATATTACACAAACCATTTTCCTGTATCGCTTGCCCAATGGAATTAATCACCTGTTCTGTAGTTGCTATTACGAGTTTCTCTTTATTTGGATAGACGTGAATCCTTTTTTCCATACTTAAAATTATTTTACCCTTTGCTTTTTTTTATAACGTTTTTTGCCACCTGTACTACTCTCTCCATAGTGAAACCATATTCCTTGAACAAATCTTTGGCAGGTGCAGAAGCGCCAAAACTCTTAATCCCTAGTATACCACAATTATCATGTCTTCCAGTATATCCATGCCAGCCGTAAGTTGATCCTGCTTCAATTATAATGCGTGCCGGTACTGAACTAGGTAAAACTTTTTCCTGGTAAGCTTTGTCCTGGCATTGGTAAAGACTACAACAAGGCATACTTACTACCCTTGCCTTGATTCCTTCATTTGTCAGTTGCTCATATGCATTTAGACATATTTGAACTTCAGAACCAGTTCCTATCAAAATAACATCCGGTGTACCATTACTATCGGCCAAGATATAAGCGCCTTTCAACGCACCATCGGCAGAGGCATATATTGAACGGTCAACAGTTGGTATTGACTGACGAGTCAAAATAAGCGCCACAGGACGGTCCTTAAGCTCCATGATATATTTCCACATTACGGATAGTTCATTGGCGTCTGATGGTCTGATGACATCTAAACCGGGTATTGCGCGCAGTGAAGCAAGGTGTTCAACTGGCTGATGAGTTGGTCCGTCTTCACCAACACCAATACTGTCGTGAGTAAAAATATAAATCACAGGTTGTTTCATCAAAGAAGATAAGCGAATTGCAGGACGTGCATAATCTGAAAAAACAAGGAATGTAGCTCCGTATGGTCGAATCTTACTTAAGGACATTCCATTTATTATACCACCCATAGCATGTTCGCGAATGCCGAAATGAAAATTTCTGCCGCTATAGTTTTCTCTACTAAAACTCGCAGTCTCTTTTATATAGGTCTTTGTAGAAGGACCTAAATCAGCAGACCCCCCCATGAACCATGGAACCTTTGAGGCTATCAGATTTAAAATCTTATTATTTGCCGCACGACTGGCAATACCTTTAACATCAGAGGGAAAGTCCGGCAGACAATCATCCCAGTTTTCTGGCAATTCACGGTTTTGCATCATATTAAATTGCTTCGCAAGATCAGGGTATACCGCTGTATAGGCTTTTAACTTTTCATTCCACTCTTCTTCTAACTTTGCACCTTTTGCGTTTGAGGGTTCTTTTAACTCCATGACTTCATCAGGAATATAAAACGTTTTGTCTGGATCCCAACCATAATTTTCTTTCGTCGCCTTTACTTCATCTTCACCAAGGGGTGCTCCATGCGCATCTGCCGTATCCTGTTTATTTGGACTGCCATAGGCAATATGGCTATCTACAATAACTAAAGAAGGGCGTTCAGTTTCCTTTATAACAGCTTGAAGCATTCTTTCTAACATTTCTAAATCGTTAGCATCATCGACATGCTGAACGTTCCAATTGTAAGCCTTAAAGCGAGCGGCTACATCTTCACTAAAGGCTAAAGTGGTATTACCTTCAATGGTAATATGATTATTGTCATAAATCCATACCAGATTGCCCAATCCGAGGTGACCTGCCAGAGATGCTGCTTCTCCGGAAATACCTTCCATCATGCATCCATCACTGGCAATAGCAAAGATATTATAATTGATTATCTCATGGCCAGAGCGATTGAAATAATTTTCAAGCCATCTTTCCGCAATAGCCATGCCTACGCTGTTGGCGACACCCTGTCCAAGGGGGCCTGTGGTTGCTTCCACACCCGGCGCTAATCCATATTCAGGATGGCCTGCACACTTACTGTGCAATTGTCGGAAACGTTTAATGTCATCCAGGCTGATATCATATCCAAGGATGTGCAATGTACTGTATAACAGCATAGACGCATGGCCTACAGAAAGCACGAAACGATCTCGATTAGGCCAATCAGGGTTTCGAGGGTTGTGACGCATAAATTTATCCCATAGTACAAATGCTACGGGTGCGAGTGCCATGGGTGTGCCAGGGTGCCCTGAATTAGCTTTTTGCACTGCATCCATGGATAACGTGCGTATAGTACCAATGCATAATTGATCTAGAGTTTCTTTTTCTTTTAATTTTTTATCCACTTTTATATTCCTTATGTTTTATGTTCTGTATATTTTGATCCGAAAATAGATTCCCGATGGTTCGATGAACTCACCATGCTGAGCCTGTCGAAGCATCAAGTCGGCCCGCCTGCCATCTGTCGGGCAGGGAATGACATTCGTTAAACATCATGTGTCATTCCCGCAAAGCTGAGCTTAGCTCTGTGAAAACGGGAATTTGTGAGCTTAAACCCCTAAAATATTTTCATAACTCGTGGTGCCTCGAAGCATGAGGGCTAATTAGAGTTCAGAGGCAAGGTACGCAGCTCCTAACAGTGCTGCATGATCGTCCAGAATAATATACAAAGGTGTATTTTTTACCAAATATGATAGCCTTCCTTTATTTAAATAAGAATTAACCGCAGTCCCATCTGCCAGCTTTTTATGAATACCTGCTGGAATACCACCACCAAGATAAACACCCTCAGTGGTCATTAAAGTAAGCACCAGGTTGCCAGCCTGTGCACCTAATATAGAAGCGAAAATGTCAAGGGCTTTAGCACAAAGCTCATACTCACCTGTTTTTCCCTTGCTTGTGATTACCCTCCCGGGATCTTCTTCACGTAACCGTTTATTCAATTCAGGGGTCTCTGGAGCAAATCCTCTCTCCTTTAGAAATGTGTATATATTTACTAACCCTGGCCCTGAAAGAATACGATCATAGCTGACATGACTATATTTTGATTTCAAATATTGAAAAAGTTCCACTTCAATTTCGGTTGTGGGAGCGAAGTCTGCATGTCCTCCTTCCGACGCCATTATGTACCGTTGACCAGAATTTGTATATAAAAAAGCCTGGCCGAGCCCGGTACCAGGCGCTAATACTCCAATGGTCGCCTCTCTCTTTTCCAATCTTTTGCTACTATTATGCTGTTGATTCTCTATATTAGAATCAAGCGGTTCACCCTCATGTAAAACAAATAAATCTTCCGGCATTAAATGAGGCACAGCAGCCGCAGTAGCAACAAGGTCATTTACCAGTTTAACCGTTGGTATATTTAAATCTCTACTAATTTGCTCCTCTTTAAAATGCCAGGGCAATTTAGTTGCCTTAGCCTCACCATTAATCACGGGACCGGGAACTCCAAAACAGGACTTAGTCACAGAAACTTCGTATTTATTTATAAAAATTTGCACAACTTCCTCAAGGCATGAATAGTCACGACTGACAAATGTATCTGTCTGTTGTTGAATCATTCTTCCCTCCTCTAACTGATAAAATGCCAGACGCGTCTTTGTACCACCCACATCCCCTGCTAAAATCATTGTATCATCCTTAACCTGATAGTATTTAGGACGCGGATAAACGCAGATTAAAAGGATTTAGAACCAGCCAAGAAAAAACTAAGTTTAAAAAGCTTTTATCTGTGAGAATCTGTGAAAATCCGTGCCCGATCCCCATTCCTTGCTTCCGCAAGGAAGCATTGGGGGCAGGCGGGCGTGTCCCATTAATTTAGTTATATTGTAATCCTGTCTAAAGACATAGCGCATCGGAAACCAATGGTGTCGTTTTTGTAAGTGGGCTCATCATAATCTCGATTTGCACAACGAATGTGAATAACGCCAGAGCCATTCCATGAACCACCACGTAACACTTTACAATTGCTTAGTGTACTACTCAGTGTAGAAGGTTTCAATTCATAAATAGAGGTACCCACATTCTCCGGTCTCCCAAAAAAGGGATTCTCTTTTGTGCTTCCCATCAAAAAAGGACCTTCCGGGATGAAAACCATATTTTCTGGCGATTTATGCCTTCCATTCTTTATTTTATTCATACTCCTAAGCTTATCATAGAATGTTTTTATGTCAAATAGACTTTCTAACATATGCAGACATTGATCCTCAGTTTTCTAAATCTTTAGCGTGAGAAGGCCAATTCAAGGGATTTTAAATCTGAGAGATTGAGGGAAGTGTTAATAAGATGATAATGATGTCAGAAACTATTTATAGAGGGTAAGATGCCTACTTTACAAAGTGTTATTTATTCCTAATTACCTGCCGAATCCACAAATTCCTTAATCCGCTCAAAAGCGGTATTGGGGATGTCGATAAACTCAAAACCATAACGTTTTTTATCAATACCTTCCTTATCCGGCTGTTGGTGCCAAATCAGACGAGCAAAAGTATTAATCGGGTCATGATCCGCATAAAGTGAAAAGTTTAAGCGAATTTTATTTTTCCCTGTAGAGAGTTTCTTCAAAAGACCTTTACTAATATTAGGCAAATCAGACAAATTTGCACCTTTGGCACTAATATCAACGATGGATGTCTCATAAGAATTCTTGCAATGATCCAGATCCCTTTCATTCCATTTAACAAGCTCAAACCCAACCTTGATATCAACTTTAACACGAGAAAAAAACCGTTTATTATTAAGCATAAGTTTCCTGGAAATGATTTATAGTAAACCCCGATGGAATTTCGCAAAGCCGCACTTAGCGTGGCAAAGCTTACTAAGCTAAGCCAAAGCTGTGCTTAGGTCTGCATGGAGCATTCCTACGGGATAAATAAATTATATTTTGAAAGTTTATCATCGAGCGTTTGAATGTCAAATAATTTATGGGTCTTGTATCAGCATTCCTCCTCAGTTCTTTAAGCCTTTGACTGAAAAAAGTACCTACCCATTACACCATGAAAATTCACAAACCATAAGAGAATAAATCCGAATATCGAAATTCGAATTTCGAAACAAATACAAAATATTTAAATACCAAAATGTTCAAAACGGTTACACACTCTTGACTAATGATCAATTTCAAACTTCCGAATAAACTAATTTCCAAACTACCCTTATCATCTCTTGAATAATACAATTTGTTTCGGTTTTCGTGCTTTGAATTTCGAATTTGTTGAGATATAGATTATTATTGCAACTAAGCACAATATAACCCATGTGATCTCAAACATTACCTTATTCGCCTTTCCTGGAACATTCATCTTTTTCTTGATTTGAGCTAACTTTAAAGATATTCTTGTTTTGTTTTACCTCACATGAATCATGATACGGGTTGGTTTAGCAATCAGAGTGAGGGAAGATAATTTTAAGATCAATAAAAGCAGGAATAATGAAACCGTTTAAGAAAAATGACTACATTAGGCGTAGAAGAAGAATTCCATTTGATCGACCCGGAAACTGCAGAGCTTACTCCTTCTATTAATGAGCTACATATCAAGATCGTTTTTTTGCAGGAAAACCCGTAAACGACTTTCATACCGGATATCTCGATGAGAATTGGTGGAAGGCGATAAGATATGGACTCAATACCGACATGATAGAACCAGAAACAGGAGAAATTATTACCATCAGCGACCATCTAAAACGTCTTATAGAGCTGACTGCACCAAAGGCAAAAGAACTACACATATTAAGAAATCTACAGATTATTAAATTCTTTTATTGTAAGGTCTGCCTGGCGGATCAATTTCCGAAGAAGACCAAGCCCAATTTCGTTTTGCTGGGGAATGGATAAAGTCCACTGATATTCTGGTTATGTCATTATTACATGTTACATGAGAGCCTTTTTGGCGAACAGCAGACCACCCTGCTCTTTGAAATTTCCGAACAACTTCTTTACCAGAACAGAGTTTTAGTTTCTTGGACATTAGACTGCAACTTCAATAATGTTGGTACGGTCAAACGACTGTTTAGATTCCATTACCTCGAACCACCCTTCAATGGCTTCCTTGATGTTGGCAATCGCTTCATCATGAGTTTTTCCCTGAGAAAGGCAACCAGAAAGTGCAGGAACCTCGGCTACATAATAACCGGATTCGTCTTGTTCAACTATCACATGTAATTTCATAAGATTTCCTCATAAAGTATGCAATGTATTTAAGATCCGACACTTAAATTAGATTCTTCGGCTAACGCCTCAGAATGACATTGTGTTAGTCATGGGAAAATAAGGTAATGAGTAAATTATAGGTTTTTAACTGCTTCCCACTTATCCTGCAACCAATTATAGTGCTCTCTGGGTTTAAAATCGTCCTTATACGCCATCCTCTGACATGCCCGAACATAATAACCCAGACAATAGTACTTCAATCCAAGAGACCGTGTGTGTTCGATTTCCCTTAAGATGCTGAAAGTTCCTAATCCCAGATGCGAAAACCTTGTATCATAAATAAAATACACACTGCTCAAGCAATCCTTCCCTTTGTCCAAAAAACCCAGTCCGATCATTTCGCCATTAAGATAAAATTCTGACTGTAGGCTTGGAGTGGAGGGTGTAAAAAAATTAACCATGAATTCTTCCAAATTACATTCCTGTGAGAAACGCTGATTTGAATGATCCTTATAAATCTCAAAGGCCCTTTCGCTAAATCTAAGCGGGCCGAAAACTACATCTATGTCTCTATTCTTTTTCAAATTGCGCTTTTGACTTTTAGACGGTTTAAATTCATCGGATATAACCCGAATGGGAACGCATTCGCTACAGCCGGGACAGGAAGGTTGGAAAAAATATAAACCAAATTTTCTCCAGCCTTTTGCAAGTAAAAATGAAATATCAGACTCATCAAGCTCACTCGCAAGAAAGTATTTGATCTGCTTTTTTTTATCCGGCAGATACGGGCAGGGAGTAAGCTCTCCTATATCCAAATCTCTATGCAAAATCATAATTTATTTTTGGCCCAATAATCACAAATGTTGTAGGGGTTCAAAAATTTTGAACCCCTACTCCTTCCTTTATCACTTTAGGTTTCTCACCGAGGCGTAGGCCTTTGCGGTTCCTCTGTTAGATAGAACATAACCAACGGTGAACTACGTTTATCATATTAAGATGCACTGTTTGCAAAACATACGATTATTTACATTATCTAACAGGGTGAATTTGCGGCTTTGCGGTGAATAATCGCTTGTTTTCTCGCTATAATTGAACAAAAAAATTTTATCAAGGGATTAAAACACCTTCCAGATAAATACGCCAATCATAATAACACTTATAACCAGTTTTGATATTACGCCACCAATGAAACCAACTAATGTTCCCACACCCGACTTAAATGCACTTGCGAAATCTTTGCCAAAGGTTATTTCAAGTAATATCGCACCAAAAAAGGGACCGACAATCAAACCAACTATGCCACCCATAAAAAAACCTGCTATACCCCCGAATATGGATCCAACCACACCCCATTTTGTTGCTCCAAACTTCTTTGCCCCAATAATACCTCCAAAATAATCAAGGACAAGAGAAACAACAGTTAAAATAGCGAAGATTAAGAGGAGAAGCCAACTTATACTCTCAAATCCATCACAAATAGCATATATAAGTACACCTAACCATACCAGGGGCGTACTCGGAATAATAGGAAGTATTATCCCCGAAAGCCCTCCGAGCATGATTAGTAACGAAATAATAAAGATAATTAAGTGGTATATATCCATTATATTGGCATTAAGTCTCTACCTGCTATTCTTGCGCCCAATCTCCATGAAGCTTTAGACTCTCTCCTTTCCTGTTTTGTTAATTCTGTATAAAGTTCCAGCACATTATTATGTTTTGATCTAAAACCCTTACTTATTGCTTCTGCTGCGAACAGGCCTGTTGACAATGCGCATGAAATCCCTTCCCCAAACGCATTTAGAAAACCTGCCGCTTCTCCCACCAGAAGTACGTTCCTCTTGCCCAGGTAAAATTTTCCTTTTGGGCACATATTGTTACCCAGACAACCAGACCTTTTTACCAACTTCTTGAGGTTAAGACCAAATTTCCTCTCTAATAATTCTCTATATTTAAAAAGATAAGGATTAATCTTTTCACCCTTTCTTACGGCTGTTCCAAAGATTTGCATACCATTTTTAACATTAAACCATGCATAGACCTCGCCGTATTGCGGCCCCATAAAACCGTGAAAGAAATAAGGGTCTAGATCTGAATTGCCCTCGTAATAATCCTGACAGGCAACGAACCACTTCAGACCCTTTTCAAACTCAGGATCAAGTTTCGCCCTGATTATGGATCTACTCCCTTCTGCGCTCACTAAGTACTTACATTTAATGTCTATTATTTTATTATCTAAAACATTACGACACTTCAAAAGAACACAATCACCAGTGTCATTAAAGTCTATTAAGGCAAAACAATCTTTAATTTCTGCGCCTGAATTTTTAACAAGCCAGTAATCATACTCAGAACGCCATACATTGGGCGCGCCTCTACCGTCTTTGCTGAAGGGCCAATCGGTATAGTTTTTATCATCAGACCAGAGTCTCACTCCTTTTAAAAGTTCTGGCGTAACATAAGCTGATTTTGGGATTTCTCCAAAGTATTTCTCGGTTATATCCTGTGATTTCCTAAAGATGATGCCGGAGCATATCTTGTACCTGGGAAGTTTCTTTTTCTCCAGTATCAGCACGCTTAATCCTTCATTTACCAGGCCCTTAGCCGCCGCCGCTCCAGAAGGACCTGCACCTGCTATTACGACGTCAAATTCTTTCATGGTTCACCACGGATATTTACGTCTGCCTGACGGTGGCAATATCATTGAATTACGCCGTAGCGGAAACCTTCAGGTTTCCATCCAATGGTTGCCATATATATGGAAGGCTAAAGCCTTCCGCTACAATCAGCATATTATGGTTGGCAACCTGACTGACTGCGTCATTCGGGTGGGTGCCCACCCTTTATTATACTATTACTTTGTAAAAACTTCTTATTTTATGAAGTTTTTAAAGTATTCAGAAAAGAGGGACAGACACTAAGAGTGTCTGTCCCTATATAATCCTTGTCCCTATATAATCCTATATTAATCAACTTTCCCTTATTTGTACAACGATTAGGAGGAACATATTTCTTTTGCTCCTATAATTTATATTATATCACTGTTTTTCATTATGGTTTAAAAACCTGCAAATTTACTCACAGGCTAGAGTTTATTGCAAATTCAATTTTATAGTTATCCAACCATGGAATCCGGATAGTTTTATCAAACCAATCGGTTTCATACAGCAAAGGGAGATGGACTTTTTTATTTAGTGAAATAATAATCTTTTTATCAGATAGAGTAAAATGAGCATAATTTTTTATAAACAACCTGTAGATAGTTTCAGCCTTGCTGTTTTCATAACCAGGAATGCCCAAGGCAAACAGCTTATACAGAGTATCAGCAAGGATAGAGATTGTCAAATCAAAGTCAACCTTTACCACTATAGAGGAGTTGAGTCTGTTTAAGTGATAAAAATCTATCTGCTCTGAAATAGCCTGCTCTACCAGCCACCTTCTAGCATATTTTAACACCGCATTTTCTAAACTTATCTCATAATCGTTGGTAATCAGAAAGGCTGGATGTTCCCTGCCATTATTGGTGATAATGATCTGTCTTAGCTGCCCTTCATAGCCCTTAAGCTCTACCTTTGATTCTGCAACAAGCAGATTACGATACTTTCTGCGGTACTTCTTGCTCAACCGTAGCTCCTTATATTCTTTCCTTTCTATATGTTTAACCTCTTCAATCATCTTTTTAGACCTTCTGCGAAGAGTAAGAAATTTTATACTATCATTGTTTAACTTGTTGAGATGAGAATATGTGGTAAACCTGGAATCAAAGATGAGACAATTAATCTTACCACCACTTTTTTAAAAGTAAGAACTCCAAAATAGCATCAGCCTTATCAGCATCGTTCAGCACGTTTCGTCTCCGCATCACCGTATTTTAAAAACCAACAC
>MAYW01000135.1 GCA_001723765.1 Candidatus Scalindua rubra
TTCCTTCAATTGCGGCAATAATTTTTGAAAGTGGTCCTAAATATTTTTGCCATATCCGTTTTGATCGTCCATTTCTCCATTCACTTTCCTCTGCATAATAATAAGTAATGCCTTTGATACGTTTACGGGTCAAATAGGCCATGGAATCCCACGAACAATTATTAGTTAGGGGGAAGATTACCATAATTATGCCATAAAGTCAATAAAATAATGTACATACCAATACAAAAAGTTAGGGGGAATGATTAAAAACTCTAACTCGTTGTAATATAATGAGTTGGCGAATTAGCCACGGCTAATTCGTAAACTCTTGCTAGGACATCTTGGAACGAGGACAGAATTTGATGTTGCGAATAAGACTGCCCAAGGCTTTTCAATGTATGCGCTCAATAAAAAAGAAAATGTAAGAAAGCAATCGCAAGGGGTTTATTTTCGTTTAGTAAGCGAGAACGAAGAAGAAAAACGACTTGCTTTTGAAGATGCTTTAGAAAAATGTGTAAATGGACAAAAAAGCGATAAGGTTTTTGTGCTTGAACAAGAGAAATTAAAGACTATTCCTGGCTGGCCTTTTGTATATTGGGTGAGTGATGAGACGAGAAATTTATTTGTAAATAACACAATTATTTGGGATTACGAAATTAAAGATGGTTATGCAGAAACAAGATTAGGAATGGCGACGGGAGATAATACTAGATTTGTGAGATATTGGTGGGAAATAGGTAAAGACTCAATCAAATTTAACTCAGAAAACATTGAAGAAGTAAGACACAATAGTTTCAAATGGTTCCCGTATATGAAGGGAGGGGAAGTTAATCGGTGGTATGGGAACCAAATAAATATTGTAAACTGGAAGAATGACGGTAAGGAACTAAAGAATTTTTCTAAAGGAAACCGGATTGCCTCACACAATTATAATGGGGAATTTATTTTCAGAGAAGGTCTTACATATTCATTTTTAACGGTTAGCCAATGGAGTGTTCGTTATATGCCAAAAGGTTTCATTTTTGATGTTGCTGGTTCTTCTATCTTTCCTAAAAAAACTAATGTATATCTATTACTCGGAATATTAAATTCAAAGATTTCAACATTCTTAATAAAGGTTCTAAATCCTACCGTTAATTATCAAGTTGGAGATATTGCTCGAATACCATTTCCTGACGAATCTAAACATCCTGAATATGTTGAAATAGTGAAAGATTTGGTAAGTAAGTGTATTTCTATAAAGCGAGAAATTATACAGGAAGACGAAGTCTCATGGGAATTCGTTGCCCCACGTCACTGGCAGACGGGAATACTTAAAACATTAGAAAGAAATAGAGAACTTGCACTTTATGAGACAGAAATCTCTGAATCTGTTTATATATTATATGATATTACCAAAGATGACATTAAACAAATTGAAAATGAATTTGGCAGATTACCCGGACATTTCCCAAAGGTTGACAATTTGAATGATAATAAATTAAAGGTAATTAAATCACTCTATCTAGATAAACATGTACCTTCTGAGATTTTAAAACAAGATGAGGAAACTGGTGACGAAGAAAATGAAGGAGATGGACAACAGGAAACATCAGGCAGCAGGCGTGGAAGAAGCAAGCGTTATTTAACTTTTGAGGAGATATGTCTTGCCTCAGGATTTCACCCTGAAACTGTCTATGATTATATAAAAACAAATAGTTTAGAAAGAGAGGAAGAACGGTATGGTTTGGCTGTTCATTATGTATCTTATGCTTTAGGAGTTGTGATGGGAAGATTTATAGTCGAAGGAATTGAGGCAGATGATGATGGTATCACTGTTTTAGATGAAGGCCATAGTGATGATACCCCGGCGAGAATCAGGGAAGTCTTAAACAAGGTTCTTAACGAAAGACAGACTAATGAAGTCATTACAGTTTTGGGTGGCGATTTGAGAAGGTTTCTTCTTAATGACTTCTTTACTAAATGCCATATTCCCATGTATAAAAAGAGACCTGTGTACTGGCTTTTAAGAAGTATAAAGAAAAATTATGGTTTTTATATTTATAATTTGAAGTTTACTCAGGACACTCTCTATTCATTAATTCGCAAGTATCTTGAGCCAAAAATGAATCTGGAAAAGTCAAAATTGGCTGATTTACATGAGAAAAAAGAATCAGTACCCACACCTAATGAAAAAAGAGAAATTGATAAATTTATAGCAAAAAGTGAAGAATTGCTGGACGAACTTGAAGCATTTAAAAATGATGTACAGGAAGTGATAGATACAGGATTTAAGCCTGATATTGATGATGGTGTCATATTAAATATGGCTCCACTCTGTAAACTCATCCCCTGGAAAGAGCCAGAGAAATATTACAAGGAACTGCAAAAAGGGAAATATGAATGGGCACACGTAAGCCAATATTTCGTGAAAGAAAAAATGGTGAGTATATTATAAGAAAGATTTTGTTGCATAAAGGAGTTTAGCATGAAGATTAAGGAAATCTTTGAAAAACCGATTGACCGGAAGATAGAAGAAGTTATTAAGGTCACTCAGATAGAGGAAAGTGTTGTCCATGATGAAATATCTGAGTATATAGTGACAGATACAATCAAGGATTATTTTGTTGATATCTTAAAGGCTTATTCTGAAGCTCCTTCCAGCCCACATGAGGGGATAGGGATCTGGATATCCGGCTTCTTTGGCTCCGGTAAGTCAAGTTTTGCGAAGATATTGGGATATATCCTTGAAGGGAGAAATATCTTAAATGAGGATGTCAGGAATCTGTTTAAAAATCAGGCAAATGATAAAAAAATAGCAGATTTCCTTGATTATGTTAAGGCAAAGATCCCTACTAAGTCTATTATTTTTGATGTATCTATGGATAGAGGTGTCCGTTCAGGCGCCGACAGGATTACTGAAATAATGTACAAGGTTTTGTTGCGTGAACTCGACTATGCTGAGGATTTTGATATTGCAAAGTTAGAACAAGACCTGGAAGAAGAAAATAAGCTGAATTCATTCAATGAACTGTATGAAAAGGAATATTCAAAACCGTGGACTAAGGGACGCAAGAGGGCAAGTGCAATTAATGAGGCAAGCCGTATCTTGCACTTAATGGATGACAGGACTTATAATCAACCTGATTCATGGTCAAGATCACTGGTAAGATCGGGTGATACTATTGGTAGAGCAGATATTACTCCAAATAAATTTGCAGAACTGGCCTTTGAGCTTATGGGGCGGAGGGGGAAAAATAAAGGATTGGTATTTGTGGTTGACGAAGTTGGGCAGTATGTTTCACGAAGTGTTGACAAGATGCTGGATCTTCAGGCTATTATTCAGGCAATAGGAGTTGAGAGCAGAAACAGAGTATCAAACAAAAGAGCCAGTGCTCCAACATGGATGATTGTGACTTCTCAGGAGAAACTGAACGAAGTTGTAAGTGCGCTTGATGATAGAAGGATTGAACTGGCCCGGCTGAAAGACAGGTTTCCTATTGAGATAGACCTTGCACCGGCAGATATTGCTGAGGTCGCCAGTAAAAGAGTATTAACCAAAAAAGCTGCAATAGTTCCGCAACTTAACAAAATGTTTCAGGATAATCAGCATAGATTGAATCAATGTACATCGTTGGAACATACATCAAGAACTTCTGAAATACAAAGAGACGAATTTATTAATTTATATCCTTATCTTCCGTTCCATATTGATTTGTGCATAGATATTATGTCCGGAATAAGGCTTTTACCTGGAGCAAAAAGGCACATTGGAGGAAGTAACAGGACAATTATTAAACAGGCACAACAAATGCTTATTAATCCACGTGTGAAACTTGCAGATGAAGAAGTTGGAATGATTGTTACGTTTGATAAGGTATATGATTTGATTGAGGATAATTTATCGAGTGAGAAACAAAGGGATATTATATCGATAAAAGAGAGGTTTTCGGATAATAATATCGTGATAAAGGTTGCCAAGGCAATATGTTTGTTAGAGTTTGTTAAGGATTTGCCACGTACTACTAAAAATATTGCGGCAGTTCTTTATCCTAACATTGGAGCCGAGTCCTGTCTGTCTGAAGTAGAAGAAGCAGTTAAGAATTTAGAGAGGGCTCAATTTATAAAACTTAGCGATGATGGATATAAATTACTCACAGTTCAGGAAAAGAATTGGGATATTAAAAGAAACGAGTTGTCTCCAAAACCTGCTGATAGGAATAAGATACGTGTGGAAATTATGGAAGGGTTATTTGGCGATTCTAAGGCAACACACATTAATTATAAAGGGTTAAGAACTTTTAAAATAACTTATGTCTTAGATGGTAAAAATATAGGCGATAGAGGAGATATAGAGGTTGGACTACTAATCACTGATGATGCAGATGAATTTAATGCCTGTTGTGAGGAGAAAAAGAGAGACTCCCGCCATGAGAGTAATAAAAATAAAATATTCTGGATTGTATCTCAAAATGAGGAAATTCATCGTTTAATTGAGGAGCTGTATCGATCAGACAAGATGATACGACTACACGAAAGGCTTGCGTCTTGTGGACAACTTTCTGCTGAAGAACATAAATGTTTCAGTGAGGAAAAAATAAGAAAAGATAAGGTGCAAAGAGGGTTAAGAAAACAACTTGAAGATGCAGCGTATAGCGGAGCTACTATATTCAGGGGAATAAAAAAAGATGTATCTGCCGAGGGAAGAGATTTCTTTGAAAGTGTAAAGAAACTTTTTGATTCGTTGATTCCAGAATTATTCCCAAAATTTACATTGGGTGCAAAGCGTCTATCAGGTAAAGAAGCGCAAAACATATTGACTGCTGTTAACCTATCCGGCCTTCCACCCATATTTTATGAGGGTAAAGATGGATATGGGCTGATTTCAAAACAGGGGAATCAATTTGTTGTTAATACGAATGCTGAAATCACACAAGAAATCATGCGTTATATTCGTGATAAACACGCTTATGGAGAGAAGCTAACGGGGAAATTATTGGAGAACCATTTTGGAGGAATTGGCTACGGTTGGGAGCGTGATGTGCTTCGGTTGGTATTAGCAACGTTATTCAGGGCTGGCGTTATTGAAATAGGTTATCAAGGTAAACGTTATAAAAGCTATGACGACCATGTGGGAAGAGAAGCCATTATAAATAATAATGCCTTTAAGGTTTCAACCTTTACCCCTCGTGAGAAAACGATATCCCTTCAACATATTAGAGATGCCTGTATTAATTACGAAGCCATAACCGGCAGGGAGGTAGACGCGGAAGAAAATACAATTGAACAGGCTTTAAAAGAACTCGCAAACGGAAGAAAAGAAGACCTGTTATCATTAAATGCTATGACACAAGCGCATGATTTACCTTGTAAAGAATTTGTAAATGACATTTTAAAGACCATGACACAATTACAGGAAAACACTTCAGATGATTGTGTTAAATTTTAGTGGAGGAAGGTAAAGCTCTAAAAACCAGTCTGGAAAAGGTTGATAAGATTAATATGGCGCTATCAGGCAATAATCTGGAAAACTTCAATAAAGCTAAAAGGATTTTATCCGAAGTCATTTTTGTCCTAGAAAATAAAATTTCTGACGATGACCCATTACACGAAAAAATGAATAGATTGAGAGAGAATATAAGTTCAGAAGACTTCTATGACAGAATGGGCACGATAGTTAATGATACTGAAGAAATATCTAATGTTTACTTTAAAATATATGAGGAAGGCCATGTAAAACGAGATGAATTATATCGCAGACTTGAGGAAACGGCAAAAGGTATGTCTGAGTGGAGCAGTTTGCCTGATGATATAAGGGAAACCATTTTGAAAGATATAAGTTCAAGATATTGTGACCAATTAAACTTGAAGAGTTCTTTAGTTTGTGCCAGTTGTAGAGCTACTATAATGCAAATGGAATCTGATATATCAGCTAAGAATGTAATGGAACAGCGTATTCAGCAACTCATAGATGACTTTGTGGCAAAAAGCGATGAAAATATTGAAAAGATAAAACTCTCTGACTACTTTGGTAAACATATTACTAGTCCTGATGAATTCAAAGAACAACTTGAAAGGTTTGTACAACAAATAGAGGGACTTTTAAAAGAAGGCAAAAAAATTATTTTAGAATAAATATAGAGTATGAGTTTATTGATACAAAACTATATTGAGAATATTATAAAAAAGAAGATAACTGAGAACGGGATTGTCCTTTGGTATGATCCGGATAAGAATTATAAAGACATTGTAGATAAGATAGATTTATGTGATGTACCCAGTATTAAGTATGAAGGGTCATATTATGATTTACGATTCAAGTCTGAAAAACATTTTGAGAATCAGGATAGGCAAAGTTTGTTAATTTATGTAGATAGAAAAAGAGATGACGTGAACTTCCCATTAATAGAACTAGAAAAAAGCGGTTGTGTTATAGAACCAAGCGGTTCTTTAGAAGAGAATACAAGTTTGGCTGTTATTGCTAAATCAGCTTTATCTGGCCGGCTAAGCTCAGAAGCGATATCTGAAATCTGCAAAAAAATAGAAGAAAGAACAATTTCAATAGAAGAAATAGAAAAAATTGCTGAGAATGCTAAATCTATTGATACAGCAACCTTGTCAATAATATTCAAGGGCAGTGAACCTCAAACAATTGTCTTGTCATTTATTACTAACACGACTCTTGATGAGACCATCAGGACAAAAAGAGTTGAAAAAGAACTTAATAAACTTATATATAATTTTCTTGGAATTGATTTGAAGGATACTAAAAAAAATTGACGAGTTAAGAAATAAAACAATAGAAATTATTCTTATGGTAGATTTTATAGAATCATTAAAAGATAAAAAGTATAGAGACAAGTATAAAAATCTGAAACTGCCTGTGAAAGCAAGATTTAAGGAAAACACAAAAAAGTTTAGTGGACTTGTGGCGGAAACGATCAGATATAAGTGACGAGTATATAAAAAGCGCTAACAAAGTACAAAGTACATATCGAATTAGCGCTGAGAGTTTTGATACTTCTGCTATTATTGAAGGTGAAACATTTGCAGCAATTGAAGAAAAATTAATAGAATGTTGTCTGAATGAAGAAATAAAAGATTTAAGCCAAATACAAGAAGTTGTAATTAAGAGGAAATCATTGTTCTGGGCATCCAAAATGGCGGAGTATTCCTTGATCTGGTTGATTATAGGATATTGTGTTAATCTGCGATTACATATTAAAATGGCGTTAAAAGATATAAAAAGACAAACATTAAGTTTGTCAGATATAGTTAAATATTATATTGGCGCAAATAATAGTGGATGGTATTTAGTGGACAAGTTCTATCGTTTGATGGAACTAAAATACGCAGATTTTGATATCGGGAATACATTCGATGATAAACTTGAAAGATTTATAATAAAAAGTCGAGAGGAATATTCTAAATTTTTAAGTATTCAGGTTGATTATGCATTGTCCTCTATGCAATCTGGCAAGATGTTAGCAATAGATACTATTATGCGGCAAAAGAATATTTTTAGAAACAAAGTTTTACCTGTTTTAAGAGAAAAGGGGAAATGCGCATATTTCATGGTGGATTCACTTAGATATGAAATGGGAGAAGAACTATTTCATTCAGTGGAAGAGTGTGAAAAGAAAGAAATTTTCTGTGCGTTGACTAATCTTCCGACGACAACTCCATTCGGCATGTTAGCGCTGTCTTTATCTTCAGATGAATCTATTTATATTCAAACTACTGGCAAAAAACTTGGTCTTAAAGCAGGAGATATCAAGGTTTCTAATAGAAACGAAAGAATTAAGTACATATCTCATAATTCTCAATTTTATACCGATACGTTTAAACTAGAGGAAGTAATAAAACCCAGAAAGGCAGTACGTGAAAAAGTTAAAAAAGCAGACTTGCTTATTATTACTTCCCAGGAGATTGATAGCTTGTGCGAAAGTGGACAGGGGTTATTGGCCAGGCAAGTTATGAATAATATTTTTCTACAGATGAAGCGCGCGATTTATCATCTTGCAGAATTGGGTGTCGAGTCATTTGTTGTAACGGCAGATCATGGCTTTTTACTTGGCAGTGAGATGGGTAAAGATTCAAAAGTTGATGTGCCAAAAGGGAAAACGTTTGATTTGCACAAGCGTGTTTGGATCGGAATAGGCGGTGATAACCCTCAAAACACAATACGTTTTAAAGCCTCTGACTTTGGATATAAAAGTGATTTAGACTTTGTTTTTCCTAGAACATTAGCCGTATTTAAGACACCTGGTGGTGACAACGAGTATTTCCATGGCGGCATTTCACTTCAAGAAATGGTTGTGCCTGTGGTAGATATTAAGATGAAGCCTAGTCCTAAAAAGAAATATCCTGCCAAAGAAGAATATTATATAACGTTATCTAAAGACACAATAACAAATCGTATCTTTACTGTAACTATCATGTATAAAGTTGAGAAATTACTTATACCTGAGGTGTTGGACAACAGGAAAATGGTTCGAGTAAAGATTTTTGAGAATAAAGAAGAAATCGGGCGGGCAGAAACTTCAGAATACGGTTTTGAGGAAGCTACAAAAGAAATAGTATTAGAGCAAAACAAAAAAAATGTTGTGACTATTATTTTGAATGATGACATCATGGAGGGTAGTGTCACTATTTGCCTGATTGACTCAATAACGGAATTGGAATTAGCTAAAGTTGATGATATTCCTTTGAAAATCACAATATGAAAAAGGTGTTTTATGTCAAACTTGAATGAGAAGGTGAATTCTGTTTTTTCTGGGAAAGTTGTAAGAAAAGACCTTGTAAGAAAAGTAAAAGTCGGGGCAAATGTTCCGGTTTATGTCTTGGAATACCTTTTAGGTAAGTATTGCGCTACAGATGATAACAATGCGATTAATGCAGGGCTAAAAATTGTAAATAATACATTAGCCGAAAATTATGTAAGACCGGATGAAAGCATGAAAGCACAAGCTAAAGTAAAAACAAAAGGGAAGCATACTTTTATAGACAAGGTATCTGTTCGGCTTGTGGCAAGCGAAGATAAATATTGGGCTACACTCGTAAATTTTGGATATAAAAATGTCCATGTTTCTGAAAATCATATTCATAAATATGAGAAGTTACTGCAAGGCGGTATATGGGCACAGGTTGAGATGGAATATCTTTACGAAGAAGAGGGTTCGGGGAAGAAGAGTCCATTTAGAATAAGAGAATTAAAACCAATACAAATTGCCGCATTTGATATTAATGAATACGTCGAAGGGAGAAAGAGATTATCAACAGATGAGTGGATAGATTTTTTACTTCAGACAATTGGACTTGAGCCTTCTCAATTCACAAAAAGAAAAAAATTACTTATTTTTTGCAGGTTCATACCATTAGTTGAAAATAATTTTAATTTTATTGAATTAGGACCTCGTGGCACAGGGAAGTCATACGCATTTCAGGATGTATCACCTTATGTAATCTTACTTACAGGGCCTACTACGGTTGCGAATCTTTTTTACAATATCAGCAAAAGTCAAATCGGTCTCGTAGGTATTTGGGATGCTGTTGCATTTGATGAAGTGGCAGATTTAAGTAAGATGCCCAAAGAAGTCATTACATCCATGAAAACTTATTGTGAGTCTGGAACTTTTGCACGTGGGAAAGAGGCATTAAGTGGAAAGGCATCTGTTGTGATGTTTGGTAATACTAATCAACCGGTCGAAATACTAGTTCATAGTTCTCATTTATTTGCTCCACTGCCTGACATAATAAGAGATGATATTGCATTTCTGGATAGAATACATTTTTACTTACCTGGATGGGAAATAGATAAAATGAGAAATGAATTTCTAACAGATAATTACGGTTTTGTCGTTGATTATTTTGCGGAGGCCATGAAAGAATTAAGAAAAAGAAATTATACTGAGGGTATAGATCGGTTCTTTAATTTAGGCTCACATTTGAATACAAGAGACTCTAAAGCTGTGCGAAAGGCTATATCAGGATTGCTAAAACTTATTCATCCGGATGGTGAATTTACTAAAGACGAGGCAAGAGAGTATCTTCAAGTAGCTCTTGAAGGTAGGAGAAGGGTAAAAGAGCAATTAAAGAAGTTGGCTCCCTATGAATATTCAAAGACAAGTTTTTCTATTATAGATAAAGATTCATTGCAGGAAACATTTGTAGGAGTACCAGAAGAAGGTGGAAAGGGATTGATTTCATCTGATCCACTTGCTCCTGGAACAGTATATACAATCGCTGTGGGAGAACAATCAAAAATATCAATTTATAGAATAGAAGTTAATATACTTCAGGGAACAGGGAAATTGAAAATTTCTGGATCTTTAGAAAAACCTATGAAGGATTCTTTTCAAAGAGCCTTTGATTATTTAAAGAGTGTAAAGGATCAAGTAGGAGTCGGGTCAGATTTTAATACGCATGATTTTAGCGTTGAAGCAGTAGATTTGTTAGGTACAGGTGTAAGTGCTCCTTCTGGTATGGCGCTGTTCGTTGCTTTGCTTTCAGCATTAAAGAAACAGTCCGCATTACCTGCAGTTGTTGTACTAGGAGATATGACGGTTCAAGGAAATCTCAAGCCTTTACCGTCATTGTCAGAACCTCTCCAGGTAGCTTTAGATAATGGCGCGAAAAAGGCTATTATTCCTATTGAGAATAAAAGGCATTTCTTTGAAGTTGCTGCAGAAATCGTGGAATCCGTTGATCCTATTTTTTATAAGAATCCTATTACGGCGGCTATGAAGGGACTGGGGATTGTTTAATGGTGTAAATATGGATAGCTTCCTTGAAAGCCTGTGAGATAGGATTATGAAAAAAATGATAAATGAGTTGATTAATTCAAGGAAGATAGATAAACGGCATTGGAACATGCTAAGAAGATAGCAAAGGGTTGTAGCAGCAAATTTACAGCTTCTAACTATTTGCATAACATAGGCTTACACCAAAGAAACTCTCCTTCACCTTGACTTTAATGCGGGATGTACTAATATTTATACATTTTTAAACTATACATAGATGTGTAACCCTGTGAGTCGACATTATGTGCATCTTGATGCAATAAATCCTATTGATGGGAAGAAATTTTCTGTAAAGGTAAATCGTAAACGTATGCAAATTGTTGCTCGCAGAGGAAAAGGACATGTCTATGAGATGGCATATGTGTTGCCGGAAGTGTTGATGAAGCCGAAAGCAATATTTGAAGGTTTGCGCATAGACGAAGAGGAACCCAAAGACGATATTATAGGATGGCATTGTTATGTTGGTAAGCCATCTAAAGCTTTTAGATCCAATGGACAGCAAATGGAAGCTTGGCCGGATCAAGTTTATTTGGTGTTTGTAAATGAAGAGAATGTTGTCTATAATTGGAGATGGGAAAAAGCCGATAGTAGGGATTTGGATATGCCGAAAGAATATGATAAACGATTTAGAAAGAGAGTATTATGAGTAATAAAACAAAAAAAATTTTTTGAAGACTCAGCACTCGGATATCTCGATGAAAATATTGAGTTTGAGCCTACCGCAACCTATGACGAAGATGGTGACTGTGTGGAATTTTTGGCCAGACCTGACAGTTTTTATGCTGAACGTATAGACGATTTAGTGACTGTTTATTACAGCCAAGAAACCAATGAAGTTATAGGATCATTAATAAAAGGGGGTTCAAAATATTGCCAAAAACTCAAAGAGAAAATGCCTGGTTTTAGTGTGATAATACAAGATGGATCAATTATGTTAGGGCATTTATTTCTTGCCCGTATGCTGGAAAGTGATATGGAGGAGATGCAAGTTTTTGTATATAAAAAATTACAAAAAGTAGCTGAAAGATCAAATGTTAGCGCTCCTATATTTAAAGTATAGTAAGGTTCTTGTCTACATCCAGTTTTGATGCATCCAGTTTTGATGTCAAACCTTGATTTGTGATTATCATTGTTAAAATGGTTTCATTCGTTGTTAATTTGTTACATTTTAATATTTTTAATATTTTCCTCTTGTTATACTTTCTAACTTTCTATATACTCTGTCCCCGGCACGACTTCCCCGACTACGTCTTTCAGGTGGGGAGGTAGTTTACACACAAAGATATAATAAAGTTGACTGAAATTTTATGAGAAGTATAATATTTTATTATGAGTATGAACACTGAACAATTAGTAAAAGAAATCCTTCAGCTTCCAATTCAGCAAAGAGCCTTTCTAGCAAGAGTTTACGAATTAGCCGTGGCTAATTCGCCAACTCATTATATTACAACGAGTTAGAGTTTTTAATCATTCCCCCTAACTTTTTGTATTGGTATGTACATTATTTTATTGACTTTATGGCATAATTATGGTAATCTTCCCCCTAACTAATAATTGTTCGTGGGATTCCATGGCCTATTTGACCCGTAAACGTATCAAAGGCATTACTTATTATTATGCAGAGGAAAGTGAATGGAGAAATGGACGATCAAAACGGATATGGCAAAAATATTTAGGACCACTTTCAAAAATTATTTGCCGCA
>MAYW01000136.1 GCA_001723765.1 Candidatus Scalindua rubra
GTAGAATAGGTCATTTTATGTCATAAGTTATGCTAAGCAATAAGAAAAAAGCACTTAACCTCAAACGGCTTTGTATGTTATTATTCGACGGGGCATGGATGTCGTTGTAGCCATTTTGAAAGAGTTGCGCAGGATGCGCTTAACTCGCTTGAGGTTGCACTTTTCTCCTTAATAAGACTCGTAATCGTAGCTTACACGCTTCTATAAACCTTAATCGAACATCCTTAAAAGTTGTGTTTTTCACTGTTAATATTGTTACGGTTAAGCCTACTGAAACCACTACAAGTTTTACACTCATAATTAATATAGCAAATCCTATAAATGGAGAAGAAACCCACTTCGAAAATTGCAAGGTTATTGGTGTAAAGCAATTTAAATGTGTGAAGAAAAATACCATCATTACTATGAGTCCAACTATCGCTGCCGCTAATCCGATTATAGTGAGATTCATTATTACTTTTGTAGAAGCTTCTAATGCATCCTTCTCTTTTTCTCTTATTATCTCTATAAAACCTACCCTTTTACTCATTAAGTTTGTTTTTAACTGGAATAAATTCATAAATTTCCCTTTATCCATGATATCTCTAAATAAATTTAATTACAGGTATAAATTAATAAAGACTGAAACAAATAGTAATTTAAAAACATATATTTGTCAAATAGATTTTAAGAGGTTCATAAAGAAATGAGCAATTTGTGACACGGATTTTCCTCTTTATATGCAGCAAAAAGATATTATCTCATAGTTTTAAAAACATCCTCTATGGATTCTTCTGCAAGTCGTATTGAATCGGCATCTGTCAATGTCTTTCTGGTCAATTTTTCTGTTGCAGCTATAGTTAAATAAACAGCGTGGGTCCGTATTTCAATTAGCGCCTTATCTTTCTCAAACTCTATAGTTTTTCTGGCGTCAGAAAGAATCTTTTCCTTCTCGGCATTTGTTTCGTAAAGCTTCTTTTGGTGTATCTCTTCTGCCTTCTTTACAGCATCATTAACGACTTCTTCAGACTTTTGGAAGGCATATTGTAGTTTTTCCTGGTATTCAGCCAGTGTTTTTTCAGCATCTTTCCTTAGCTTCTCCGCTCGATCAATTTCATCTATTATCGTCTTTTGTCTAGAATCAAGTATTTCAGTTATTGCTGGAAGGGCATACTTGTAAAGAATCGCCATCAATATAATAAAAGATATTATTGACCAAAATGTCAAGGGCGTCAGAAAGTGTAGGTCGAATTGAGGCATTTTTTTCTCCTTTTAAATATATCGGAAATTCTACAATCACACGAAAATTTTCTAAAATATGAACAAAGCGTCATCCCCCCCTCATACCCATAATGATAAAGGCAATAACGAGACCATAAAGGGCAGTTGCTTCCACAAGAGCAAAACCTATCCACATATACTTACTTACCCTTGCCTCTGCCTCGGGTTGGCGAGTTACTGATTCTATCATCTTTCCAAAGATAAATCCTATTCCTACACCCGCACCTGCAAAACCCGCAGCAGCCATGCCCATTCCAATTAATGCACCTGCCGTACTTTCCATAAATTACCTCCTTTCAATAAAATTAAATCAATTCACGAGTAGATTTCAATGCATCTTAATAGCCTCACCAATGTATACACACGTTAGAATGGTAAATATATAAGCCTGTATAAAAGCGATAAATATCTCTAGCCCGTTTAATGGCACAGTAACAAGGAAAGGTATAAAACCTATATACTTAAGTGATATGGCCATTGAGAAAAATACGATGAGTATGGTGTGACCTGCTGTCATATTAGCAAACAACCTGACGGATAAAGAGATTGGTCTGAATATCATACTTACTATCTCAACGGGTACTATTAAAGGTAAAATAAATTTTGGCACTCCTTCAGGCACAAATATCTTAAGGTATTTGAGTCCGTGTTTTATCAAGCCTACGATTTGACTTATTATAAAGACAATTATTGCAAAGAGTCCAGTAACAATAATCTGGCTGGTGACTGTGTATGCGCCAGGAATCTTTCCAAGAAGATTGCAAAATAGGATAAAGAAGAATAACGTAGCAATAAAAGGAAAAAACTTAAGACCTTCTTTGCCCATATTTTCCACTACCATATTCTTTAAAAATTCAATACATACTTCCGCCAGGCTCTGAAGCCTAGTAGGTATAATCCTTCTTCCTTTAACTGCTAACATAAATATGCAGGGAATCAGGATACATATAATCCACATCATTATAACAGCCTTATTTACAGAGACATCTATACCAAATAGCTTGATTTCTATAAGAGGATGAAGTTCAAAGTGTTCTATAGGATTGTGCTGTTTCAATGTTAGACTCCTAACAACGTCTCGGAAATTCTATAACTTATCGTTTTATTTTTTTTCCTCTTCCTTAAAATGCCTATAAACATTAAACAGTCCAATCGTAAAGCCAATAAGAAGCCCCAGCAAAATTAACCAGGGATCCGTATGAAAATATTTGTCTAGAAGATAGCCAATAAATGTTCCCAGAAATATGGCGACGATCAATCCAGTGCTTATTCTTGTAGCAAATCGAATCCCACTTTTAAAGTTATCTGAATTCCCTACCATCTATTAAGTATCTAGGGACGATATTTCCAGGTTGTTTTTATTTAAAATGTGTTATTTTAGTTAAATTAAAGCTGAAAAGCAAGATGAAAATAGGTGTTTGGAGTTTGTCTTGTGACGTGTGCACAATAAAATTCGTTTGAAATTCGCATCTTGGTTTTTATTTGACAATAAAGACCTTTCTTGATAAGTTTTGGGACTCTTATGATTTTTTATTAATACTTTTTAATATGTTAGTTATCGATAAGTCAAGAAAGGCATTTAAGGAAGCTTCGGAAAGCATTCCTGGCAGTGTAAATAGCCCCGTAAGGGCATTTGGAGCAGTAGGAGGTAATGCTCTATTTATAGAATCAGGTCATGGTTGTTACATTAATGATATTGATGGCAATAGATATGTTGATTATGTATGTTCCTGGGGTCCCTTGATTTTAGGGCACCTTGACAAAACAGTTATAAGGCGGGTAAAGGATACCTTAAAAAGAGGCACAAGCTTCGGAGCTCCGACTGAATTAGAAACACAACTGGCCCAACTCATAAAGGAGGCCATGCCTTCTGTTGAAAAGGTTCGAATGGTTAATTCGGGCACTGAGGCTACTATGAGTGCCATTCGGCTGGCAAGAGGCTATACCAAGAGAGATCTCGTAATTAAGTTTGAAGGTTGTTACCATGGGCATGTAGATGGTCTTCTTGTCCAAGCTGGTTCAGGCGCAACTACATTAGGTGTTCCCACAAGTCCTGGAGTCCCGCAAGATTACATACGAAATACTATAACCATACCCTTTAACAATCTTGATGCTATTAAGGAAGTTTGTCGTAATCAAGGCGCGAAGATTGCCTGCATTATTATAGAGCCTGTCGCAGGAAATATGGGCGTAGTACCACCGAAGAAAGGATATTTAAAGGGATTAAGGAATATATCCGACAAGTACGGAATCGTTTTAATATTCGATGAGGTAATGACGGGATTCAGGGTTGCTCACGGAGGTGCACAGGAACTATTTAAGGTAACTCCTGATTTAACTACACTTGGTAAGATAATCGGTGGAGGTTTACCTGTCGGCGCTTATGGTGGTAAGGCAGAGATCATGGACTGTGTGTCACCAAATGGTCCGGTATATCAGGCAGGAACATTATCCGGTAATCCTTTAGCAATGGCTTCCGGTATTGCTACGTTAGAAAAATTAAAAAAGAGGGGTATTTATAAAAAATTAGAAAGAAGATCTAAGAGATTATCTGAAGGCTTAAAGACCGCTGCTAGTGATGCGGGAATACTTACTTATCATACTCGCGTGGGTTCGATGCTTTGCACATTTTTTTAATGAGGCGGAAGTAACTGATTATGAATCTGCTAAAAGATGTGATACGGAGCGATATGCATCTTACTTCCATGGGATGTTGGAAAGAGGGTTTTATTTTGCTCCTTCACAGTTTGAGGCGGCTTTTGTTTCAACCGCTCATAGTGATGATGATATTGATTCAACAATCAAGGCCAGTTGCGAAGTTATGAAGACCTTAAATAGTTAGTCGGAGAATATATTATTTTTGAATCTGAAGTAATGGTGTGGAGGAACTGTCTTGATAGGAGAGAGTGTTGTAGTCGGCTATGCACAGGCGTTGTTTGAAGTAGCCAGTGAAAAGGGAATTGCTGATGAGGTAGAAAAAGATCTGGAAGGTATTAAAGAACTGTTGAGAACAAACAAGAAATTCCGCAATATTCTGTACCATCCATCAATTGCAAAAACCGACAAAAAAGACATAATTAACAAAACAATTGGTCCTCAATGTTCTAATAAGTGGGTTAGAAACTTCCTCTTTATCTTGATAGAAAAGAGGAGAGAGAGGATGCTGGATTCTCTGCCGGATGTGTTCAAAGAAGTAGCAGGAAGAATAAAGGGTGTAACGCATGTTAAAGTTCAAACGGCATTTCCTTTAACTGATTCCAAAATTATCAAATTAAAAGGAAATCTTGAAAAACTGATGAAAAAAAAGGTGGAATTAGAAACAGAGATAAATAAGGATATAATTGGTGGAATGGTAATTAGAATAGGAAATAAAATAATTGATGGAAGCGTAACCAATCACTTAAAAAATCTGAAAAAGAATTTGTCAAAAACTGCCTTAGCTTGATTGCATATGAAGTGAGCTAAAGTTTGAAGTGCTTAAAGTGAGCTAAAGTTAAGCATTTAAGTCACTTAATTAGGCACTTTAGTTCACTTTACACTTTAGGCACTTTCTTTAATCAGTGAAGTCTGTGTCCTAATTAATTTATCATTTTTATGGGGGTATATTAGATATGACTGTAAGACCAGATGAAGTTGCTTCGATAATAAAGAGAGAAATTGAAGGATACGAAGAAAAATTAAGGATGGAGAGTGTTGGCACAGTTCTTCAAGTAGGAGATGGAGTAGCAAGAATATATGGATTGGATGACTGTATGTCAAATGAATTGATAGAATTTTCAGATGGTGTGTATGGCATAGCGCTTAATTTAGAGGAAGATAATGTTGGCTGTATCCTATTGGGATCAGATACGAATATAAAAGAGGGTGACACAGTAAAGACAACAGGAAAAATTGTAGAAGTCCCCGTTGGTGAGGCATTAGTTGGAAGGGTAGTGAATGCACTAGGTCAACCACTGGATGGTAAAGGGGCAATTTTTACAGAAAAATATATGCCGGTGGAAGGAGGCGCTCCAAATGTAATTGAAAGACAACCTGTAAAGGAACCGTTACAGACTGGATTAAAAGCAATCGATTCTATGATACCAATAGGCCGTGGACAAAGGGAATTAATCATTGGTGACAGACAGACAGGTAAAACTGCATTATTAATTGATACAATCTTGAACCAGAGGGAAACCGGGGTTTATAGTATTTACGTAGCAATTGGCCAGAAACTTTCTACGGTGGCAAATGTAATTAAGACGCTTGAAGATTACGAGGCAATGAAAAATACAATAGTTGTTGTTGCCGCTGCAAGCGATCCAGCCCCTATGCAATATCTTGCACCCTATGCAGGTTGTGCGATGGGAGAATATTTCAGAGATAATGGAATGCATGCTGTGATAATGTACGATGACCTTTACAAGCACGCCATTGCATATAGACAGGTATCTTTATTACTTAGACGACCTCCAGGCAGAGAGGCATTCCCGGGAGACATCTTTAATCTCCACTCCCGCTTGCTGGAGAGGGCAGCTAAATTAAGTGATGAACGTGGGGGCGGGTCACTAACAGCACTTCCGGTAGTGGAAACTCAAGCAGGAGATTATGCGGCTTATATTCCTACGAATGTTATATCTATTACGGACGGGCAAATTTATCTTGAGAGTGATTTATTTAATTCAGGGATTCGTCCTGCGATAAGTGTTGGACTGTCGGTATCAAGGGTAGGAGGCAATGCACAGATTCCGGCAATGAAGAAAGTGGCTGGAGCACTAAGGCTCAATTTGGCTCAACACAGAGAGTTGGCGGCATTTGCTCAATTTGGTTCTGAGTTAGATAAATCAACACAAGAACAGTTATCCAGAGGTGATAGATTAATAGAAATCTTAAAACAGCCTCAATATGAACCAGTACCTGTAGAAGATCAGGTTATAATGATATTTGTTGCCATAAATGGCTACTTAGATGATATACCAACTGAAAAAGTAAAAGACTTTGAGAGAAAATTCCTGCAATATATGAAAGATAAATATTCAGGAATAGTTCTTGAAATAGAAGAGAAGAAAAAAATCGATGATGATACTTCTAGCAGACTAAAAAAGGCAACTATGGAGTTTAAGGAAGAATATAAATTAGTTCCTTCCCACGCCTGAACGAAGTCGGGCAGGCAGTCGCTAACGTCTCGCAAATTCTATTGAAGGATTATGGAAAGTACCAGAGATATAAAAAGAAGAATCAAGAGCATAAAAAACATTCAACAGATTACGCGTGCAATGGAGATGGTTGCTGCCAACAGGCTTAAAAAGGCTGAAGCGAGAGTATTGTCTGCACGACCA
The DNA here is from genome assembly GCA_001723765.1 of Candidatus Scalindua rubra. Classification (GTDB taxonomy): domain Bacteria; phylum Planctomycetota; class Brocadiia; order Brocadiales; family Scalinduaceae; genus Scalindua_B; species Scalindua_B rubra. Next base: position 6,579 of record MAYW01000136.1, read on the forward strand.
TATACTCAAAATATTAACAACATTCTATACCATTTAATGGAATCCACTCCGGAAAAGGCCAATTTTTTTAATCCGAAAAAAGAAGTTAATAAAATTTTGATTTTACTGATAACCTCCGATAAGGGTCTATGCGGAGCTTATAATACAAATATTATACAGCATACACTTAGATTTATCAGGGAAAATTCACAAAAGGAAATTAAGCTCCAATTGTTTGGTAGAAAAGGATTTATTTTTTTTCAGAATAGACCATATACAATTGAGAAATATTATACTGATACCGTAGAACAATTGAGCCTTTCGTCATTACAAATTGGTGATAATAAGATAACGGAAATAGCCGGCAAATTAATAAAAGACTTTGAAGAAAATGTTTTTGATGAAATATATTTATTCTTTACTAAATTCAAAACTGTAATGAAATCTATACCTTCTAAATTAAGACTATTACCGATAGCAAATGGTGATAGTACTTCCGAAAAACCTGAAGAAAAAAAACTTTTAGGATATTACATTTTAGAACCCTCACCTGAGGCGATATTTTCAAATCTTCTACCCAAGTATATAGAGGCTCAATTGCGTCAGGCAATATTTGAATCGTTAACGGCAGAATTTGCAGCACGAAGGGTAGCCATGATTGCTGCATCAGAAAATGCTGAAGAAGTTATAGGTGATCTTACTCGCTCGTATAATAAGGCAAGACAGGAGGCTATTACGAAGGAATTGCTAGAAGTCGTTTCTGGTTCTGAGGCGTTAGCAACATGAATTAGGTTGAGTTTTAAAAGACAAAAATCCGACGACTTAACCTTTTTCTGTCATTCCCGCAATCTGTTGAGCGGGAATCTAGAATTTTTATTACAAGGACAACTAGATTCCCATTTTCATGGGAATGACACAGGACAACTTTGAAATTCCTATACATTAAATTGGCACCTTCGGAAGACTTTATTGATATTAACTGTAACCCATTGTTTTGTATACAATTAAAAAGGATATTCCTATAATATTAAATTAATAATTTTGATAGTTGTATGGTAAGGAAGGAGAGGTAATTACGTTGAATAAAGGCGAAGTAGTACAAGTAATAGGTCCTGTGGTAGATGTGAGGTTTCCTCCAGAAAATTTGACTCCCATTCGAAATGCAATAAGAATCAAGGATGAAAAAAGAAACATAGACCTTGTGGCAGAGGTTGCACAGCACATAGGCAATGATACTGCTAGATGTGTGGCGCTCGCGTCCACAGATGGTTTAGTGAGAGGGATGGAAGTCATAGATACAGGGGGGCCGATATCAGTACCAGTAGGTTCAGATGTTCTGGGAAGAATATTTAACCTATTGGGAGAGCCAATAGACAATATTGGTGAAGTTAAAACAAAAGAACGTTATCCAATCCATCGTCCGCCGCCTTCATTTGAGGATAGAGAGACGACAACAACAGTGTTTGAGACAGGATTGAAGGTTGTTGACCTACTTGCTCCATTTGCGAAGGGTGGTAAGGTGGGTCTGTTTGGCGGCGCTGGCGTTGGAAAGACTGTCCTTATTATGGAATTAATCAGGAGTATTGCCAGTGAGCATGCTGGTTTTTCAGTATTTTCCGGTGTTGGCGAGAGAACAAGAGAAGGTAATGATCTCTGGCTTGAAATGAAAGAATCTGGAGTGCTGGACAAAACCGTTCTAGTATTTGGGCAGATGAATGAACCGCCAGGTGCAAGGTTAAGAGTAGCTCTAACAGGGCTTACCATGGCGGAGTATTTTAGAGATTCGGAGGGGCAGGATGTACTCCTGTTTATAGACAATATCTTTCGTTTTGTACAGGCAGGTTCGGAGGTTTCCGCTCTGCTAGGTCGAATGCCTTCCGCTGTTGGGTACCAGCCAACTTTAGCAAATGAGATGGGAGACTTACAGGAGAGAATTACGTCTACTAAAAAGGGTTCTGTAACTTCAATGCAGGCAATCTATGTACCTGCGGATGACTTTACAGACCCTGCGCCTGTAGCAACCTTCCCTCATTTAGATTCTACAATCTGGCTTTCACGACAAATAGCAGAAATGGGTATTTATCCTGCCGTTGACCCGTTACGATCAACATCACGTATTCTTGATCCTCGTATAGTAGGGCAGGAACATTATGAAGTAGCCAGAGAAGTGCAAAGGATTTTGCAGCGTTACAATGATTTGCAAGACTTTATCGCTATATTAGGAATGGAAGAGTTGACCGAAGAAGATAAGCTCATAGTAGGAAGGGCGCGAAGGATACAGAGATTCTTATCTCAACCATTTTTTGTAGCGGAACAGTTTACGGGTATAAAAGGAAAATATGTTAAAATTGAGGATACGGTAAAAGGGATTAAGGAGGTGATTGATGGTAAACACGATCAACTCCATGAACAGGCTTTTTATATGGTAGGTGTTATAGAAGAGGTCGTAGAAAAGGCAAAAGGAATGGGAAGTAAGCAATAAGATGAATATCTCATAAATTTTGAAAAGGATGTTATCTTACAGGTTATCGTAAAAGATAGTATGCATTTTAAAGTGCAATCTCATTTTGCGCAGCAAAATGCAAGAAGTTAGCGACAGAAAGGAGCTAAGTTCTGGTAGATAGAACCTTTAAATTAAACGTAATCACTCCGGAAAAGGTAGTCTATAGCAACGAAGTAGCGGCTATAATTGTTCATGGTACCGATGGATATTTAGGTATCCTACCTCAACATGCCCCCCTTATCACCACTCTTGAACAGGGCCCATTAAATATTACTGAACCTGATGAGAAGGAAGTCGCATTTTCCCTAAACAGAGGTTTTATGGAGGTGAGAGAAAATAAAGTAGTCGTTCTAGCTGATACTGTTGAGGAGCAGTAAACGCTTAATCCTTTATTTCTTGAATTTTATTTTTTTCTATCAAAAGTTTTTTATACTATTCAGAACTTAGCTCAGTCGCTAACTTCTTGGTTTTGCTTCGCAAAATGAATGCACCCTTGGGATGTATACTATCTCTTGTAACATAATGAACAAGTTCTGCAAGGCGCTATATTTCAATGAATTGTAGAATTTCGATATATAATTACCACACATCAGAAGCTTGTAAAAAATAAGAAGAAGGTTAGAAATTTAAGGTACGCATAAAATGACAATATTAATTACTGGTGGTGCGGGTTTTATTGGAAGTCACTTTGCCAGGTTAAAAGTAAAACAACAAGAAAAGGTAGTTGTGCTTGATAAATTAACCTATGCAGGTAACCTTGAAAACTTAGATGAGATAACAAAAGATTCTAATAAATTACCATATTTTAAGTTCCATAAGGGAGATATATGCAATAAGCACCTTGTAGAGAAAATAGTAAAGGAAGAAGATGTTAGCGTAATAGTGAATTTTGCTGCAGATTCACATGTTGACAGAAGCATAATGAATGCGGATTCCTTCATTGATACCGATGTAAAGGGAACTTATACGTTGCTCGAAACGGCAAAAGAAAATAATGTTAAGAGATTTATACAGATATCAACAGATGAAGTATATGGAAGTATAGCAAGTGGTTCATTTAAAGAAAGTGATGTTTTGTACCCAAGAAATCCGTACTCTGCTAGTAAGGCGGGTGCAGAGATGTTAGCAAATGCTTATTGGGTAACACATAAAGTGCCTGTTATAATAGCAAGATCGTGTAATAATTATGGGCCAAATCAGTATCCTGAAAAGCTGTTACCACTCTTTATAACAAATGCCATGGAAGATAAGGAGCTTCCGGTTTATGGTGATGGTAAACAAATTCGTGATTGGTTGCATGTCGAGGATAATTGCTCTGCTATCGATTTTCTGTTGGAAAATGGTAAACCAGGAGAGACTTACAATATTAGTGCAGGTAACGAATGTACAAATATCGAAATAACTAATCTCATTTTGAATGAATTAAAAAAACCAAGTTCACTAATCAAACATGTTAAAGATAGAGTAGGTCATGATAGAAGATATTCTATAGATTGCAGTAAGATTCGCTCGTTGGGATGGGAACCTAACATAACCTTTGAAGACGGTATAAAGAGTACTATCAAATGGTACATTACAAATAAGGATTGGTGGAATAAAATTAAAACAGGAGAATTTTTAAAGTATTATGGAAAGCAATATGAGGAGAGAGAAACGAAATTATCATCCTATTGCTTAGGGTCATAGAAACTACCACAATATTCCTGCTATTTTTGACGTGATAACAAGATATTTGAAAAATGCAAAAGAAAAGAATTCTAGTGAGTAAGGGAATTGCCAATTCCTAACCAGGCCGGTATGTGATAGTTTTAAAGTAAGAGATTGCAATATCATCTGTTTCGTTATTAATTAGCGTTATTATAAGTTAGAGTTACTCAATATCTTCTAATCAATCCCACAACCACACCAAGGATTTTAAAATCTCCTGACTTAATCTTAATCGGTTTCATAGTAGAAAAATTAGCAGGTCTTAACTCAACCCCACCTTTTCTCTTATAAAATCTCTTTAACGTAGCCTCATTATCAATCAATGCTGCTATCATCTCATTATTATCAGCGAAATTCCTTTTATTAATGATAACAATATCTCCGTCAAAGATGCCATCCCCTGTCATAGAATTTCCCTTTACCTTTAAACAATAGTTTTCACCCCTTCCCAAAAGTTCCTGAGGCACTGAAATTGTTTCATCATCCTCAACAGCTTCAATCGGTTGACCGGCAGCAATATTACCCAATAACTTAATAGTAACAGCAGGCGTCACCTCCTCAACGATGGTAATGGCCCGGGCTCGATTGGGCTGAACTCTAATTACACCTTTTTCTTCAAGCTGTTTAATATGCTTAAATACGGCATTAAACGAACTGAACCCGAACCGTCTTCGTATCTCGTCATAGGTCGGCGCTGCTTTGTTCTTTTTGATGTATGTTGCTATATATAAAAAAACCTCTTTTTGTCTTGGTGTTAAATGCAAGGCCTGTAAAGTGAATTTAAAAGGAAGCCGCCTCAATATTGTTCGACATGGATTTTGACGGCAGCAAAAAATCATTGAATTTGTCATTCTGAAGGAGGTTACGACTGAAGAATCTATGGTTTCAAAGCTGAGATTCTTCACTTCACTCCACTTCGTTCAGAATGACATCCTAAACCTATTAAAATTGCTAAAATATGCCTTCTTGAGTACATACATTTTTCGTGCCAAACAGTATTGGAGCCTCCTCTATTTTACATCTCTATACGTCAATGGGGCTTGTTATAGCTAAACCGGGTTGATTTAAAACATGGGTATAAATCATAGTCGTGGAAACATCGGCATGTCCGAGTAGCTCTTGAACCGTACGAATATCGTACCTGTTCTCTAAAAGATGGGTGGCGAAAGAGTGCCGAAGTGTATGTGAAGTCACCCTCTTATTCAAGCCCGCTTTATATGCTGCTTTTTTTATCTCTTTTTGCAATGCACTCTCGTGCACATGATGACGACGCACCTTACCGCTTCTTGGGTCTACCGACGAGTTAAGCGCATCCTGCACAACTCTTTCAAAATGGCTACAACGACATCCATGTCGTTGCTTTACGCCCTTTTGGATATGTGCTTCCGCACAAAAAAATGTAACTTGTTGATTTATTTACATTTAAAATGGAAATTCCTATACAATCAAGTTATTTGAAGGAAATACATATTGCCAGATGAATTCACGTGGCGCATTCCGATATTTTCTCTCCAGAGCAGGCCAAAAATATACTTCACCCAACCCTTTGGCAATGTCTTCTTTATGCAGCTTCTTTACACGAGTGAGCTGATCTCGAAGAGGCCCATGATACCGCTTTGGGAGTATGG
>MAYW01000137.1 GCA_001723765.1 Candidatus Scalindua rubra
CTCTGTCCCGTATAAATAATCTCAACGGTTCATCCCCACGTGTGTGGGGAAAAGTCATCCAGATCATATCTTTTAGCAGCAAACAACGGTTCATCCCCACGTGTGTGGGGAAAAGTGTAGTATTTTGATATTACACATGGTTCCCACTACTACCTATTGTATGTTATTAAATTTTCAAAGAACGTATTTATAATAATGACGGTTGTTTTGTTAATGAAATGTTATTCGAAACAGGACAGTCTTTCATTATTTTGTTGTAAGCTTTAATAATAATATGCTCAAGAGACAAAACATCTTGTGAGTTGTATAATATTAGTTGCTTCAGGGCGCTATTATCATTGATGTTTTTATAATAACTCCAAAGTTGCACTGCCTGAACTCCATCAATACCCTCAATTTGCCGTTGAATACCCAATTTTCTTTCACATTCTTTAAGGCCACCCCAGTAACCAAGATTATGCAATACGTGGCATAAATCAATGTGAAATAGATTTAAATTAATTCCAAAAAACTTCTTTAAAAAAGGTATATCGAATTTTGTACCATTGTAGGTGACGAGGATAGAATATTTTGTAATATCTCCTATAAAATTCCAGATATTTTGCCCGTTTATATAATTTTTTATAGTATGCCCATTATAAATGGCAATTGTAGTTATTGAATCATCTTTAATAGAAAGACCGGTAGTCTCAATATCAAGAAACACCATTTTGTTTTTAAAGTGAGGATATACTCTAACTTGCTGTTCATTTGAAAGTCTTGAAAAGAAAAAATCAATAGAGTCTGCTTCCAGGGCAATCTTAGAAATCTCCAATTGCTTTCTTATGAATTGGTCTTTTTTGTAAGAAAAAAATCTTTTATTGTTTTTAAGGTAATCATCCCATGAAATAATACCTCCATCCCATAATCTTTTTTCAGCCGTGCATGATATTCCTTTTATATGACAAAAAGTATAAGTAAGCAATTAAATGGTTTCTTCCTCCTCTTCCCACTTTTCTGCAATCAGGTACAGACCTGTTTTTTTTACTGCATTTCTATTCGTTTTCCCAAATGTCCTCACAAAAAAACCTTGCGAACTATTATCTGATGCAATAATAAGTAAACCGAGATCTGGCGCATTATGCCTTATGTATTCAATCGTTTTTTCTCTTGTACGTCTATTAACCGTACCTACAAAGATGTTAGGTCTTGGTTCAATAAACCATCGTTTCAAAAGTCCTCTGATGGCAGGAGGGGTATCATTGGCAACAATTACGGTCATTTTAATAACTCCTCTATATCTTTCGGAATCTTTTGCAACAATCTCTGTTCTTCAATACGCTGCTTAAGTAAAGCTAATACATCTTTCTCCTCTGCGTCAGGATTTAGACTCAAGGCATGAAAGGCTGCAGTTAAGGTTGTTTCTGGCTTATAAATATCCGCAATATCGAAAACAAAGGGGATGGTTCCTGCGATATGGATAAACCCCAGTTGCGGAAGATAACCCATTGAGCAAATTATAGCGGAGCATAAGGCATAGAGGGCAGCGTTGGCGGCAGAGATTGCCCGGTTAATATTATCAGCCAAGTCCCAGTTGTTTGGATTATAATTTCTCCCTTTCCAAGTAACACCGTAGTGTGCGCCCATTTCAACATATAACGCTTTTATTCGCTTCCCTTCCATTCCACGGAGTTCCTTAATACTCCTGTTTGAAACATCCACGTTAGAAAAACGTCTGGCAAACATTCTCCTTGCAATCTCAGTCCTCTTTTGCTTCGAGGAATGGAGTTCAGATTGGCGCCTCGCCCTTTCGTTATCATGTGTGGGTGTTATGCCGAATGAATAGAAACGCAAGCCATCCTCTCCTATCCAGCAGACAGGTGTATTTGAATCGCTGCACGCCTTTATGGCTGCATGAGTTATTGTCGTACCAGGACCAAGCATCACGGCGCTTACGGTGGCAACAGGAATGCGTAGCACTGTTTTATCTGCACCAATCCACTTTACGCTGGAATCATCTACCTCAATCCGTCCATGTTCAAGATAAAGTGGAGTCCAACGTTCCTTTGCAGGCGTCAAAGTTTCAAGAGGCGGCTTTTCAAAGATTGGCATATTTTGATCTCCTCATACAGGATTATCTGCAATCCGTCTTACCATAAATTCTCTTTTTAAAAAATCTACGGGTACATCTCTAATGGAATCTGTACCCTCTTCAAAGTTTTCAACTTCAACAATCTTTCTGATAATACGTGTATTCGTTGCTTCAATAATCTTCTGTATTGTTTCATCAGCATTATTATAAATTCCTTGAAATATAGACGCTGCCGGAATGCATGACTTCCGTCCACACCAGACACCCCACACGGGATTTTTTAAATATTTACCTATATTTCCAATGAGACTTTCATTTCCACCCAGTATTATGGCATACTTTGCATCCATCAGATATTCGCGATTTGTAACAACAGTATCCCCTTTACTGCCATCAGCCTTTGGAGAAATATTTTGCCTTTCTTGCGGATATGCATAACCGCCTCCTACAGTGTGAAAATCTTTTATCCTTCGAATCGGTCTTTCATTCGGTCTTTCATTACGAACAAGGGAATAACTCTGCATTGACAGATTAGTAAGTTCAGACAACCTTTTGGTATCAGTCTTTGGGATACCCATGGCTGCACAAAGAATACCCAATATCCCGCTTTTAGTAGGATAGGATAATGTTGTCCGCTGGTCAAAACGGCTTTGATAACCCCATGATTGAAGCGGCGAGTCAAGGAACATTCCAAGATATTTTATAGGCTTATTCATTGATTAACCTTTATTTATTTAACTTAAAAAATCAATAAGATCTTTTATAAAATTATCTAAATTACTTTCAGGTATTCTTACCTCTTTGTGTGCAACCAAACTGTATGTATCTTTGAGGGCTTTGTAATGTTCTTCCATCTTTTTATTCGATTCATCAATATAACCGGATGATGATTTTACCGGTGTTTCAAATGCATTGACAAGGGAAAGGGGTTGTCCATCTCTTACAAGCCCTAAGATATAAGAAGGCAGTGTAAATCCGCTCATTGAATTTTTCCTTGCCTCGGGCACTGCTTTTATAGAAGCCTCAAGAAAGCTTTTGACTACTGATTTAAACTCATCATCTGAAAAATGTTCGAGATGTTTGTTATCTTTCAACAAGCCAAGATTCAATCCTATATACCGATAATAGCAAGTGCTGTTGTATTCAAGTGTCCCAATATGGCCTGCTCCTTCAGCTTCTTCAGGTTTTTTATCATCAACCGCCGAAAAGAAATCGATCTCGTTGCTAACTCCATGTGTTGATAATGCGTGGCTGAAAAGCCCAGCGCCTTCACGCATAAGTGTGTGATCATCAGCTACCATACGGCCAAATATGGCAATGTCAGCATTGTCTTTTACATTGTCTTTTAAAGATTTAGCAGCCTTTGCTGCGTATTTTTTTAAATTATCTCTTTGTTTTTCTATTGCTTCTGTATGTTTTTTAATTTGGTCTTTATCTTTATCCTGTGTACTTCCCAGTTTCTTAATATCTTCTTTGTGCCTTAAAGTAGCTTCAATAATGGATTGATACTGTTGTTGCTGTTGAAGCATAGATTCCGCTACTTTACTGATTTCGCATGGTGAAAAGAAAAGGAGAGTTTTCACATTGCCTTTTTCTACACTGTCAAGTTTACCCAGTTCATCTGCCAAGGCCTCAGCAAGGATCGCAGCCGCTTCTGTTTCTTGTCCTTTATCTACAAAAGCATCTTTTAATGGTTGAATAAGGTAACGTGTCCTTTGACCTGCAAATAATGCCGGCTCGTATTCCTTTGCTATCTCTCGTATCGCTCTTTTCCAGCATTGACTGCTCACCCTCGCTCTCTGCACCCCTCCAAATATGGCTGATTTAGGCGCCCCCACATCATCTCGATTCAGGCACGTAACTGGAAATGATTGTAGAATATGAAGTTCAATAAGTCTCATTTTACTCCTCCTATAATAAAGTTTTAATTCTTAATATCGATTTTTATTGGTTGAAGGACTAACATACCAAAGCTGAAAGACTTTGCTGACCCAATACCTCTTGAAAAAGCCTTTTTAAATAACTCTCTATTAACAACCTTTAATATGCCTTTAAAATCAACCTTTGAATGCTTGCCAATACTTCCGTTGCGGATAAAGGATTGCTTAACAGGTGCTGAAATCTCAAGTTTGTCATTGTATATTTCAAAGCCTGCTTCTTGCGCCTTCCTGTATATCCATAATTTCAGTTCATTGCGATCGCAAATAGACGTTCTCCTCCCGTTCTTTTTGCGAGTTCTATCATTGTCTCTAACTATACGCTTAACTGTCGGATTAGCGCGCAACTCAAACCGATAAAGTTCGTACTCCAGAAATGAGCTAGTAACTTCTTTGGTTTGCCATTGTCCCCAGTCTGGAAGTGTAGGTCGTTGATTTGAGAGAAGCAGAATCTGGTAATATCTATCCTTTGAATCAATCCTGCTTAAATAATCTCGGCATTTTCCATCCTGTCCTGGAAATGCCTTCCAGAGTGCCTTATGCCAGGCATAGGAATCCACGAACCCTTTTTTTATTGCCTCTTTTTTGCTGATGGATATTTGAGATAGATATTTCATCTTTATGGTTCCTCCACTTTCCAATACTCTGATGCCCATTCAAGTTTAACATTATCACTGTAATACCATAGGTCTTTAAAGAGTCGCTTAAAGTTGATGGCAATATTCTTCGCTGCAGCAGCCCTTATGATACCTGTCAGATGTCCGCTTATTTCATCAACCGATGAGCAGGTTAATAGTCTCCTGAATCTTGCCTCAAATGTCTTTAGTTTTTTATCTCCTCGCCCATCTCCTATTGCAAGCTGCCTGCAAACTGTTCCTATATTGTAATTGTCTTTATCTGTACTACAACCTTTAGTAACAGCATAAGCAGCAGACACGGTTTGATAGATTATCCTCTCACGGTCATTAACAATGTCACATCCCCATTTAGACAAATAAGGCCATGTGCGGTCAGCCGTAGAATCACTAAAGCCTCTCTTCAGATCAGCCATAACGCCGCGATCATCTTTGTGCTTTTCAAGGGCAATAATTAGACGTTCGATTCGTTTATTATCACTCCTCATAATAAAACCTCCTTGTCATTTTATTTCTTATTTATGTTTGCAAAGAGTTTCCTTTTCCCGATTGCAAATGCCTGTATCTGTCTCGGTGTTTGATGTGGGCAGGAATCTTCATATGTCCTTAACATCGTATTAAAAAGCAGCTTTAACCATTCATCAAGTTTATTATTTTTATTTGCAATGTCTAACAATAACTTGTAACAACTATCAAGGGTGTTCCAGTAGATTAAGGTTGCTTTCTGGAATAATGCAGCTTTTATCTCTTTAGCGGAAAGGTTTGCACAATATGAAGTGATTGCAGACTTCAATATCTTCTCCATTTTTTCAGCCTTATCTACCCCTTTTTGATATATCGATAACGGCGTGTCACCAAACAGGCCAATGGGGATAGGTAAGTTCCATTCTACCATATCATGGAGTTTTGCTGGATTCTTTCCGACTTCCACCCCGCCAACCCATATATCGATATTTTTTTCAAAGTAATCAGATAATTGCTGGATATTATTCAAACAAGGAGCGCCTCCTGCTTCCATTGCTTTTGAAAGATGAAGAACAGAACCCAATTCCCTCCATATATGCTTATTGGATAATACACGGAGATACTTATGATCACCTTTCTTAGTTGAAATAACAGTTGTTGAAGGCTCCCTGAATGCTGGCATACCCGAGATCTTGAATGACTTATGTGTTGGTCCGATTATACATCTTGTATCTTCACTTCCTCCCAGCAGAATAAAACGTGAGAGTGGAACAAGACGGCCTAAATAGGTAGAATTTGCATTTTCAAAGCATTCTTCTTTATCGATGCCATCAGGAAAGAAGTCCCAAACAGGCTTCCCCCATTCAGCATTGGGAAAGGAAGAAACGCACTTTTTTGATAACAAATTGAAAAATATGGTCTCACGGAGGTTATTACCCCTTATAAATGTATGTGCCCACTTTATACATGGTGAGGCAAATGTACTGCGATTAGGTTTGTAATTTCCCCATACTGCCTGTTCGATTAGTCCCGATGGTGAAAAGTTCAAAAAGGTTATCAAATTGATGACCTTTCTGGGGGATAAAATCTTCCTGCCTGATAGATTTGCCTCATGGTCGAACAAGGTAGGATTATTGCCAGATGCAAGAGAGATATCTAATTTGTCAATAACAGCTTCTTTGACAGGTCTAAGCTCTTTGATCTGCATAAAGGGTTTTTCCCCGTAGAGCTCGAATTTGTCTTTTCTCTGATTTAGGTATCTTAAGCTTTCAGGGATTATGCGGTTCTGGCAGTCTCGCCATTCTTGTTCATCGCCTGGCCCATCAAGCGCAGCCTGTGTAATACAAATAAGGAAGCGCATAAGGGCTATTCGTTCAGGAGGATTCACTGAAAGGTCTCGAATATCATCAGATTTATTATAGAGATCTTCAAGGCTTACAAAAGTGTTTTTACCATCCTTAAAGATAATCGGTATCCAGGGGTCACCAATCAAATTCATCATCATACTCCTTTTCAGTGTCAACGGAATAGACATATTCGATTCTATAAACTCCTTTTAAATCATCATAAGCCAGGTTTGTTTGCCTTTCATCTGTTAGCACAAGGTTTCCGTCATCCCGTCTTTTCAAGATGATCAGGTCACCATAAATGTGCTTCGAAAGATATTCGGGAACGTGGAAGTTACTATACTTTCGGAAATAGTTCTTATTCAAAGGTACTATATTCTGATATAGTTTTCTTGTTGTGTTGAAATCTCTTTTCATGGCATCTACAAATACATTATCTCCGTTTATCAATACCAGATTAGCCGATATTCCCTTTGAGTCACAGTGTCTTACTAATAATACCTGAATTTGAATCTGACTGCTATAACGTGTGGCTACATATTCATCATCTGGCAATTCTAGCAAAGCCTCTGCTGTAGATCCGAGGGCCTTCAGTCGCAATTCCTTCTTTATATCTTCAAGTTTTTCTTTCAGCTCTATAATAAATTGAGGTTCATTAGCTAAGGTTTTATATGTGCTTTCTAATAACTCTCGAATATCTTCTGGAATCGATAGCACGGTCATCCCTTTCCAGATTTGATAACTTCTCCACAAAACGTAGGGAGCGTATATATATCGTGACTTTCCTAATGCTTCTTCAAGAGACTCTTTGTCAGCACAGTTATCAACGTCTTTACAACGGATTAAGAATTCAGGTTTTGAACATGTACGTCTTGTTCGCTGATGCCGCCAGAGCCTCCCCATACGCTGTAAAAGCATGTCAGTTGGCGCCAGATCAGAAATCATAAAATCCGCGTCAATATCAACACTCTGTTCAACAATTTGGGTACCGATCAGAACGCAACCTTCGGGACGGTCTCCATTTTTACCTAATGAATCAATCCATTCTTTTTCCAATTCTTCACGCCGATATGCGGGAAAACATGAATGCAGTAATCCTACCTTAAAGGAATCAGAATCGCTCTTTTCGCTTATTATGGATTTATAATATTCCTGGCTCTCTCTGACAGTATTGGCAATCCATATCACGCACATCCCTTTTTTTGCCTTTTCAACTAAAATCTTTGCGGTATCTTGAATATCATTATCTAACATTTGAACTTCTATGTCTTTACGTTTTGTTTCTCCTGCTGATAATGTTTCTATTCTGCTTTCTTTTGGCTGTATTGTAATGAGAGGGTAATCCTCTCGGTCAGGTAATTTTTGATTGAAAAAAGATTTCTTTCTTTCACTGCTTAGTGTTGCTGAAAGGATAAAAACAGAACAGTTCATAGCAAGGAGGGATTTGATAAGCTCATCCAGCAAAGTTCCGGTATAAACATCATAGGAATGTACCTCATCAAGGATGACAACCTTTCCTGCCAGACCAAAGGTACGTACAAAAAAATGTTTTACTCTAAGCACGCTAAAAAGCGCCTGGTCTATAGTACCTACTCCAAAAGGCGCAAGAATTGCTCGCTTTAGAGGGTTAAACCAGGACATGCCCGTGTTAAACTCTTCACCGCCAAAGGGTCTAAGCCATGCCTGACTGTGAACCAGTTTGCAATTTATTTTATCTGCTATTATTTTTTGCATAAAATCCTGGACACGTTCGTATATCTTGTTGCTGGTTAGACGAGTAGGCAGGCCGAAATATATCCCACTATTGTGTCCTTCATATATCAATTTATAAGCTGCATATAATGCTGCTTCTGTTTTGCCGGTTCCCATAGGCGCCTCAAGTAGATAAATGCCCGGGCCTTTTAAAGAATCTATAAATTCATTCTGCATCACATAAGGCTTCTTTCCATTGAAAACGTCCTCGAATGTTAAACCCTTTACTACTTCCGGGAATGTCCATCCACATGTATCAAGTGTCTGTTGAATGTGCGATTCTAAATTAGTTTCAGTAGGAAGACCTTCTGCGGGAAAGAATTCTTCATCCGATGCTATCCAGTCTGCTATGGATACAAACCCGCTGACGATATTGCGTTGTTCTATTGAATCTGGAGGGTATGAAGGTAGTTGGCCAAAACAGTCAATCAAGAGTTTCATCAGCTTATGGCGTTCTTCCTGCCATTGGATGCCACCATAAACACCGGCAATATCTTGATGAGGATTTTTTCTTTTTCCATGATGGTAGCCAAGAGTTTCGCCCCATTTTTCAATATCTTGTAGATTCTGATTGCTTTTCTTAATCCATGAGATAAAGCTTGCTTCACTTATTTCTGCATGATTGGGTTCATAACCTGAGAACGAAATATCTGCCAATCTCTTCAAATTTGGGTTGAGTTTGTCCTGAAACCCAGGCGATATCTTACCTATATCATGCAGTGAAGCCATCGTAATGGATCCTTCCGGTAATAATTTTGAACATGAATAAGGTAGGCGTTTTATAAGTTCTTTGGCAACTTCACCTGCATATCTTGAGTGTTCTTGGACAGACAATCCTGGCATACCATTATCAGTAGACTTCGCTATGCAATCACGATATTTAAGGTATGCAATAAGATCACTTGAACTTTTTTTTAATCTACTCATTATCAACATTCATAATAAAAGGAAAATAAAAGAACATATTATACAGCACAGGGTTGAGCAAATATGCACATTCATCCCTACATATGGTTGGTCTGCAATAGTTTAAAATGAGGATGATTGCCGTTTTGTAATAGATTGATGGTATGATTTCCCCAAAAAAATCAGTTAGACCTCGAGATAAACATTCCCGCCAAAACGTTATCTGGTAAGGAACATCAATATTGCCAATGATGCACCATAAGCACTATCAAATTTTTATTTTCAGACGAAAAATATTATATATACAAAAATAATCTTATCTTTATCAGAAAACTTTTATAGAAATTAAGTACTTCGTGCCAATCGGAACACCGGAGTAATGAAATGATGAAGTAATGACTAAACCTTATGAATAATGATTATTACGTTAAATCAATATTTTATAGGAAAGAATATCCATCATTTGATGGGTAAATATATGTATAACGTGATTTAATAGTCGTAGAAAATCTGAAGTTTATAATAGTGAGGTTAAATGTTTAATTCAAGTCTAAAATAATACTTAGCTACTCTTTGTTATGATGAATTATGAATGAATGATGGGGGGCAAAACTTTCATATTGACAATCTCTATTCAATCCTGTTCAAGAGTTCCATCAATGGTCTGTCTTCTTTCTTTATAGAAGTTTGTAGTTAGCCTTATTCCATCCTGAAGTTCCACTTTTGGTTTCCAACCTAGTCCTTTAACGGCCTTCGTACTATCAAGACATATGTGATCAATTTCTCCTTGACGTTTCTTATCATAGATTGGTTTTACATAAAGTCCCAAAGCATCTCTAACAGATTCAAATATCTCTATATCTTTTATTTCCTTACCCCAACCAATATTATAAATCTCATCATGTGAGCTTACGGATTTAAACATAACATTCATGTTTGCATCTATAATATCATCTACATAAACGTAATCCCTTGTCTTTGTCCCATCACCAAATATAGTTGGTTGTTTACCATCGAGCATCTGTTCGGTAAAAATAGCAACTACTCCGGCTTCTCCATGAGGGTCTTGTCGGGGACCGTAAACATTTGGATACCGTAAAACTGCATAATCCAGGTTATGGGTTTGTTTGAAAGCAAATAAATAAAGTTCAACAGTATGTTTACTCACACCATATTGAGATTGGGGGTTTATGAGATGTTTTTCATCCACTGGTAAGTATTTAGGTTCTCCATATACTGCACCACCCGTAGAGATATATATGATTTTTTTCACATTATACTTATTCGACAAGTTTATTAAATTTAATGAACCTAATATATTTATCTGCGCATCATATAAGGGTTCCCTAACAGACTTTCGTAAGTCAATTTGGGCAGCATGATGGTTGACAATATCAGGTTTTTCTTTTGAAAATATTTTCTCAAGACTCTCTGTATTGCATATATCCTCTTCAAAAAAGGCTGCCTTTGAGTTAACATTTTCTCTTTTACCTGTTGAAAGATTATCAATTATTACTACATCATGCCCTTGAGATATTAAACTATCAACAAGATGAGACGCAATAAATCCTGCACCACCTGTGACGAGTACCTTCATGGCTTGGATTCCTTTAACAGATAATTAGTTATCTAATTTATCATCCCCGTGCTTTCACACGAAGTATTCCTACGGGGTAAATGCATTGAGGCCCACACTAATCGTTATCAGTTTTTCTATCTTTATATACCCTTTCCAACGCCACATCAAAATCTGTTTCCATATTCATTCTATCCAAATCTTTACGGAGTACACGGTGACAGTAACTACAGGATTTTTTGACCGCTTCTAATTGAGCATCAACCTTATCGCTCTCTTTGTCTCGGCATATCAGCACAAGCTTTGCTAGAGCTTTATCAAATCTCTGTTTAAGCTCAAAAAATTCTTCTGGGATATCAGGACTGTCAAGGTTCAATTTATTAAAAGACTTACCTATTTCAGCACACAATAATTCTGCATCATCCCAATCGCCTTCTGCCAATTTACGTGTTAAAAGCTGGGTATCTTTTTTCATTTGTTTCGCCACTTCTTTGAAGCCAAGCTTGGTATACCATTCAACTGTCTCCCCTTGTTGTACTTCTCCCTTTCCACATGATAAGAAAAATATTATGCCAATTAATGAGAATTTCAAAAATTTTCTTGTAAAATTCTTAGAATGTATTTTCATGATATGAACAAACCCTCCTATTAAATATTACCTTAGTTTTTTATTATACCATATGACAAAGCACGAAGACCTGGCAAGTCTCCCTCACTTGCAATATATTGCAGCATACCATTCCCTGCATAACAACGTTCACCAAGCTTTTCCGTATCAATGTTAAACCTCTTTGAAAACAAATTAAAGCCATGATTCAATTCACCACCACCGTAAACCTTAAAGGCATGACGATTCTCAAGAAAAATACGAGCCAATTGGTAAGTCCCAAATCTAAAAGATCTATTTTCTATTAAGCCAAAAGGGCCATTTGCAAATATAGTTTGTACATTTTTTTGCTTTATGTTTTTTTTGTATAATAACATAGTCTTAGGACCATTATCTAATGCCTCTTCTTTTGCATGAATTTCTTCATTCTTTAAAAAATCTACATATCTTAAACCGCCGAGTTTCTTTTTCCTTTTATCTATCATCCTACCTACTTTCACATCAACAGGGATGTGTATTTTATCCTTAAAGCTTTTCATTATTTGATGTAACACTTCATCATTATAATTAGAATCTAAAATTGAGCCCCCAATCTTATAATTTTGAAATCTTAGAAGGGTGCTCAATTGATATTACGTAGAATTTGCTGGAAAATGAACTCGTAAAAAATAGTTCCAAAATTTTTCCCATCGATTACTTAAAATTAATGCTCTAAGATTTAAAACATTTTGTCCACCCTCTTTAGACCAACTCATTCCTGATTTTTTTAGACGAGAACCAATCAAATTTTTGCAGGCAGCCTCAACAACTCCGCTACCTATAGGAAGATTCTTTTGTTTATATTCAAAATAATTCATCCTTCTTTGGTTTTGTTGTAAATATTTTAATTCCTTTTCTATGTCAGAATTATCCCTAACAAGGCAACGTCGATATCGAACAGCTCTAATTGTTTTGGCAGCGCCATTTG
>MAYW01000138.1 GCA_001723765.1 Candidatus Scalindua rubra
CTGAGAGATTTTGTCATATGCCATATATATAATACCTTATATGTCTTTTGTCAAGTTTTATTTAAATTTCTTCTGTAAGAAAATATCTGCTCAAACTCAAAGTTATCTATTGTGTTTATGGCGTAATTACGCCTCCTTGTGGTGTTCCCTTATCATTACCCTTGTACCTCTTCTTGCCGTCTTCTCCTTCTTCCACGATAGGCGCTTTCAGCCACAACTTGATTAGTCTGAGGATGTTCTTGTCTACTACCCGTTTCGCTATCAGTTTCAGTAACTTATCATGTGGAATGGAGAGATAGGGTCAGACCTTGATTATAGAATACGGAATATCATTTCGGTTAATAGCGCACGTTTATTGGCACCTTTAACATGTCAAGATTCCTTAATATCCCACAACTACTTCTGCCTATTTGTCAACCAGCAACAATCACATCCCTAATTGATAATAACATATTCTTTATGTCATAAAATAAAAGTGTCGGGAATGACAGAGGGGCGTCTTTCATCGTGGCTTTGATGCCGGGAATTATGGTTATTTAATCGTCTGGGTAATAACTGGCAGCTTGTTTGTAATTAATTCAGAAAGGTTTATCTTCTTGCTGGCATTATCTATATCAAAACCAATTATATTGCCCTCTGAATCCAGATCTATAACAATCCCTTCAGAGATTTCCCTGCTATCTACGCTTGTCTTTTTTTCTACCAGTTCGATATATAACGAATCTGTATCAGGATAATAATTTAGCTTCATAATTTAAAACTCCTGTCCGGGAAGGCATTGTGTATTGTAATTTTGTCTTCGAGTGTTATCACTCGAAAGATACGGTTACCAAATTCGGGAACTCTTCCCCAAAATTTATAACGGTTTTCCTCCTGCTTTTCAACCTTAATCGAGTTTTCGATAATTTTTATACACCATTGTTTTTTAAGGTAAGGACGTCTTTTTAGGATTACGTTTTCAAAGTATTTGGTAAATTTGTAATTCATGGTAGCGGAAATTTAATAAAAAATCTTTATTCCCCTTCTTATCCCTTCCTGCAATTCCTGCCTTCCTTAGTTGTCCCACTTTTTTTCCGCTGAGGAAGGCAGGAAAGCAGGAAAAAGGTTACAAGATGACTCTTTTGATTTCTAGCGTTGGTTTTGAGAAATTCAGGATTAATCCGTGTTTTTGCCCTGCCGCTTTCAAATACGACCGAACTATTGCAAAATGTTCGTTTGTCACCTCTTTTATCGCCTTTAATTCAACAACAAATCTATTAAAAACAAACATATCCAGCCTGTGTTTACCTATTTCCTGATTCTTGTAAAATATTGGTATTTCCCACTGTTTTTCATAATGAACATCACAAGATTCAAATTCTATTGAAAGAGCGTTTTCATAGACCGATTCAAGAAAACCGGGTCCAAGGGTCTTATGTACTTCAATTGCCGCTGCAATAATTCTGTCTGTCAGTTCTTCATGTTCCAGTTTCATTTTCCCTGCCTTTCCAACCTTATAAAAAAGTTATAATTCTTATTATGAAAAAATAACCGCTAAGGAAATTAAGAATTCAGGAAAAACATTAGGAAACAAATCCTTGTTTCTTTTCTATCTTCCTGTAATTCCTGCTTTCCTTAGATGATTTGTTTTTTAACCGCTGAGGAAAGCAGGAAAAGATTTCAAAACAAATTCTCTATTTCCCTTTTTGTACCTTTTTGCCCCTTCCTGCAATTCCTGCCTTCCTAAGCGGCCTTACTTTTTTCCCTTGCTTCTCTTTGTCTTATCCCTAACCTGTTTTAATCCTTTGCTGATCTTCACCGGATACAACGCCTTGCAATCTAAATTCTTAAACCTATCTGGCAATAGAGAGATATTTTTTTTTGCTAATCTTTGTATTTGTTGAACGGTTGGTATCTTATATAAGAGTTTCCCTTTATTCATAACGGGTAACAAAAGGGGGTTAGCATCAAACACTTCATCAACCAAACCAACTATGTCCTTTTTAAACATTCCTTGATTATTAAGAAATCGGTAAACCTGTTTTTTTGCTGGATAGGTGGCCTTATCTTCACTAAATTTCATTTTTGGCATCAACCTGCCTTCTTTTTCCTGCTCTACCAACTTATAGACGCCACCGAGAGCGGGTACGTCTTTCGAGGTAACCATCTCCGTACCTACTCCAAATGAATCTAAGGGTGCTCCTTTATCAAGCATATGAGAGATCTTATACTCATTTAAGTCACCACTTGCCGTAATCTTTACATGTCTGAGGCCTGCATTATCCAGAATCCTTCGTACTTTCTTACTTAAAAGCGTAATGTCACCACTGTCCAACCTGACACCCTTCAGTTTTTTTCCTATCCCTGTTGCCAACCGCGCACCCGTTATTGTATCATACGTATCAATTAAGAGTATTGTATTATCAGGAAAAACCTTGTGAAAATCTTCATAAGATTCATATTCGTCATCGTAAGCCATGACCCATGAATGGGCTACTGTACCTATGGGTGGTATTCCCAGCTCGTAAGCTGCAAGAACATTAGAGGTTCCGGTACAACCCCCAATAAAACATGCCCTTGCTGCCAGTACCCCTGCTTGTGGACCGTGTGCACGTCTTGTTCCGAAATCAATTACGTCCCTACCCCCAGCGGCATGTACTACCCTTGACGCCTTGGAAGCAATAAGTGTCTGATAATTCATCATTGAGAGAAGATACGTCTCAATTATTTGTGTCTCAATTATTGGAGCAGTTATCCTTATAATTGGTTCATTTGCAAAAATAATTGTACCTTCAGGAATTGCATACACATCTCCACTAAAACGAAGATTGCGGAGATAATCAAAGAAGTCCTTGCTTACTTTCTTGAAAATGGGAAGGCTCTTCAGGTATTTCAAATACTCACCAGTAAACTTTAGATTTTTGAGATAGTAGATAGCCTGTTCAAGACCTGCTGCAATAAGATACGAACGTTTTTCCGGTAAGTTTCTGACAAATAATTCAAAAGTTGATCTATGGTTCTTTTTACATTCAAAATAACCTGCGATCATAGTTAACTGATAGAGGTCCGTGGCAATACACATATTTGCATTATTTAAGAAAAGTGGTTCTGGTTGTTTGCTATACATCTTCATCTCTTTTTGATTTTATATATCAAGATTATAAGCTCACGATGAAATGAAGCAAGATTTTTAAATCTTTTTAATCTTGACACGTATATGTGTATCGTTTATTTTCTAAATCCCAACCTGGCCGAGCCATACCAAAACATGTCCTCATGCAAATGGGGAAGGGATAAATTTCTGATCTGTTTTTGCTCGCCAGGTTGCCAAATGAAAACCTACGGTTTTCAAACTTTCCCTTTTGTATAAAGAAAAGCTAAATTACAAGCTGTTTGATTCTGGCTCAACCGGTCACCGACTCGTAGGGTCTACGACTCGGATAGGTTGTTACTTTAAAAAAACCATTTATAATGAATTGGTATTTTTGATAACGGAAAAGGACGTTTATCTTTCTCATAATATTTTAAATGTTTAAATCAGATGATTTTGCGCAGGAATTAATAAACAACGGTTACGATTTCTTCACAGGCGTTCCCTGTACTATTATTGGTAATCTGATTACAAATCTTACAGATAGACCTGACGTTACATATATACCATCTGTAAGAGAAGACACTGCAGTTGGGATTGCAAGCGGTGCATATATGGCAGGGAAGATACCCGTAGTCTTAATGCAAAACTCCGGACTTGGTCAATGTTTAAATGCCCTTGCTTCACTAAATCTCATCTACAAGCTTCCGTGTCTTTTAATAGTAACATGGCGAGGTTTTAACGGTAAAGATGCACCCGAACATCTGGTAATGGGCAAGGTATGTACTAAACTACTTGATACTGTAGGTATTTCACACTATACCTTTAATTTAGACAATATCAAGGTTCTCATAAAAATGTCACATAGATACATTACTGAAAATAAAGAGCCTTTCGCCATCTTTCTTAAAAAAGGAATAATTGATTAAATTAGCTCACTCCGTTCGCTAATTTAGGTGTTTTGCTACGCAAAATATATTTAAAATTTAATGCCCTTCGGGCAGACTACGATTGCTAAACGAAGGCCTTATAACGATCCGATTGTCATCCTGAATCCTGGCTATGCCTACTTTGGGAGGCTTATTTCAGGAGCTCCGACGTAGATGCTGAAATAAGCTATACAGGGAGCGGCCCACGATTCAGCATGACAGACGGCGAAGATCTCAGCCCGCCACAAAGATTGGCGGATAAAAATAATAAGAATGTATCTTTATGTATCACAAAGACTTAAAATGGAAATTCCTATGCTATTAAGATAATTTTTATAATGCCAAAGAATGATTAAGATTTTATTTGGCATATAGTAAAGCATTATATAATAGGCTATAGAACATATTTGCTAGTAACATTAGCATTTTCAGGTTATAGAAATTCTGACATGTTGGATTATACTAAAGCAATAACGACAATAACGGAATTACTAAAAGATCAGTTGGTTATCTGTGCAAATGGCATGATAAGCAGAGAAACTTTCACTATAAAAGACAGGACTGAAAACTTTTACATGATAGGGTCTATGGGTTTGGCATCATCAATTGGCTTAGGAATAGCATTAAACAAACCATCAAGAAAAATAATAATCCTGGACGGCGATGGAAATTTGTTAATGAATCTTGGTTCTTTAGCGATGATAGGTTCTCTTCAGCCAAAAAATCTTTTGCACATTGTATTAGACAATGAATCTAACGCCTCAACAGGAAATCAACCAACCTTTTCTAACACAATAGGACTTGAAGATATCGCAAACTCAACTAGATATACTTATTTTAAAAAAGTAACGGATATTGAATCGTTACGGAAAGAAATGATACAACTTTTAGAAAAGGAGGGTCCTTCATTCCTCCTCGTAAAAATATCCAATAACGAAGAACAAAGAGAAATTGGCAGGGTAACCCATAGCCCCGAACATATCAAAGAAAGGTTTATGTCTGCTATAAATTAGCTCTCTCCGTTCGCTAATTTATGTTTTTTGCTGCGCAAAATACAAGTAAGAATGTCGGTTAAGAAGATCTGGATTCCTTCCGAAAGGAAGGCCCCCAGCTCTCGCAGGGAATCCAGAGAAGTAGGGTGGGCGGTGCCCACCCTACACTTCGTAGCCAAAAATTAATCTATAGGAGGAAGCTACAGATTTGAAAAAAACGATTTTGTTAAATCCAGGGCCTGTGTGTACTTCTGAGAGGGTGAAAAATGCGCTCCTGAGAGGTGATATGTGCCATCGCGAGAAGGAATTCTCAGTACTACTGAGCAATGTACGCAAAAAAATTCTCCATGCCTTTGCTCCAAATGGAAATTATACTACCACAATCATTACAGGTTCTGGCACAGCTTCCTTAGAAGCCGGTGTTTGTTCTTCAGTAAGTGAGGGCAAGAAGATATTAGTCATAAATAATGGTGTTTATGGTGATAGGATATCACGTATTGCGTCTGCATATAAAATCAACAAAGTTGAACTCCAATATGACTGGAGCAAACAACCAGATATAGAACAGATCGAAAATACCGTCTCGAAAGATTCAGATATAGAAGTGGTTGCGTTAGTTCACCATGAAACGACTACGGGTTTATTAAATCCAATCTATAAGATTGGTGAAATAACCAAGAAATATGGTAGAACCTTTTTTCTGGACTCAATTAGCGGTCTTGGTGGTGAAGAAATAGATTTGATCAATGATAATGTAGACATATGTATTGGCACTGCAAACAAGTGCATTCAGGGGCTACCGGGTTTGTCATTTGTCATTCTAAAACAAGATGAGGTAAATAGATTAAGAAAAATACCCCCACGTTCTATTTATTTTAATCTTATCTCTCAACTTGATGAACAGGAAAAAAAGGGTGAATGTCCGTTTACGCCATCAGTTCATACATTTTTTGCATTTGATGAGGCGTTAGACGAGCTATTAGAAGAGAGTGTGCACAATCGCATAAAACGGTATAAAAAAGCTTCAACGTTCCTCCGCAAGGAATTCAAAATATTAAATCTAAAATTTCTATTACCAGACGAATTCTTATCCAACACTATCACCGCTTTGTACCTACCCAAAAATATGACTTATGCCCATTTGCACGATTGTTTAAAGGAAAGCGGCTTTATCATTTATGCCGGTCAAGAACGATTAAATGAAAAGATATTCAGGATTGCAAATATGGGCGAAATATCTATGAGCGACTTAGAAGCTTTAATCAGAAATTTAGAGGAAGTCGTAGACGGTGAATAGCACGGGGTAAAATTGTGAATTACAATTTACGATTTCAGATTTACGAATTGGGATTTATTGAACTTAACACCCTGCGAGATGACTTTTTTTCATTACGCCAACATGTCATTCCCGCCCGCCAGAATGAGGATCGGGCTGGCAGTCTGTTGAGCGGGAATCTAGCGCTTTTGTTTTCTGGATTCCCTTTTTCAAGGGAATGACAATGTGTTGTATTACCTGTCATTCCCGACTTGATCGGGAATCTGTGTTCGTGTTAAAAGCAAACAATAAGATGTGGTAAGGGGATATAAAATGCTAAAAAAGAGATCGTTGACTATAATCGTAATAATATCCATAGTAATAGCCCTTATAACTTTATTAGTCGGTACTAAAACAATTATTGAGTGGTTCATCTCTGATTGGAAAAATATTTTGTATGCAACGGTAGTGGCTATAGTGCTGGCAATAGCAGCAGCAATAATAATAAAATATTTTGAGCCTAAATCTATAACCAAACGAAGAACACATAAAAAAGACGGAAGGCCAGTATTAGCAAGGCTCATCCTGCCAAACAACATTGAGATCAGGATAACAGAGGATAATAATATATTTAAAAAGGTGTGGAAATGGCTTTTATCGTTGCTCAGACTACGCATAACAGAAGTTATTAAGATACTTAAAAGGGAAGATTTTCAAGTTGGTTGTAGCCTTGATGACCTTCTAGATATTTCAAGGAAACATTTTAAGATAATAAGAATGGATGATGTTTTCTATATAGAAGATTTGGAATCAAAAAATGGAACGAAACTAAATGGAGAGGAGATAAAGGGCAAAGGAAGGAAAAGATTGAAGGATGTTGATGGAATAGAGGTTGGAGAGGTGTTGAAGGTTAGATATAAATTATAGTGAAAGTCATAAATAAGAGGATGTGGAGATTATGGAATCCCTGCGAAAGCAGGGTTTTCCTCCCTTTCGAGAGGAATCCAGATGTCGACTTATTTTGTTCGTTGACTATAGCTCCTTCCAGTCGCTAATCCTGATCTGTCCTGAACTTGTTTCATGACCAGGAAAGGCTTATGCTTTTATGCTGGGCAAAACAAATTTTATAGAGTTTAAATGTAGGTCGTATTTGCCTTACTTGTTCCCAAACAGAGTTTGGGAACAATGAATAAACTTTTACCATTTATTGTGATTGGCTTATGTAAAATCACCCAAAAACCCCTTTGATAAAGGTTGAACCCCCTTTTTATCCCCCCTTTAGAAAAGGGGGCTAGGGGGATTATGAGGAGATATTTATGGAAATATTTGACAGGATAAGGAAGGGGTCTAAAAAGGGTGCAGACTGGCCAGATGAGGCAAGCAAGGAAGCAGAGGAATACTTGCAGAAGAAAAAAGCCATAAAGCTGCCGTGGCGCTATGGTGATTCTCTCGGGGATGACTTTAAGGTCATAGCGCTCAGGGCTGGAGGCGCTGGCGCTGTATTCTTTGTTGAGTCAACTCGTTTTGGCAAAAGACGCTACGCTGCAAAGACCCTTCATGGGTTCTTAAAAGAGGATTACCTTAATCAGCCCACCAATGTTCAGAAAGATGTAGCAGATAAATTTCTTGAAGAGGCATTACCCTGGTTTGAGATGGGTCAGCACGCAAATATCGTCTCTGCAAACCTCTTAAATAGGGTAAACCATCCTGAAACCAGAAGGACAGTCCCCTTTGTCTTCTCAGAGCTTATACAGGGTGGTGACCTAAGGACATACCTTAAGCTCACAAAGAGAGAAGAAAATAATCCCCCTGTATCCCCCTTTAATAAAGGGGGAGGAAGGGGGATTTTGCCCCCTTTAGTAAAGGGGGGTAAGGGGGGATTAGGAAAGATAGCGAAAGATGCCCTGGAGGTTGCCCTTCAGATATGCCATGGCCTTATCCATGCGTACAATCATGGTATCAGGGCTCACAAGGACCTGAAACCCGAAAATATCATGAGGACAGGAGATAGTATCATAAAGGTATCAGACTTCGGTGCAGGGATGATATACACACCTGGCTATGCTGCTCCTGAGCAGATAAAGGCAGATACCGGGATTGACCATTGTGCAGACCAATTTGCAAGGTTGTTAAAAGCTGCAACGGTTACCCATTGTGGAGACCAATTTCCAAAGGTGTATGTGGAAGATGGCACGATTAACCATCGCGCAGACCAGTTTGCCATCGGGATTATACTCTTAGAGATGTTGAAGGGATCTCATCCATTCCCGGAAATTATAATGATGGCAAGGGATGATAGAGAGGCTGAGAGGTTTGTAGAAGAGGGAGTTTGAAAGATTTTGTGGGATGGAATACCAGAATGCCTCCATGAACTTTTTGAGCGTTGTCTTTCTACACAACCCGGGAATCGCTTTAATGAATTTGCATCTATGCAGAGGGCCTTGCTTGAGATATATCAGGCTGAATTTGACGAGGAATATCAGTTTCCAGAGACTGAGGTTGATGACTCAGCAGAATGGTGGTCTGACAGGGGTATGTCATTCTACTGGGGTCTCGGGCGGTATGCCTCGTCAGAAAAACCGTTTAAAGAGGCATTGAAAAGGTGTCAGGCAATTCCTGGCAGAAAGATAGACCAGGCAAATTGCCTTGGGAACCTGGGGAGTGTTTATCAAGACACGGGTAAGTTTCAAGAGGCAGAGGTAAATCTAAGGGATGCCCTGGATATCTTCAGGGCAATCCCGGGGACGGAGATAGAGCAGGCAAGATGCCTTGCGAACCTGGGGAATTTGTATAGCACAACTCAGGAATTCAGCAAGGCACAGGAGGTATTAGAGGAGGCGCTAAAGATATGTGGCCAATATCCCATCGGTACAGAGCAGATTAGAAATGCGTGCCTTGAGCTTTTGAAGAAGTTGCAAGAGGTT
This sequence comes from Candidatus Scalindua rubra, assembly GCA_001723765.1. GTDB lineage: Bacteria > Planctomycetota > Brocadiia > Brocadiales > Scalinduaceae > Scalindua_B > Scalindua_B rubra. The sequence continues at coordinate 9,171 of MAYW01000138.1, forward strand.
TAAATGCAGTGGACAGTTGGCAGTATGCAGTAGGCAGGAAATAAATTAAAGCGTAAATATTTATCCACAGATGAATATAGCGCAGTGAAGCTGCAACCAAAATAAAGTATGAAAAAATCCGAATATCGAATATCGAAATACGAAACAAATTCGAATGACTCAAATTCTAATGTTCCAAACCACTTAAACAAATGATGATTCAGGCTGTTTTGAATTTTGTGCTTTGGCTATTTGAATTTGTTTCGTATTTCGTGCTTCGTATTTTGAATTTAGTGTTTAGTATTTATAAATGCACAAGATATCTGGTAATTTAAAAAAACTTAAAAAAAGTCTTTAAAGGGTAATACTACAATGAAGGCCATTATACTGGCAGCAGGTGTTGGGAAGAGAATGTCGGCAGTAACAAACATAATTCCCAAATGCCTCATTAAGATTGGTGAAAAGACACTCTTAGAAAGATATCTTGAATCACTATCTCTTTTGGGCGTAAAAGACATCGTTTTTGTTGTCGGTCATTTTAAAGAAAAGATTAAAGAAGTAATAAAAAACAATCATAATAATTTTAATATAAAATATATAGAAAACGAACAATATACCAAAGGCAGTATACTCTCCCTGTGGTATGCGCGAAATGAAATGAATGACGACATACTGATTATGGATGCCGATGTATTGTTTCACAAAAAGTTACTCACAAAGTTGGTTGAATCAAAGAATAAGAATTGTTTCCTACTGGATGAAGACTGCGAAGATACCGGTGAGGAGATGATGTTATTTGTGAGAGGAAATAAAGTAATCGGAATCTCTAAAGTTTCTTCTTACGATTGTGATTTTAAAGGTGAAGGTGTAGGCTTCTTAAAACTTTCAGCAAATGACTGCCATAAACTTAAAAATACACTTGAACAATTTGAGAGGAAAGGAAAGGTCAATGTTGAATACGAAGATGCTTTGCATGAATTACTTCCTCAATGTGCAATTGGCTTTGAAAGAGTTGGGAATATACCCTGGATTGAAATAGATTTTGAAGAAGATATTGAAAGGGCTAGAAGAGAAATTTTACCAAGATTATAAAATGCAAATAAAAGCTGAAAGAAAGATATACCAATCATTAGGAACCTCCTCAGACAGCCCGATAATTGATAAGTATATAATCCGCAAATTATCAGGATTAATTTCCGGGTTACTATCAAGAACACCTGTCACACCAAACCAGATTACGATCATAAGTTTGTTATTAGGCATCATATCAGGATATTTCTTTTCCTTTGGAGGGTATACTCATAACATAACGGCTGGTTTAATATTTTTTCTATCTGTAGTGTTTGACCAATGTGATGGCGAGGTTGCAAGGTTAAAGCACACGGAGTCAGAGTTTGGCAGGACTCTGGACATAATAGTCGATGCTATAGTAAATGCTGCGATTGTTGCTGGAATCACGTGTGCAGTTTACAAGGCAGTTGGTTCTGGTTTTATTATCATAATAGGCTTTCTGGCAATGTCTGGTATCTCGATTTCAATCCTCTTGACAACATATTATGATCATGAGAGTAAAAAAAGTGAAAAATCTAATAGCACAAAAGAATGGCTTGACAAGCTAAACAATAAAGATTTTTTTTATGTTATCATGTTTGTATGCATTCTCCTTAATCAGATGATATGGTTTCTCTTGATTATGGCAATTGGAACTAATATTTACTGGATAGTTCACAAAACAACTCACCCCATTAGATAAAATTCAGGACTTATTCCTGAAACTATCCAGAACAATTTAAGCTGTCAGACCTGTCTGCGTAAGGTACCCAAGATAACTATCTAACGGGGTAAATCGTTGAACATGGATTTTCATACAGATTAATTACCCCTAAATTTTGACCTCAAGCAATTCTCTAAAATATTATGATATCACACAAGTCCATTTTAATCAACGCGTTACAACATCATCAGAAAACCTGTGGATGTGTCAAATTAGGGGCTATTAACTGAATAATAGGTGTTATTGCCTGAATTATACCCGGATTGTCAATGCTGTATTTGCACTAGTGAATTTAGCAAGCCCTTGTAACTGGCGGTTATTCAAGGGGTTGCCCGAATCCTGACTAAGCGATTAAATAAAAATAACTTTTTATTATTGATTTATTGTTCATATAATATATACTATTATGTATGGACAATGAATTTGAGGATTTCTTTTTAAAACCAACCCATGTAACACACAGAAAATATGAGGCATTGAGGACATTATGTGTTGAAAAAGCTCGTGCAAAAGAAGTTGCCAAAAAATTAGGTTACTCCATCTTTAGCATTAACGCCATGAAACGTGATTTTATTAGCGCCCTAAAAAGCAGACAGTTAGATTCTAGTTATTTTTTTATAACAAAGTCTGCGGGAAGAACACCAGATACCGGTAAATCCTTACTAAAAGAAAAAATAATTCAACTGCGGAAACAGGACTATTCAATTCTGGATATAAAAAGTGTCCTTCATACTGAAGGCCATATAATCTCTCACGATTATATTTATCGTGTTTTAGAGGGCGAAGGTTTTGCCCGTCTGGCTAAACGTACTCAACTTGAAAGAAAAGTCCAAACTTCTAAAATAATCAAAGCTCCGAGAAGCTGTTCAATTGACTGGATGAGCGACGGCGGGCAATTATTCCACTCCGAAAGGGGGGTGGGAGTTCTGCCGTTTCTGCCCCTTTTAGCCAGGCTTGGGGTTGATCAATGGATTGAAGCCGCTGGTTACCCGGAAACGTCCGAACTGTCTCGCGTTCAGAACGTACTATCATTCATTGCTTTGAAACTTGCGGGCCATAATCGTTATAGTCAAGATGATTTGTGGGCAATGGACAGGGGATTTGGCCTTTTCAGTAACCTTAATGTTTTACCCAAAGATGGGACCTTATCCAGTTACTCCTATCGGACCAACCGTCATATGAACCGTAGATTTTTGACTGAAATGTTTCGCAAGTTGAAAAAACTAAAACTGTTAACGGGTCAGATCAATATGGATTTTACGGCCATTCCTCATTGGGGTGATTCCAGCGTTCTGGAGAATA
>MAYW01000139.1 GCA_001723765.1 Candidatus Scalindua rubra
TTTTTAAGCCTGATGGCTACCTGCAGGAAGCAAGGAATTACTTTTTGGGATTATGTTCGGGACCGTGTTTATAATCTGCAAAAAATACCACCCCTCGCTGAAATAATTGAAAATGGACAACCGGTGCTTGACCCTACTTAAACTCCCCTCTATAATAAAATGGAAATCCCACAAGATATTGGGTAATTACGAAAAAAACGTATTTCTCTTTATTTGTTCATCTTGTAATGAACATAATCGTTCAAACGCATTTTGCAAAGCCTCCTTATAAGCATTCTGGGGATCAGGATTGCTATCAGACGTATACAAAAAGAAACCAAAACCGCTAAGATGGCATTTTTTTGTTAATTCTAACTTAGGATAGGGTAGAGATTCCCAGAAATTAAACATATCGTTCATTCTGATGTCATCAAGAATAACTATTGCTCCTGGATTACATAAATTTTTATATATCTTCCACTCGGCAGAAACTTGATCAAATGTATGTTCAGTGTCAATGAAAAGTATATCTATGCCAACTGGTAAATCATTACCAAAAATATTTAAATTCAAATCGTTACCAGTGTAAAATTTAAAACGAGTGTCATTAAATATATGTGGAGGAATGAAATCTAATAATTTAACCAAATCGCAGCTTATAAGCCGTGCTGTCTCGGATAGTTCGGAAAACATCATGAGAGTACTTAATCCGAAATCATTCCCCAATTCAAGAACCAGATTTGGCTTCATAATTTTTACTAAATGGGCAAGCCATTGATAATAAAAGTTTCCTTCTGTATTCTGTAAATATCCTAAATACTCTTCATTAAGGCGTGAAAGTAACGGCCATGGCAATTCATACTGTTGATTGGCCGAGATAATATCTTCGTGTATTTTCTTAAGAAAGTTTTCCCCTGATATTTTATCCATAGATTCTCCCTCGTTTACAAAAAAATTATTGTAATTCCTGAAAAGACCATGAACCGGCAACTAAAAATTTACTTTCTTTTTCATAAACACAATAACCAGATTGATAAAAATCTCCATCTATAACATCTAATAGCGTTAACCATTCTATATAATCAGATGGACTATCTCTAACCTCCAAATAAGCATCCACCCGGTAATGTCCTGGTACTAAAGGAAATTTCCTGATTTCACAAATAAATCTTCCTTTAGGTGGAATCTTTTTAAATCTTTGCCCTGTGAATCTTGTGCCGAGTTGAAAAAGAAGTTCTCCAGATTGTGTCAACACTACTATCTGGAAACCAACATTTTCAACTTCTTGATTTGATTTAGTAACGTAATCAAAAACAAAACGAACCGTCTGCCCATTTCTAATTTGTACAATTTTTTCTCCCGCTTCGTTCTCAAGATAGAAATTGGTTAATTTTACCTCACCAGTGCCTGTACGGTCCTTGCGCTGACTTAACTGTATTCCTCTTTGACTGGTTTTTTCAAATTGATCCAGGTAGAGAGAAACTGTATCACGAACTGACCCTGAAAAGGAAATCTTACCAGATTCAAGTAAGATACCCCTTTGACAAATACTTGTAACTGCTGACATATTATGACTAACGAATAACACTGTTCGTCCTTGTTGAGTGATGCTCGACATTTTAGCCAGGCATTTTCCTTGAAAAAATGCATCACCCACCGCCAGAACTTCATCTATCAGCAGAATCTCTGGATCTAAATTGGCAGCAACAGCAAAGGCTAACCGCATATACATACCAGTGGAATATCTCTTAACAGGAGTATCAATAAATTTTTCTACTTCGGCAAAGGCCACAATATTATCAAACTTTTTGTCAATCTCAGACTTCTTCATTCCTAAAATTGACCCACTTAAGTAAATATTCTCTCTTCCCGTAAGCTCTGAATGAAATCCAGCGCCCACTTCCAGCAAAGAACCTACACGACCACGAACAATAGCCTGCCCTTCTGTTGGTTCAGTAATTTTAGACAAAATTTTTAAGAGGGTAGTCTTTCCTGCACCGTTTCGACCAATAATTCCCAGAGCCTCCCCCTGTTTAACCTGGAAAGAAACATCCTTCAAAGCCCAAATTGATTCTGGCTCAGCATCAAAACCTGAAGTATCATGTGCAAAGGTGTTCCTTATTCGTCGAAGGGGTATCAAGACTTATCAGTTAAAGCCTCCCGAAAAGTTCTGCCTTTATCCTTAGTTGAGCCTATCTTATACTGCTTGCTTAAATTTTCTACATTAATAACAATATCATTCATGTTTCAGGGATAAGAAGATAAGGGGTCAATAAGCATCAATAAGGAGTCAAATCCTTCCATGACGACATATGTCTCAAATTGATAAAAAAAAAGAAAACTTTGTATTCCTAGCGAGAGTAAAAAAAGGGTTCTCACGCAAAGCCGCAGAGATCGCTAAGAAAATACAAAAAAGAAATTAAAAGATAAAAGTCTTTTTTCCCTTTGCGTTCTTAGCGGCTTTGCGTGAGAAACATAAAAATGAATAACTCCCTTCTTATTTTACATCAGTCTTTATAGCTCTCTGCGTCCTCTGCGCCTCTGCGTTAAAATTTGAGTCTTGACAGGAAGAATCTTTGATGGTCTACGTTCCCCTTTAGCAAGGTAATTTAATACCTCAAAACCAATAACGCTCCCGTCATCAGCTATTGAATATACAATTTCCTTGCCAATGTCGCTTTCCCTGCAGAAAGCCTCTTTCTTGCCACTAAATCGGACATGTAGTGTATTTCCTCTCATCGTATATTATCTTTATGGGCTTCATAAATGGCCACCCCCTTTTTAATACTATCTGTAATAAATTAGCGACATGAGCTAAGCTCTGCTTTGCCAACGGGAGCTAATTTATGTTTAAGGTTTTATCAACTTGCTAATAATATCATCTCCAATAAAGAGTACTATATCCTCAGAGAGTTTCATAAGGTTTATTATTATATTTTTAGCCTTACAAATTTCTTCCTGTCTCTCTCGGTCTACAAATTATGGAGAAAGTCCAAGTATACGATGTTCTATCTCCCTTATTATATCTGTTAAGGATGGTGCTGGTGACTCATAAACACTTGTGTCAATATGTTTATGATGGGGAAAAGAAGCAATAGATTTGTGATGAGGAGCATTATCGTATCTAAATATCTCCTTATTCTCAGAGTCCATGAGTTGATACCTATATTTTTCTCGACTTACTTCTTTGCTGCTATAGCGTAGAAACTCAAAGACAGAAAGCCTGGAACCATCCTGAAACATTAGCAATGCCTCGATATAACCTGTAGTAGGGCTGGTTATAGTTAACTGAAAACGATAGCTGATGACCACAACCGAACTTGAAACTGAAGTTTCAAGTTCGGTTGCATATCTACTAACCAACGATAACCTCTTCCAGTGCATTTCTTGTAGCTTTCCAATCGGCTAACCCTTGAGTAATCGCATACCATCTAAAAAAATCCTCATCATCTCCTGCTGAACCGTCTTCAAATCTTTGAAGGAACTCCTCTGTTGTCCAGCGATACCTTTCCTCAAATTCTTTACACTTAGCCTCTAAATGATGGATAGCAAGGGAACATATCTCCCTTTCACGCTCAAGAGACCGTATCACTTCTGGTTTTATTATCATCACATGCCTCCTGGTATAAAATATTAATAGTTTTTAAGATTATCTTCTATGTAACGGAGTTTAGTTTGATAAATTATAAATCTCAAATAACAAATTACAATACCAAATAATCAAAACAAAAAAATGAACCAAAATGATTTGGGTATAGGTTTTGATATTTGCGGAGCAAAATGCCATAAATTAGTGAACGCCTGCCCGACATATCTTTTGGCGGGGAGGAAGCTAATCCTGACCTGCGTCAGGACAGGTTTATATTATATCTGCAAAGTATTTCTCCACCCTCTTGAAATAAAAAACTCCGCTTATTAATAAACCCATAGCCGCCAGCGAAGAAACAAATATCATAGCACCCGGGGCAGTTTCCGTACCTAAAAGGGCCCAACGGAAACCTTCTACCACTCCCACCATCGGGTTAATGCCATAGATAGTCCTCCAGGGCTCGGAGAGCAAACTACTGGGATAAGCAATGGGTGTTGCAAACAACCAGAATTGAGTTAAAAACGGGATAATATACCTGACATCACGAAATTTTACATTCAGGGCAGATAACCATAGTCCTGCACCTAATGCGGTTATCAATCCAAGAAGTAAAAGGAATGGCAGCAAGATAACAGACATAGTGGGGTATATCCCGTAATAGATAGCCATACCAATAAACACTGTAAAGGCTATTGCAAAGTCTATAAGTCCGGAAATGACACTGGAGACAGGAATGATTAAGCGCGGAAAATATACCTTTGTAATAAGATTAGCACTTCCTACCAAACTGTTTGATGACTGACTCAATCCATTGGCAAAGAAGGTCCATGGAACAAGAGCAGCATAAGCAAAAAGTGGGTAGGGAACTCCGTCAGAAGGAATCTTTGCCAGCCTGCCAAAAAACAGGCTAAAGACCACCATGGTAAAAAAGGGTTGAATAATAGCCCATAAAGCTCCTAATGCAGTTTGCTTGTAACGCACTTTGATATCTCGCCAGGTCAAAAAGTAGAGCAACTCACGATACTCCCAAATATCTCTCAGCCTAAGCGAAACCCAGCCCTTAGTTGGTTTAATGACTGTGGTTAATGAGGATGAGGTTTGTTCCATTTATATTTCCTTGAAATAATTAATTATGGACGTAAGAATCTTGAGTATATCTGTAGTTGGTTCATAGTCAATAATCTTCCTGATCTTAGAAATGTCCTAGTCCTCCTTTGCATATCTTCAAAACCTTCTTCGTATGCCTGATTATATGGGATATACACGATTTCTGAGTTGCTCCCTGTAATTTCTTTGACTAATTTGGCTAATTCTTCAATTTTGATTTCCTTATCGCTTCCTACATTAAAAATCTCGCCCACAGCATCTGGGTCATTAGCTAGTTTAGTAACAGCATTTACAGCGTCCTCAACATGGAGAAAACATCTGCTCTGTTTTCCATCACCATATACAGAAATTGGAGAATTTAGTAATGCCTGCTTTACGAAAGTAGGCACTACCAACCCATATCTCCCCCGTTTGTCTTGGACCTACAATATTGAATAATCGGACAATTACAACTGGTAGTTTTTTCTCTTTATAATAGGCCAATGCCAAAAATTCGTCTATCACCTTGGACAAGCAAAGCACCATCTAGCCCTTTGAGTTGATCCTAAAACAATATCATAATCCTCCCTGAAGGGAATTTGGTTGCCTTTTCCATAGACTTCTGAGGAAGAAAAGACCATTACCTTCTTTCTTTTCTTACCTGACAATTTGAGAACTATATCTGTACCATTAATGTTTGTTTCAATTGTCCTTACAGGGCTTTCGACAATCAACTTGACTCCTACTGCTGCTGTCAAATGATAGACCATATCGCATCTATCTATTAATTCTGCCAGTACCGGTTGGTTCATTATGTTATCAATGATGTAATGAAATCTTGAGTTATCTTTCAAATGATCGATGTTTTCAATGGACCCGGTCGAAAGGTCATCTATAATATAAACCTCCTCCCCCCTGTCTCAGCATCTCTTCTGCCAGATGGGAACCAATGAACCCCGCACCTCCAGTGATGAGTATTTTCAACAGACCCTCCTTTTTGGTAAACTTTGAAACAAATACAATACCCTTTTAAATTACTCACTCCTCTTTGGGTATCGTCCTTGACAGAGTGCAGCAGAGCAGAGTGCAGACGCTTTACGTAAGGCAAGCTATATTAATTACTAACAAACTAATTATTTCATTGATCGGTTTCTTCTTCCGAGTTATGAAAGGTTTTGTTCTTGTCATTGCTACAGTTGAATATGTGATATAAAAGTGAGTCGGTCAATTGTTGTGTCCTCTTGCAAGACAAGGCATTACATATTTTTAACACGATATTCAGGACTTGGTAGTCAATTTTTTGCTATAATTTACTTGTAGTTTATTATTTTTGAAGAAGTTAGGTAAAGTGTCTTTTTCACTCTATATAGCTGCTTTGTTCAAACAGCAAATGTGACATATATTACCTGGTGCATTGATACGGTCGCCCCTGACAATTTTCCTAGCCCCCTGATATTTTTCATTGTTCCATATCTTCCTGAAAGTATCTCTGTTTATGTTTCCAAAATCAAATTTTTCATACCATACAGCACAGCATGGAGATACTGAGCCATTCCAGTTAATTGTCGCTTGTGACCAAAGCCAGCCACAATCGTTAACTTTTATTTTCTTTTTCATTTTATTTGAATAATCATACATAGATAATGTTTCGTTCCCTGGAAGCCATTTTTGAACATTTTCAAACTGTTTCTTGTTGTTGAAAACCAACTCATTTCCCATATCGCACCTGAAAATAGTTATCTCAAGTTTATCAACTCCAATCTCTTTTGCGAGGGCCTTTGCTTTCTCAATTTCATGTTCGTTGTATCTATTTACCAGAAATCTCCATTGAACAAATGGTTTGTTACTGTTCAACTCCTTTTTCTTTTTTACAAGTTTTTCATATTAGTAACAACTTCTACAAAATTATTCCCTACCTGATACTTATTTACAGATTCTTGACTCGTTCCATCCAATGAAATTAATAAATGATCAACCCCTGATTTTGTCAGCTCGGAACATATCTTCTCATTAAAATGATTAAGATTACTGCTGATACTGACTTTTATTTTGAACTTTTTTGCATACCTTACCATCTTAAAAATATCCTTGTTTAAAAATGGTTCTCCCCAATTATAAAGGTCCAATTTATAAAGATAAGGACCACATTCATCTATTACCTTTTTGAATGTGCTGAATTCCATAAGGCCTTTTTCCCTGCCTTTATCATTCTGCCCTACCGGACATAAGACACAATTAAGGTTGCATAAAGTTCCTGGACAAACAGTTATCTTTATCGGGTATGCAAAAACCCTTGCGGGTTTAAATTTTCGTGCAAATAAAATTAAAATATAATTAATACGCTTTCTATTTGTAGCAAACTCTGAGAAAAAATACATTTCCAGCCTCTTTTGTAAGATGATAAGAAATTGTATGTTTTTACTCTATAAGCAATGATACATAACAACCATGAAAATGCAAAACCTCTTTTGTGCCCCAAAAAGAAAGAATCTTCTTTGTTACTATTTATTCTTGCTATCCTTATTGTGGACTATTATATTACGAAGGTTATGAAATATTTATTTCTTGCTTTAAGGCCAAAACAGTGGCTTAAAAATCTATTTATCTTTTTGCCATTAATTTTTGGGAAAATGCTATTTGTTTTTCCAGCTAATCTAGAGTCAGTGATTGCCTTTCTTCTTTTTTCTATGATAGCCAGTGTTGGATATTTATTGAATGATATAATAGATGTAGAGAGAGACAGGTTGCATCCAACGAAAAGCCTGAGACCAATTGCTTCTGATAAGATTAGTATAAGACAGGCACAGCTTATGGCCTTCATCTTGGGCTCTATGTCTATTCCGTTATCTTTTCTGTTAGATGTAAAATTTGGTTGGTTGGTGATTATTTATTTTGTTTTTAATCTCATTTATACAAAAGTCTTAAAAAATGTGGTTATCATCGACGTGTTTTGTATAGGAACATTTTTTTTATTACGTATTATAGCAGGGGGTATTATCGCGAATGTTGAATTGTCTCACTGGATATTATTTATGACAGGACTCTTGGCATTATTTTTAGGATTCATTAAAAGGCGCCAGGAGCTAAAAATGCTTGAAGAAAAAGGAACTCTTCACCGTCATGTACTTGAAAGATACAGTACTTACTTTATCGACCAGATGATAGCCGTAATTACATCTTCAATTGTAGTGGTCTACATATTATACACGGTGGATTCTAACACTGTAAATTTCATCGGTACTAAGCATCTCATGTACAGCATCCCTTTTGTTTATTACGGCATATTTCGATATCTTTATCTCATCTATAAACATAATGAAGATGGAGACCCTACCAATGTGTTGCTTTCCGACAGCAAAATGCAGATTAATCTTGCATTGTGGATTATTGTCTGTATCGGAATAATTTATTTCAAGTTGTAGTAAAGAAATAGCAATTTAATAAGGAAGGAAACTGTGAAATTAGCCGTAATTGGCGGTGCAGGTTTTTTAGGATATCATTTGTGTAATCAGTTTATGGATATTTCTTTATAGGTAACTAAATATTAATGACAAAATAGGTGAATAAATGGCTATGCAGAGAGCGAATCTATATATATCGAGTTGGCCGCCAACATAAATTATAATTTATGGTAATAATGTTGTGTCTGGGCTTTACAATATTTAATTTAGAACTTATAGGAAGTGAAAAATGATTTCATACGTAGTATAAAGTCTTTAATCTTAAGATTACCGTGCTCTAATACAAATTGATAGGATTATGTTCAATAATGGTGAGTAATATATGCGCATACAATTAATCAGATATCATGATATTGGTAATATTAACACTAGATTAGCACAGAGCCTGAATAAAAGACAGGGTACATTACCTCCACTGGGAATATCTTATATTGCGTCCTCACTTGAAAAAGCTGGACATGAGGTTGATATAATAGATGCTATAGCACTTAGTCTCTCAAAAGAAGAAGTTCGACAGAGGATAAGAGAATTTAGTCCGGTGATTGTAGGTATTACAGCTATGACTCCTACATTCCGCGGTGCGCAAGAAGCTGCACAGATAGCGAAGGAAGAAGGCGCTATTACTGTAATAGGCGGAGTCCATATGTCTTTGTTTGCTAAAGAAACATTATCATATGATTATTTTGATTTCGGAATATTAGGCGAAGGTGAAGAAACAATGGTTGAACTATGCAATACAATTAAAAACAATCAGCAATTCGATGGAATCGAAGGGATTGCCTTCAAAGAGAACGGAAATGTACATGTAAATTCTCCTAGAATTGTATCTGATTTAAATGTACTGCCAATACCAGCTTACCATTTGTTGCCAATAGAAAAATATTCTTCTATTGTTGGGTTGCATCCAGTTTCAACAATGATGGGGTCTAGAGGATGTCCTTATAAATGTGGTTTCTGTTATAAGACACCGTCAGACAGAAAACATCGTAAAAGGGATCCGGTATTGATTGTTGATGAAATTGAATTTCTTATTAAGAATTATAAAGTCGAAGAAATTATGTTTTATGATGATCTTATGTTTCCAAGTTTTGCAGAAAAACTATGCGAGGAGATATTAAAGAGAAAGCTTGAGATTAAATGGCAGTCTCCTCAAAGGATAAATTTAGTGAATCCGAGATTATTAAAATTAATGTCCAAAGCGGGCTGTCATATGCTTCGCTATGGTGTCGAACAGGGTGACCCTGATATGATGAGGACTATTGAAAAACGTGTTAATATTGATCAGGTTAAAAAAGTATTTCGATGGACACGTGAAGCGGGGATAAACACTTTTGCTTATTTTATTATCGGATATGCAAATGAAAATGAACGCACTATGAAGGCAACTATTAAACTTTCAAAAGAGTTGGACCCAAAATATGTAATGTTCACTAAAGCGGTACCTTTACCTGAAACTAAATTGATGGAAATAGCGGTAAAGCAGGGAATTATATCTAAAGATTACTGGCGTAAATTTACTTTAGGTGAACAAGTTGATGTTATTCCTCCATTTGTCGAAGATGCAGATAATTGGGTGAAAAAAGCATATAGAGAATTCTATTTGAGACCCAATAGAATAATAAAACAGGTTGGTCAGATTAGGAGTCTAAAAGATATACAAAAAGATTTTAATGGTTTTATGGGGCTGCTTCTAATGAAGAAGAAAGCAGGCTCAGTGAGAATACAAAAGGATTAATAAAGCAGTATTTTCCAAAGAAGGCAGATTTTCAAGAGATTTCAGATAAGGAGGTGTTACATGTGCAACACCTCCTTAATAATCGTTCTAGAAAAACTCTGAATTATCTTACTCCTAATGAAGTATTTAACAATATAAAAACTAATAGAAATATTTGCACTTGTTAGTTAAATCTAATGATTAAAAGAATCCTGCCTATGAAACCATTACTTAAACGAGAAGATTATTATCTTCTATTAATATTTATTTTTATGGCTTTAGGGATTTTGACGAAATCTTTTTTTAATGATGACGGATATATTACTCCAGATTCAGCAGGATATTTAGCACTAGCACAAAATTTGGTTGAAGGGAATGGATTCTATGTTTATTCATCTTATAGGCCAAGCAATGAGCGGTCGTTTTTTGCAGTATGGCCAGTTGGATACCCTATTTTTATTTATTTAGTTGCTAAGGCTTTTGGAATTTCTGTTTTCTTGGCATCAAAGATAGTTAATATTATTTTTATTGGGATTTCTATCTTATTATTTAGAAAGCTTTTTAAGAAAAATGCATATGTATATAGTTTGATTTTTTTTGCAGCCACTTTCATATTAATTTTTACACTTACATGGTCCGAAGTTCCCTTTATTTTTGGTCTTTTATGGTTTTCAACTGCAGTTTATTATTTTTCTCAAAATACAAACTCTAAACTTTTAATATTCAATCTGTTCACTTCTTCATTGTTTCTATTCCTAAACCGATACATTGGTGCATTTAGCATTGGATTTATAGGTATGATGTCGATTTTTTATCTAAGAAAGAAAGACTACAAAACTTCTTTTAAATTGATTTTAGTATCATTTGTTGGATTTTCAATTATAGCATTATATCTCTATCATAATTATTTAAAAACAGGATATTTTACAGGAACTGTAAGATTGCCTGCACCAGAAACTAATTTTGAACTTCTCAAAATGCTAATCAGGGCTTTGGTAATAGAATTAAATATAATTAGAACCCCAGGCGGTCGTCATATAACAAATACATTTAAATTTTCAGCCTGGTTTGTATTGCAATTAGGATTTTTTTTATATCTTTTTTGGAAAATTAAAGATTATATTCATGATATTAATAAGAATGAAGAAAAGTATCATTTATACAAATATTTTATTTTTGTAGGAATTACCTATTTCTTTTGTATAGTTTTAATCCGTTGGTATACAAACTTCATTGGTTTTTATTGTAGATTATTAGGCCCAGCATCATTTTTATTCTTTATTGCCTTTGTTAATTATGTAGAATTTAAATATTCTCAAAAAGTTTTTCAAAAATTAAAAGTCTTTATTGTTATAACTTGTATTGTTTCTTATTTACTAAATGTACCGCTAATAACCATAAAAATGTTTCTGCAGAGTGAAGAAAAAACATATCAAACATATTATGGCAAAATTAGTGAATTGAAAGATTTATATAGTAAAATCCCTCAAAATAGTGTAGTTGTTTTCCCCAATATACACTTATACTACTTAAGAACCGATATAATAGGCCTTGCACCATTTTATCCTGGACTTGCTGGCACTAAGAAAGAAAGTATGCAAGAATTTCTTATCAGAATTAATAAAATATTTCCGGAAAAAGAAGTATATTTCCAAATTAAAGACAATAAACCGTATAAGGATCCCTATCACAAATCAATCATTGAATTTGTAGATAATAATCAAGGCAAAGAGTTTGTGAAAATAAAATAACTTTAACAGTTTAATTTTAACGACCATTAATGATCTTGTTGATTTACTACCAAAAAACACCTAAGTATTTGTAAAATAATAAATTATGTCAAGAATTGCCTTGACTCCGACAAAGGATTGTGTTATCATAAGTAATTATAATATAACAAGTTAAATCTTTTTGGAGACCAAGGTATGTTTCGTAAAACAAGTGCCCAATCATCTTTATTTGGCATAGATAATATATTTCCAAACATTCTCCCACCGAAAGACCGGTGTTATATTTACAGAGACCAAATTTATCCTTTAATTGATGAAGATAAATTTAGAGATCTT
>MAYW01000140.1 GCA_001723765.1 Candidatus Scalindua rubra
TTTCTTGAATAGCTTTAGATCTGAAATTAGCAGCAGGATATTTATCTGGATGTAATACTTTACCATTCATATCCTTTTCAATATCCGCTATATCTTTTTCTTTTAACGTATCGGGTTGACGTTCTCCCTCTTTCATAGCACAAATTACTTTTAAAGAATTTGTCTGTAACTCCAGCTCCAAACTTCCCGAAGCAAAACCGGCTTCCGGTACATTTAAATTAACTTTGAAATTAGTTACATCAATTAATAAATCATGTGCTAATTTACTAAGCAAACCTTCCTTAAAAGTATAAACATACAAATTCCCAGAATTTTCACTTAAACAATATGAACCAGCTTTTAAAGACATTCTTCACCCCCCAAAAATAAATATGAATTACACTTTATTGAAATAAGCAAATAACCGGAATATTCTCAAAAAATTATAAACAATTATGGTCTCTCGCAATTTTAAAATATCTACGCTTTACGTCGTGGAATTTTCGCAATAAATGTGCCATAAAAACATTAAAGTAAGAACTTTATTTAAAAACTAATCCGTTAACTTATACATTTATAAAGACATATGAGAAATGGAAACGATATTCATAATGTTCTCATTACTCTTAGAAAAGCACCTACATTGACACAATGTCATAACTCAATAGTTTAGAATAAACGGCCTTGAAATAATGTCATCTTTCTATTACAAAGCAATATTTATAACTTTAATCTTCATTGTCCTCTTCTTCTAAAGAATTCATCTTTCTATATATGGTCCTGATTGTAATACCTAATAGACTTGCCGTAACCTCCTTGTCTCCCTTTGTCCTTCTTAAGGTTTCTATAATTATCTTTTTCTCAATATCTCGTAATGGCATACCAAATGGTATAGTTACCTTCCTATCTTCAACCCTGCTCTTTACAATATTTTCGGGAAGGTCTTTTTGTGTGATAACCCTGTCCTGTGTTAGAACAACTGCCCTTTCAATCACATTTTTTAATTCACGTACATTACCCGGCCATTGATAATCAGTCAGAATATCCAGTACATCCTCAGAGATTCCATCTATAGACTTATTGTTTTGATCTTGGTAAATTTTAAGGAAATGACTAATTAAAAGCGGGATGTCCTCTTTTCTCTCTCTTAATGGAGGAATGCTCATGGTGATAACATTTAAACGATAATATAAATCCTCTCGAAATCTATTTTGTTTTATGGCATTTGCGAGATTAACGTTCGTAGCCGAAATTATACGAACATTACTTTTTAATACCTTGACGCCACCTAACCGTTCAAATTCACCTTCTTGTAAGACGCGAAGCAACTTAACCTGAATATGCGGAGTTATTTCGACAATTTCATCAAGAAATAACGTCCCTTCATTTGCCAATTCGAAACGCCCTTCTTTTTGGCCAACAGCGCCCGTAAATGCGCCTTTTTCATATCCAAATAATTCAGATTCAAGAAGTGATTCTGGTAAGGCTGCACAACTTATCTTTACAAAAGGCTTATTTTTTCTTGGTCCACACTTGTGAATAAGTGAAGCGATAGCCTCTTTACCGGTGCCACTTTCTCCTTGAATTAATACTGATGCCTGGCTAGGTGCAACCTGTTCGGCCAATTTTATAACATTCAGTATTGCATCGCTTTGTCCGATAATGTCTGCATGTCTATCGTGTCTTGATCGCGCTAGTTGTTCATGCAAATACTTATTTTCCACAACAAGCGCCTGCTTCTCTATTGCCTTCTTAATTGTGTTGGCGATTATTACTTTCTTAAACGGCTTTGTAATAAAGTCATAGGCTCCATCCTTCATAGCGCCAACAGCCTTTTCTATTGTTCCGTGTGCTGTAATCAAAATTATCTCTACTTCAGGCTTAATCAGCTTTGAGGCTTTGAGTAGCTGGATTCCGTCCATTTTGGACATTTTTAAATCAGAAAGAATTACGTTTACTTTCTTTTCACGTAACGCATTTAAAGCCTTTTCTCCCTCTTCAGCTAAAATGACATTATAGCCTTCTTTTGTAAGAATCTTTGATAATACAAGTCTGATGTTTTCCTGGTCATCAACAACCAAAACTGTGGGCTTAGTATCTAGTTTAATCATCTATCTTCACCTTGGTCGTTTTAAATGGAAAACTAACTATAGTTTTTGTACACACGCCTTCTATACTTTTACAAGATATTTCGCCTCCATGCTCTTCTATAGTTTTCTGAGTTAAGGCAAGCCCTAAACCCGTGCCATTATCTTTAGTACTATAAAATGGATCAAAAATCTTAAGAATCTCCTTTTTGCAAATCCCTGAACCAGTATCTGAAATAGCTATTTCAACACAATTACCTCTAAATCTTGTAGATATTTCTAATTTGCCATTTTTAGACATTGCATCGAATGAGTTCTTCAAAATATTGAGGAACGCCCGTTTTATCTGATTCTTATCTAATGGTAACTCTGGTACGTTGTCAGCATAATCCTCTCTCAATACAATACCTCTATGAGTAATTTCCTCTCTAAGAAATTTTGTAAGTTCAATCAATATGTCATTAATGGAAGTGGGTTTTGGTTCCAAGATGGGAAATCTTGCAAATTGTAGGTATTCATCACTTATTTCCGTTAATCTATCCACTTCTTCCATAATAGATAGGATCATATCCTCTGACTCTTTTTTATAGCCATTACTATTTATTTCGTCATACAGCAACTCTGCATTTAGACTAATAGAGCTCAAAGGATTTTTTATTTCATGAGCGACCTTTGCAGACATCTCTCCGATAGTAGCCAAACTCTCCGCATGTAATAACTGGCGTTCTAATTTCTTTCTCTCTGTGATATCATGGCTAGTCAAGACAGTACCCCAGTATTTTCCATTATTGTCATATACAGCACAATATGTATTATATAGATAACCATTATCCGTCTTTATTTCCTGATGTTGTGAGGTCTCAATTCCTTTTCGGAATTTCTTGATAATATCTGATACGGGCACACCAACATAAGGGGCTATGTTAGTGTCTTTGATTGATTTGCCAATTATGTTCCTATTTTTTCCCCATGTTTTTTCAATTGTCTTATTACACATGGTCACTTTGTCATTTGAATCAATAAATACTACACCCTCTGACATGTTTTCAACAGTTGATTTAATCTCAAACAATACATCATCTCTACTTTTTCTTAGCTTATCCATTATAGAAGTAACGAAGTATACTGAAATAAATATTGTGCTCGCAAGGGCAAAAAATATACCCATCATATACTCATCAGAGTGCCAGTGCCACTGTTCTCCGCTTAAAGCGAAATCAGAAAAGATTTTTAAATGCTGGTGAGGTATTACTGAATAATATTCCAGCGATATTAACAAAGCTAAAAGAGTTATGGTAAATAGAGCTTGAAGATAACTATACTTTTTCTCAAGTAGTATCCCCGCTATTATTGCCTGGAACAAAAAGTATATGATAAATGGATTTTCTACACCACCTGCAAAGTAAATTAGACAAGTAAATAAGAATAGGTCCAGCATGATTTGTATACCGGCATGTTTCTGGACAAACGCATAATTTTTTGTTTGAAGGACTTTTCTATAGTACAAAAAACCAGCATTGGAAATCCCCAAAATGATTCCAATTATATATAGCGGAGCAACCCATGTTACAACATCAAAAACACTACTAACGACATAAGTTGTTATAAATAAACCTCCAGTTACAAACCAGCGTAAACAAATTAGCCAGTATATACGTTCAATTAAATTTGCTTTTTCTAAAGTTTCTTTAAACACTTATGTTGGCTCCTTTTTGTTCTGTCACTATGTATCATCATCACGAGCGAATATTTTTTAAGCCTGTCTTGTCACAAAAATGAAATTTATAAGAAAAGTATGGTTAAGATTGGAATACATAAATTGAATGACATTATTGAAATTTGTTAATTACTCTGTTTACAATGTCTCAGATGCAATGATGCTATAATGAAATATTATATATAAAAAAAAAATTATTTCAAGTATGAACTTAGCTTCTTTCAGCCCGCCCGAACGACGAAGTCGGGCAGGTCGCTAATTTAGTCATTGAGTAAATGGTAATTGGGAAATTTGGACACTCTAATATGCAATTAGATTTTTTTATAGTCAACAACCAATTTTCCCCTCTTAATTACTTTCTCGACATTATTCACCCCAAAATGGTAAGGAATGTAATTGTAGTTCGGAATATCAAACATAATAATGTCCGCGACTTTTCCTACTTCTAAGCTTCCAACATCATCTGCCATTTCGATTGCATGTGCCCCATTGATTGTAGAGGCATTTAGTGCCTGTCCTGGAGACATCTTCATTTTAAGACAAGCAATTGTGATCATAATCTGCATGTTCTCTGTAGGACATGTTCCGGGATTGAAATCAGTTGCAAGCGCTATTGGTAAGCCTTTCTCTAACATTCTCTTAAGTGGTGCATAGTTATTATTCATCAAATAAAAATTTACACCGGGTAATAATACCCCTACAACGTTACTTTTCACTAATTTATCTATTTCTTCATCAGTAATTAAGTCCAAATGGTCTGCAGAAACAATTTCTAATTCAGCAGCCAAATCTGCCCCGCCAATATTCTTAAATTCATTAATATGCATTTTCAAACTTAATCCTATTTTTTGCTTCCATAAGTATTTTTCTGCTTTGTTCAACAGAAAATGTCCCACTATCACAAAAACATCACAATACTTTACATACTCTTTGACCACCGAAAGCATATCAATGACGAGGTTTACATATTGATCCGGGTTCGCTCTGTATTCATCAGGAATCACATGAGCGCCCAAAAAGGTGGGTACTATGTCTATCGGATGAGTTTCGTTGAGGATCTTAATGGCCTTAAGTATCTTTAATTCATTGTCCAAATTTAATCCATACCCACTTTTTATTTCAACAGTAGTAGTGCCATGCGTCAACATATTGTCCAGGTGTTTTTTTGTTTTCCTGATTAGTTCATCAACAGATAGTTTGCGTGTTTCGTTTACAGTACTTAAGATGCCACCGCCTCTCTTCAGGATTTCTAAATAGGAAGTCCCCTTTATTTTCTCTACAAACTCCTTTTCCCTGGAACCTCCAAACACTACATGAGTATGGCAATCAACAAAACCAGGACTGACTACTTTACCACTTGCGTCTACTATCTTGAAATTAGTATCGTCTTTATATTTCTCTATTAAGTCTTTTGTTTCACCTATATCCGTAATCCTTTCATCACATATTGCTATTGCTCCATCATGGATTATTCCAACATCATCAAGCTCATGTCCAATCTTTGGCTTACTGGATGCACCACGAATCGTAAGCAATTCCTTGCAGTTCAAGATTAATAAGTCTGGTTTTTTATTCATATCAAACGCTCATGCCACTTTGTGGCACCACGAATTATGAAAACATGTCCTGACGAAAGTAATGTCATCCCCATGAAGATGGGGACAGGATCAGATTCCCTGTCTGATTCCCAAGTAGGTATTCCTCGGGAATGACAGATAAATGAAGTTGCAGGAATAACATAAAATGTAACAAGCTGTCATTCCCTGCCCGACATATGGCAGGCGGGCCGACACAAGATCGGGAATCTATTTTCGTGTTAAATATTCATAAAAAAATTGTCCTTGATGTTTTTATTGCTTTGCATTTACGGCTTTCTCTACTACACCACCTTCAGCTACACAAATTTCTTCTCATTGATTAAGTCAATCAGGAATATTTACATCTTTTTTTATTGCAATGTCTCTTGCTCTTTCGTAGCCGGCATCAACATGCCTGGCAATACCAATACCCGGATCTACTGTTAACACCCTTTCAAGCCTCGTGTCTCTTTCACTTGTCCCATCTGCAACTATCACCATACCAGCATGTAGAGAATTACCAATACCCACTCCTCCCCCATGGTGAAAACTCACCCAACTTGCGCCTGCTATTGCATTGAGGACAAAATTAATGAGGGGCCAATCTGCAATGGCATCACTCCCATCCTTCATATCCTCCGTTTCTCTATATGGAGAGGCTACTGAACCACAGTCAAGATGGTCTCTTCCAATTACGACCGGTGCCTTTACCTTACCGTTCTTTACCTTGTTATTTATAATCAAACCAAGTTCTGCCCTATCACCATAACCAAACCAGCATATTCTTGCTGGTAATCCAAGCATTGGTATTTTCTTTTTAGCCAGATTTACCCACCGCACAAGTGACAAATCCTCAGGAAATGTCTTAAGCAATTCATCATCAATCTCTTTAATATCAGCTTTATCACCAGATAATGCAGCCCACCTGAAGGGCCCTTTTCCCTCGCAAAAAAGAGGACGTATATAGGCAGGTACAAAACCCGGGTATTTAAATTTACCGTCATCTCTCCTAATCTTGACACCTGCCAACTCTGCTTGTCCACGTAGATTATTTCCATAATCAAAACATATAGCCCCCTTCTCCTGCATCTTCAATATTGCATTAGCATGAACCAGAATAGAATCTAATGCCCTCTTTCGATATTCTTCCCTATCTTTATAGCGTAGTTCATCAAGTTCGTCCAAATCACCTATAGGTACATACCAATAAATGTCATGTGCTGGCGTCTGGTCCGTAACGATGTCGGGAATTACGTCCCTCTTTACTAACTCGGGGTGAACGTCGGCAGCGTTACCCACCAGACCTACCGAAAGTGGAATCTCCTTTTTCCTGGCATCCATTACCCATTCTAACGCCTCATCTATTTCATCCGTAACCCTGTCACAATACCCTTCATCTACTTTCTTCTGTATCCTTTCTCTCCTAACTTCAACATCCAGGATTACGCCTTCATTCATTGTAACTGCAAGTGGTTGTGCGCCGCTCATACCTCCCATTCCTGCCGTTAAGGCGAACTTGCCTTTTAAAGAATCAGAATTAAACTCTTTTTTTCCAAGGGCTGCGAATGTTTCGTAAGTACCCTGTATTATTCCCTGTGTACCGATATATATCCAACTCCCCGCCGTCATCTGCCCATACATAATCAGTCCCATCTCATCATATCTATCAAAATTATCCTGGGTAGCCCATGCAGGTACAATGTTTGAATTTGCAATAACGATCCTCGGGGCTTGTTCATATGTTTTTGCCACATAAACGGGCTTTCCTGACTGTATACAAAGTGTTTCATCATCTTTGAGATCCTTCAAGGCTTCAATTATTCTGTTATATTCCTTCCAATTTCTAGCAGCCCTACCCGTGCCTCCGTAAACAATAAGATCTTCAGGCTGTATGGCAACATCTGGATCAAGGTTATTCATAAGCATTCTTGCTGCCGCTTCGCTATCCCAGTTGCTGCAATGCAATTCATTTCCAGCATAAGCCCTTATGGGAAATTTCGGTCGCTCTTCATAAAACATCGGTCTTGTCATAAATAGCTCCTTTCAGTCGTTATTTATCCATGTTTTGCTTAGCGAAACAAATCAACATTAGAGAGAAAGTTGCCATTTCTAAGATTCTATTTAAAGACTCGCCCTGTGAACAGGTAGCTTCATTTAATCAATACTACAATCTTTTGATAAAATCAAGGCATAAAAAAAACGCCTTCAGCTTTAAAGACAAAATACAGTTGGAGCAGTTACAGAGAATACATTAGTAATCGCCTTGTAAGTCTTGCGGATAAAACTGACACATTACTTTATTTTTCTGAGGATATAAAAAGAGCAAGAGTTGAATATAAAGATTATGTAGAAAACAAAATGGAATAGGTAAAGAACCCTTTTGATGAAGTAAAGGCAGGGATAGTGCTAGGGATTGAAGATTTTATAGAAATAGGAAAGAATTTTGGTATAAGTACTCAAGCTGTAACTAACATATTAACAGAATTAGAAAATCGATATCCTGAATCTAGTGCACTTAAAAAAGAGTTGGATAGCGTCAAATGTATAATGTAGGTTTGATAATCATATAGGTTCTGGCAAAGCTGACAAGCTAAACTTGCCTATGTCACGCTAAACGTGGCTTAGCTCTGCAATAAAATAGTCGCTGACCCTATTTGCCCCTATCAATATTCCCTTTTACTATTGACAAGGAATTATCCTCATTGTAAACTTTATAAATATGAGGTGATGAGTAATGAAAACGACGAGAGATAGCGCCAAACGCGCAAAGAAACATTTGGATAAGATTTACCAGCTTACTTCGCAGGTAAAATCTCCCTTTGAAGGTTTGAGCGAAGAAGAAATAATTAAAAAATTGCGTAAGACAAGAGAGGAGGTCTGGGAGGAAAAACTTGCTTCTAGTCCTTGATACCAACGTATACATACATGCCTTCACCACTACTAAGAAACCAGCCTGCAAAACCCTTATAACCCTATTAGCAACTTCTCCTTCAAAATACAAGCTGCGTATACCCCGAATGATCGTAGAAGAAGTGAGGCGTAATATAGTACCCGAGGTTTTTCGAGAATTTCTCGAATTTATTTTAGAACTAACTAATCTTGATGAGGATATCTTTGTACCTTTTGAATTAGGAGCTAAATATGAAGCTAAAGGTCTCAAACCCTCTGATGCCTTTATTGCTGCCTTCACAGAATGGGTTGGTGCTGATGTCCTAGTCACCGAAAACAGGCATTTTTTATCCTGCCATCTTGGTTTACCATTTAAAGTTTTGACGGCTGAAAAATGTTTGAACCTCATTTGATCGCTCATGTTGACAATACCTTAAATTCTAAGCTATTCGTTTATCCCTTCCACCAGTTTATTGTTTTTTGTGTAACCATACCAAACATAAAATAGGCGCTGTCCCTATTTAGTCCCTATTTAGTCACAAAAGCATGAAGGCCGGGGTTAATGCACTGGAAGAAAAACTGGCATTAATTGGGATAAATGCTGAGCAACTGGAAAAAAGTGAAAAAATCAGCCGTACTATTACTATCCATTCTCCGATTGACGGTTACGTTTCCAAAGTAAATATAAACATTGGCAAATATGTAAATCCGGTAGACGTCATGTTCGAGATAGTAAATACCGAACACCTGCACGTTGAGTTAACGGTATTTGAGAAGGATATAAATAAAATAAAAGAAGGACAACGAATAAGATTTACGCTTCCTAATGAAGACGACAGAGAAAGACTGGCAGTTGTTTATCTTATTGGCAGGTCCATTGGTGGCAACCGCACAGTAAAAGTCCATGGGCATTTAGACAAAGAAGATGAGCAATATTTACCCGGTATGTTTGTAAAAGCCTTTATAGAAATAGCTGATAATCCGGTGAATGCCTTACTTGAACAAGCCATAATTCGGTCAGGAGGTAAACACTATATTTATATTCTTAAAGAGAAAAGGATCGAAAACAATCAGGAAGTGAACAGTTTCGAAATGATAGAAGTTCAGAAAGGAATTACAGAAGGTCTTTATGTTGAAGTGGCCCTGCCGGATACCTTCGATATAAATTCAAACCAAATCGTCCTGAAGGGCGCTTATTCATTACTATCAAAGATGAAAGTTTCCGGAGAGGAAGATGGGCATGGACATTAATTATGGAAATAGTTTTAAAATAGTAACGGCAATGCCTGCTGTTCCGACAACGATGCCGAATATTTTAATAAGCAGGTCTTTAAGCTCCCTGCTTATTTCGACGCGAAGATTGCTTATTTCTTTGTCGAGGCCGTTAATCTTGTTGCTCAGCTTGGTTTCGAGCCTGGTATTTTCATTGCGTATAAATTCTTTCAAGCTTTCCTAGTTGTCAACATGTGATTTCTCA
Source organism: Candidatus Scalindua rubra (assembly GCA_001723765.1). Classification (GTDB taxonomy): domain Bacteria; phylum Planctomycetota; class Brocadiia; order Brocadiales; family Scalinduaceae; genus Scalindua_B; species Scalindua_B rubra. Next base: position 9,727 of record MAYW01000140.1, read on the forward strand.
ATAACGTCTGCCGGGGTCTTGGCCTGTTCGTGATTAAAACCGACTGATTCAAGTTTTTCTAAATTTTCAAGCTCTCTGGTTATTGGCATTACCGTTTTCCTCATCTACAGGAGGCGTATCGAAAAAGTTCTGTTCTTTGTATCTCTAAAGAAAAGTAGGCTCTTAAGTCCTTTGTTTATAATGGACATCTCTTTGAATATTGACTTTTCCCCATAGCCCATAGCCTCCCAGCAGGCAGATTATACGTTATTAAAACACTATGTAATAATAATTGTCAATTAAATTCTTACAGGTTTTTCTCAATGCTTTTGGTCAATTCATGGGCAATGTTTCCGCTTACAAGACGCATGATGCTCTCTTCCGCTGTTCCAAAACTTAATAAGTTTATGCTTCCATACCAAACTATTTTCTGATCAATAATCGCGAATTTCTGATGAATATTTGACTTAAAGAGAACATTAATTCCCATTTCCTTCAAGGAATTAAATATCCGTACCAGGGTTGATCTCCTTATATCTTTAAAATCTTCGGCAGGCCTTGTCATTACTGTTACTTTCACATTATTTTTTAAGATTGTGTGGAAGTATTGCATCATTCGAGGAACACGCCGGTTTGTTACAAATGGGCTAACAATCAATACCTCTCTGGCTGCGTTAACGATATCGTTGGTATAAACAGGGAAAAAGCTGTGTTTATCAAAAATAATATCAGTAGGTACCTCAGTAACAATTTCTCCCTTTGCCCTATAACCGATGGATGCATAGCCTCTTAACCTTTTTCCATACATTTGCTCAAGTATTCTTACCTGGATATCTACATAGTCGTATATCCGTATTTCATTTTTATTTTCATATAATCTATGCAGCCTTCCGGCGTACTGCTGCAATGTACCTTTCCAGGAAATAGGCATGGCTAAAAATAAAGTATCAAGGCGAGGCTCATCAAATCCCTCTCCAACAAATTTACCGGTCGCAACTAAAGTCAACGGCTTGTTTGCAGGTGTTGCAGATATTCTTTCAAATATCTCTCTCGTCTCTTTAGTGCCCATACTTCCCACTAATGCTATTACATCCGGTATTCTTTCCCTAAGTTTATTTGTAAGGGATTTAACATGTGCAGTTCTTTCTGTTAAGATGAGAGAGTTCCTGCCGTTTTCATAACAACTCACAACATCATCCACTATTAACTGATTGCGTATTTCGTCTTCTATTAATTCCGAATAGATTTCTTGAATGGTTAATTCTTTTTCATTTTTGCCGGCTGGAATTCTAAAATATGAAAACCTCGGTATAACATAGTGGTCAAAAGGCATTTTTTCCACCTGCTTTTTTGCATCGACTTTGAACCTTATCGGACCACAATGTAAGAAAATAATCGGATGGTGTCCATCCTGCCTTGCCGGTGTTGCTGTTAAGCCGTATACATATTTTGCATTTGATTCTTTCAATATTTGTTCAAAACTAAAAGCTGGAATATGGTGGCACTCATCAACAATAATCATGCCATATTTCTTAACACATTCCTTTACTTCACCTGCCGTATTTAATGATTGCATAATTGCAACATCAATGATGCCACTCAACTGATCTTTTCCCGCTCCTAATTGTCCAATCAGACTTTGTTTCCTTTTTCTCCCTCGCTTCTCAGGCTGTTCTGGAAGCTGTTCATTAATAATCAAAAATTCTGATAACCTATTTATCCATTGTGATAGTAATTGTTGCCTATGCACCAGTATTAATGTATTTACTTTGCGTTCAGCGATCAAACTTGCTCCAACAACTGTTTTTCCAAAAGCTGTTGTAGCGGATAACACTCCATCTTCATATCGTATTAATTCATCTACTGCTTTACTCTGTTCGTCTCTGAGCACTCCATTAAATTCAACATCTATGGCCTTGCCGTGATTTGTTTCATCAACCCAATTAATACCTATATTATATTCACTTAAAAGATTACGGACATCATCTTCACACCCTCGCGGCAAACACAAGTACTTCTCTAAATATGGCTATTGAGTTAACTCACCATTGTGGTATACTTCTTTTAAAACTAACCAAGTCAACAAACAGAGGAAGTTTCCACGATGGCTCAAAGAGAACCGATGTCATTATTTCAATTTCATAAAATGTTTCCCACAGAAGAGGATTGTGCAAATT
>MAYW01000141.1 GCA_001723765.1 Candidatus Scalindua rubra
CTAGATAAATCATCAACAACTTTATCTTTAATGCTTGATATTATTACATTTGAAACATCAGACGTCCTCATATACGACAATAATACATAATATTGTCATATATGTCAACATATTATTTTTATGATATGCTTATATACGCCCATATTATGCAATATTACTACGTAATATTGATTTAACACCCGTCACATTATCCTCTTATTTTTAATAGGCGCTGACCCTATTTTGACACATGTGCTTGACATAGAATATAAAGATGAGCTATTATTTGAAGGCATGGAAAAGAAGGGAAATATCATCAAGCATCCTGATGCATTGCAAATGGCATTTGAAATAGGAACATCCTTAAAGAAAGATACTACATAGTGCGGCGTAGCCGCAACCAAAAAGAGTTATGCGATACTCGATAATAAATACATCTTTTGTTCCTTTTTGACAAATTTGAAATTCGAATATCGAAATCATAAACAGATGAAAAAACCAATATAATGTATTAATCTCTTAAGGACTACTAGGCCTGTAAAATAAAAGATAGTTTTTCATCTTTATGTTCGTAATAAGGAGGTGATGAAAAATTAAATGAACTATATTACGAAAATTTCGCAAAATAGATTCATGTTATCTTTGAAAATAAATTTTATATTTTATGGAGGAGTTATCTCATGATAAAAGTAAAAACGTTTGGCTCACAACTTAGAATATTTCATGTAAAAGAAGAGCTAGATACACTTGACAAGACTGTAAATGAATTTATAAAGAAAAATAAAATAAAGAAGGTTATCTCTGTGAGTGATTCGACTACGTCTAATGTTGACGGTGGAACGATAGGGGTAATACGTGTAATTGCCTACGAATAGAAAAAAATCAAAGAATGAGGGAGGGAAAACAATAATGTTTTTAAGGATATTTATAATAATAATCATACAAATTACCATAGGTTATTTTGTATCTCCAAAAATAATCGCGGGCCCGCCAGAACAAAGTCGGGCTGGCGAGATAGATGCGAAAACATTGTTCAAAAAGCACTGTAAAATATGTCATGGAGAAGATGGTAAGGGTAAAACAGATCTGGGAGAGGGGCTTGGTGCGCGTGATTTTACTAATAAAGAGTTCCAGGATTCTACTACTGATGAAGAGATTATAGAGCAGATTACAAATGGAACGCCGGAAAAGATGTTTCCTTTTAAGGATAAGCTCACACCAGAAGAGATAAAGTCGCTGGTTACTGTTGTAAGGGCTTTTAGAGGGAAATAAAAGCAATCACATTTAAGAGGAATTTGAAATTTTAGAGAACAAATTATAATTATTATGGAGGAATTTAAAAAAAATGAAAGGTATATTTATTTATAGTTTTGTAATTACATTGATCTTATCTTTAGCACAGTTTAATTTATCAAATGCATTCGGCGAAAAAATCGATTACAAAAAGTTATATAAAAATCATAAATGTATTAAATGCCATGGCTTTGATGGTAAAGGGACTAAAAGAGGTAAAAAACTCGGTACTCCTGATTTTACAGATGCTGAATGGCAGGCCTCTGTAACGGATGAGCAATTAATCAATTCTATAACTAACGGGAAGAAAAAAATGCCAAAACGGGGACATAAAATGACCACGGAAGAGATTAAGGCAATGGTAAAATATGTAAGATTCTTTGTTCCGAAAAAGAAACGCAAATAAATTTTCTTTATCGAGAAGTATGAAAGGAAAGTATTTGAAATATGAGCAAAAACGTCGAAATAGACATAAGCAATTTAAAAAAGATTTTAGAAAAAAAGGAACATTCGATGGAACGTTACACAGATCAAATAAAGGTATTTGAGGATCCCGCAATCAATTCTCTTCTAGAGGGTATCTTACACAATGAGATAATCCACAAAGCAGAAATTGAGGAGCAGATTAAGCGATTGGGTGGATAAACCTAATTATAACAATTTAAATGGAGGATGAGATGAGAGAAGGATTTAAAACGGTTTTAGAATTCCTTGAGAGCGATATAGATGTGGAAGAGGAAGAAGAGCATCTTTGCAATCAATATGAAAGTGAATCAAATGATCCAAAGGTTAAGAGGCTCTTTTATAATCTTGCAAGGGCCGCGCGAGGGCATAAAGATGCTTTAAAGAAAATTATAATGAGCATTGAATCAGATGATCATACAGTAGGCCACTACTGTTTGATATGCGGTTGGGCTGTTGATTTTGGGAAAAGCCCATCCGTGGGAAACGAAGAAAGATGTCCTTTGTGTTGCCAGAAATTTGCCTTAGTAGAAACCGATGGCGATTTTGCATTAAGGGCCTTACCACAATAATAAAACTTACAAATAACACAATGAACTTAAACATATCTTTCCAAAATTTTTCTTTATAATAGGAGGAAAAGACAATGGCAAACGACAAAGATCTTTTATCAGGTGTTAATATTCCTGAAGATATCAATAATCTTACAGATACGGAAAAGAAACATCTTCCTGTCATTGATGCACCCGATTCAGCAAGCATAGGACAAGCCATAATTGTCACTGTAGAAGTAGGAAAATTACTCAAACATCCTAATGAACCCGCTCATCATATCGAATGGTTAGACCTTTATGAAGACAAGCTATATCTGGCTCGTGCTGATTTTACTGGTGGTAAAGTCAATCCAAAGGTTACATTCGAAATATGTCTTAAAAAAGGTGGCAATCTTCGTGCCTTTGCATGTTGCAATTTACATGGAGTTTGGGAAGGTAATAGAAAAATAAATGTAGCATGAACTATTTCATTTCGGTAGAAAATGTTTCTTTATAGCTTTGACGTCAAACACACTTTATTAAATCTTGCCAAAAAAGGTAAAAACAGTTGTAATTTATAACAAGAAAAATAAGTATGACGTCAAGAAAAATTCATGTATTAAGCTAGCTTGATCTGTGTAAAATTAAATATTTTATACTCTTTCAAGCAGATTGATTTAGCCCGTCTCTAACCTGCTGCACATGGTCGTCAAACGATGGAATTTTCTCCTGGAAGAAGAGTCCCTGATAAATGGGTTCAGTGCTTTCTGCCAACGTCATAGCTCTTGAATGGTCTAGTATATCATGTTCCGCAGGAAGCTCTGCCACCACATCATTCCAACTATTATACGTAACAAGTTTATTAAATACTACACAGGGCGATAGGTCGTGAATAAAGGAAAATCCTTTATGCTGGATGGCCTTCGTGATAATTTGAGACACCATATCCCGCTCTCTAGAAAAGACCCTTGCTACAAAAGTGGCTCCGTATGCCAGAGCAAGGGTGGTGGGGTTTAGTGGGCGTGCAATATTCCCATATGGAGACGTGCCACTCTTCATACCCATTGGTGAAGTGGGAGATATCTGTCCTTTGGTTAGACCGTAAATGCTGTTATCCAACAATATATAGGTAAGATTGAAATTACTCCTCGCAGCATGAGGAAAATGACCTCCTCCTATTCCTACACCATCACCATCTCCGCCAACTACTACAACAGTTAAATCTGGATTGGCGATTTTAATACCGGTAGCTATTGGGATTGCCCTGCCGTGCAATCCATGTAATCCAAATCCTTTAATGAAAAAGGGAAATCTGCCGGAGCAACCAATGCCGGATACTACCACAAAATCCTTAGGTTGGATTTTCAGTTTTTCAGCGGCTTCGTATAGACCGTGAAGTCCTGTAAAGTGGCCACACCCAGGACACCAGGTAGGAAGACTGTCTCTCCACTCCTTTGTTTTGGAAGCCTTTGCTCTCTTAAATTCATCTATGACTGATTGTTTACTCAGAAAGCTCATTACTAGCCTCCATAATCTTTTGAGCAATTTTTAAAGGACTTACCGGATCCACCGACGGTATGTGAATCTCAATCGGTTTTATGCCGTAGCGTGATTTTAGCAAAGCTGCATATTGCCCCTGGTAATTCATCTCCGGTACAATAATTTTCTTACAGGAAGCAAAAAAGTTCCGAAATGAATCTTCGTGTTGCGGATGGATCATAATGGATTTGATTAGTTTCGTCTTAACCCCCTGTTTCTTTGCGATTTTCATCCCTTCTAAGATGGCACCGATCGTGGAACCCCAACCAGCAATTCCAATTTCAGCAGTTTCATCTCCAAGAATATCTGCTTGAGGAAGGTCAGCTACCATGGATTCAAATTTGCGAAACCGTTTGGCCGTCATCATGCTGTGAACATCAGATTCGTAGTTGGGATTTCCTGTGACTGAATGTTCCAGACCTGTAATAGAGTACACGGCTCCTGGTTCACCAGGAACTATTAGGGGTGAAACACCATCGTCAGTAATTTGATAGCGTAAGAAATTTTCTAACTGTTCTGACGTTGGTTTCTTTCTGGTACATCTATGTCTATCAATATTTTCCTGGATATTAACTGTTTCTATGCGCTGCCCAAGAAACAGATCACTGAGAAAGATAACAGGAGTCTGGTATTTCTCGGCAATGTCAAAGGCTAGTTGAATGCCACTGTAGCATTCTTCAGAGTTGGAGGGCGCCATCACCACCCTGGGAGAATCACCGGCGCCGCCATAAAGCGCAATATTAAGATCCCCCTGCTCAACTTTAGTAGGTAAGCCTGTAGCAGGACCACCACGTTGAACGTTAACAATGATTGCAGGGATTTCAGCCATTACCGACATATTAATCATTTCGCTCATCAGTGAAAGACCAGGTCCTGCAGTAGCCGTCATCGCACGTCTTCCTGCAAACCAAGCCCCCAATACGGCACCTACAGCCGCAATTTCATCCTCCATTTGGAGGGTCCATCCATCTATCTTCGGCAACTCCTTTGCAGCGATTTCCATAATTTTTGTTGCCGGCGTAATGGGATATCCGGCAAAAAATCTCAAACCGCAATCTATTGCGCCTTTGGTAATAGCTTCGTTGCCACTTGTCAATGTCTTCGGTTCTAATCCTTTGTTGATCTCAAACTGATTATTGAGAGGATAGTGTTCCTTGAAATATTCATAACCTAAACGGAACGCTTTAGTGTTTATCTCAATGATTCCCTCTCCTTTATGTGCAAATACACCTTTTATTTGATCTATAAACATGTCCGGGGGCAATGAATAAAAGTAACATATCGCTCCCATGGCCACAAGATTCTTCCCACGACTTGTACCTGTTGCTTCATTGGCTAGCTTTTTGATGGGTAGACCATAGCCATGGATTTCGGGTGTGATATGGGCAGCCAAACTTTCTTCTTCGGCAACATCTCCATGAGTGCTACTATCATAAATCACACTACCCTCCGGCTTTATATCCCGTATATCAACAATCGATTCCTTAGCAGCCATACCTACAAGCAAATCGATACCATCACCCATACTATACAGTTTTGAAGTTGAAAACCTGATTGTCGAGGAGGATTTGCCCAACCCGCGAATCTCTGCACTGTAAATATCATTTACCATTACATGTATACCAATATTGGCACATGCGCCCGCAAGGATTTTTCCTGAAGACACTATACCGTCACCTGCTATACCACAAAAGCGAATTGTTATTTCTGTATACTTCATTTCCACCACCTTGCTTTTAGCGATTTTCCCATGAGATTAAAAGCAATGGCTTCATGAATTTTATATTCCTCATTTTGCCCCAACATGTTTTTACCGGCAATTGTTCCCTGTTCAAAAGCATTAGGTAAACCAAAATTAATCCAGTAACCTTTAATACCCGGATGGTAAATCTCCACACAATCTCCAGCTGCATAGATGTGTTCCACAGATGTTTCCAGTCGTACGTTAACTAAAATACCCAATTTTTTCCCGATTACCGTACCTTCTATACATGAGATTTTGGGCTTATAATAATCCCACGCAAAGACAATATCGGCTGTTAACTCTTTTTGTTTTAATGTTTCCACCCGGTAATGGCGATTCATTTTTTCTATAGATGCAACCTGATCTTCGGTTATTATTTCAACTCCTTTTTCTTCTAAAAAATCATGTAGTTCACCGTAAAACTCGGATCCCTTTAATCCAAAATCAGCTCGCACACCCTTGATTATATAGGTTACCTGTTTTTCAAGATTGCATAATCCACTAATCAAATCCAGGCAACTTACACCTTCTCCGAAAACAATGCATTTTTGGATTTCTGGCAACTTTTTTTTCAATATCAGGATATCATTCATAGAATAATAGCATTGTATATGTTTCTTGTATGGACGTAACACAAGCCCCAGACCAGGTCTACCTCCAGTAGCAATGAGGAGTTTATCGTAATGCACCACTTCATTATGAAGGAGTTTGATCAATTTTCTCGAAGGTTCAATGGTTTTCACATACTCACCTTTACGCAGTTTAATTCCCAACTCTTTTAACAATTCCATTGAGAAGAAGATTAATTCATCTCTCTTTATGGAACCGCACAGAAATTCCGTCAATAAAAAGCGCTTGTAGGGGAAAAACATTTCATCTCCGATAACCACTACTTCCGCATTCTTATCTATCTCTTTGATGGTTTTGGCTGCTGTGATTCCTGCAACTCCAGCACCAATAATAACATGTTTCATTTGGCTTTAATTCTTTCGTTTTTTTAAGTCACAAACCTATTAGAGCATCTGATTAATATGTTTACATTTGAACATAGCACGTCAAAGTCACAAACAAGTTTGAAGTGTCTAAAGTGAACTAAAGTGCCTAAAGTTAATGTAATATGATTTTTTTTTACGTTTCACTTTTTCCCAATAGAAGTAAAAATAGCAAGCAATTCACTGCACTCTTCATAATCTGATTTTACTTTTTCCCAGGGTAACCATTTTACCTCTCTAATTACTTCCATCCAATATTGTGTTTCACGGGCTTCACTTTCACAGATTTTAATCTTTAGGCACTTTTTTCGCCTGTCCGACTCCGCCATTCAGGCGGGCGGTTATACCTCATTATACTTCACGGATATGTGAAGTCATGTATCTTATTTCTTTTCCACCACTTCCAGCTTGTATTTGGAGATGGAAATACAATCCACAGGACATGCCCGGACACAGTTTCCGCATCGAATACATTTATCGTTATCTATAGTAATTGCCTCTACCTCATCCCAATTTTTCGTTTCTACATAGTGTAAATCTCCATCTTCTGTTATCTGGATATCCTTTGCCATCATGATGCAATCTACAGGCATTACATCAATACAGGCCAAGCAGTAAATGCAACGTTTTATGTCAATTTGAAAATTATAATGGCATAGATAACAACGCTGAGCTTCAATAACGGACTTTTCTTTAGAATACCCAATTTCTACTTCTTTATTTTTAATCCTTCTATAGCGCATATACGTTGTGTCCATGGGTTGGACAGGAATAAAGTCATAATCCCGTTTCCTCCCGGTATCTTTCACTTCACCAATGTGTACGATGTCTTGAAAACCTTTTATGTTGAAGAGGAATTTGTGGACTTCCCTGGCTACTTTTCGGCCGTCGGCTGCAGCCTCGATAACCGTAGAAGAACCATTTCTAAAATCGCCAGTTACAAAAAAGTTATCCTCTTGTACACCGCCAGTCCCTATAATATTTCCTTCAGCACTCTGCCCAATTGCAAAGATAACGGCATCTGCCTCCAGAACAAATTCCGAACCAGCAATTGGCGTTATTGAACGATCGTCACTAATGGAATTGTGTATGAGTTTTACACCTGCGACTAACCCGTCTTTGGCTACAATACATACAGGAGATATTAAAAACATTAAATCAATTCCTTCAGCTTCCGTGACTTCAAGTTCATGCTCACCGATATACATATCATCTTTAGTACGGCGGTAAGCTAACGTAATCTTTTTAGCTCCCAACCGATAGGACATACGTGTACAATCAACCGCAGTATATCCGCCGCCGATTACGACTACCTTTTCCATTGGTTTATCAAATTCTTCTCGATTGGAGGCTATCATAAAATCGAGCCCCAAAAATACTCCCTTACTTTCAATGCCAGAAATGTTAATCTTTTTTGGAAGCATACAACCACCGGCCACTATCACTGCTTCAAACTCTTTTTTTAACTTTTCAATATCTTTATCATTTTGAATTCGAACATTAGTCTTAATCGTTACACCCAGATTAGTAATGGATTTTACATCAGAGGCAACTACATCATATGGCAGCCGAAATTGAGGAATACCATAACGTAACATACCACCCGGTTGGTCGAATTGTTCCAGTATAGTTACACCGTATCCTTTTAAAGCAAGATCATTGGCAGCAGTTAATCCAGCAGGTCCCGCGCCGATTATGCACACCTTTTTACCATTGGATTTTATTTCCAGCTTTACCGGTTCCATCCCGAAATCCGCTGCAGACCGTTTAAGAAAGCATATAGATACAGGATCACCAAGACCATCCCCGCCATGCCGACAAACAGGCTCACAAGGACGGCTACAAACACGGCCCAACACACCAGGCAGCACATTATCCATCCTATTGATACGGTAGGCAGTTTTGTAATCGCTTTCCATAATGGCCTGGATGTAACCAGGGATATCGGTCATGATAGGGCAAGCAGCACTACAGGGGATATTTACGTCGATCCACTTCCTGTCTATTTTATCTGTTGAGATATACGTATCTTTATCTGTATTTTGAGTTTTCATTTCACTACTCCATAGTGCAAGTTGCAACTACAAAAATTCATTTGGCAGTAACAGAAGGCAGTAAGCAAACATAAGGTTCAAATCCTGTATATAGTATACTGAAACTGTTAACTTTAACAAAAGAAGAAACTAAATAGTAAATGAATAATTCATAAAAAAATTTTTACATAAAACAACTATGTATTTCAACTAATGCTTGTTAATAATTTGTTTTTTATCGATTTCATACATAGAATTTATCTACTCTATTATCTTTTTATGGATATATAATCTTTCTAAACACCTTCCCAACTTAAAATATGATCCAGAAAATATCGGGATAGTATATGTCTATTCGATGATAGTTAGTATGTTCAGATTAGTAAAAAAAAATTTGCAATTTCAAAGATTTTTGTATTATACTAGAAATCCGAATACTCAGGCGCTTAATAAACAGATGTTAATTTTTTATCCTGATTCATATGAAATGAGGAAGTATAATGACGGAAAACATAATACTAAAAGACGATCATAACGAATTCAAGTTTCCTGTGGTTGTTGGCACAGAAAATGAAAAAGGAATAGACATTTCAAATTTACGCTCAGAAACCGGTTATGTAACTCTTGATCCAGGTTACGGCAATACCGGTTCGTGCGAAAGCCGTATTACCTATATCAATGGTGAAAAGGGCATTCTGCGCTATCGTGGAATTCCCATAGAAGAACTCGCTCAGCACAGTGATTTTATCGAAGTAGCAGATCTGTTAATATGGGGGAGCCTGGCTACCAAAAAGATGAGAGAAAGATTTACTGCTTTGTTAACCGATAACGCTCTTCTACATGAAAGCCTGAAACACCATTTTGAAGGATTTCCATTCGACGCTCATCCTATGGCTATGCTTTCGGCAATGGTTAATGCGTTGAGTTGTTATCATCCGGTATTAGCCCTACCACAAAACCCCAGGGAAATTGAAGAAGCGGCAGCAATCTTGATTAGTAAAATCCGCACTATCGCGGCTTTTTCTTACAAGATGTCCCGTGGTGAGCCGTTTATCTACCCTAAGGCTAAATTCAGTTATGCGGAAAATTTGCTGCATATGATGTTTTCTTTACCGCATGAGCCTTATGAAGTTCATCCAGAAGTAAAACGAGCTGTAGATTTAATTTTGATACTTCATGCTGATCACGAGCAAAATTGCAGTACATCAACAGTGCGTATGGTTGCATCTTCAGGCGCCAATCTTTTTGCTTCTGTATCCGCAGGGATAGCGGCTCTTTGGGGACCCTTGCATGGTGGAGCCAATCAGGCTGTAATTGAGATGCTGGAAAAGATTCATTCGGGTAATATGGATGCAAAACAATGCATTAAAATGGCAAAGGACAAAGACAGCGGCATTCGCCTGATGGGTTTCGGGCATCGAGTTTACAAAAACTATGATCCCCGCGCTCAAATTCTAAAAGAATTATCTAAAAAGGTATTTAATGTATTAAATTATGAAGACCCCTTGTTGGATATAGCACTTGAATTGGAGGAAATTGCGTTGAAAGATTCCTATTTTGTCGAACGTAAACTATATCCCAATGTTGATTTTTATAGCGGAATTATCTTCCGTGCTATTGGTGTACCGAAAAATATGTATCCGGTATTTTTCGCCATAGGTCGTTTGCCCGGCTGGATAGCACATTGGCGGGAAGCTAATGAGAATAAAAAATCCAGAATTGCACGGCCTCGACAAATTTACACTGGTCCTGCTAAATCGAACTATGTTCCAATAGAACAAAGACCTGATAGAAAGCCATGATCAATTTATTACCGTAACACAAACTTTCTTCATAAAATACAAATTTGATAATATCATTGGTGAAAGCCACAAAATGAAAAAGGTTTATGCACTCATAAATAGTGTAAGTGATAGAGTAGATGATGTTTCACTCCTGGTTGCACATTTCCTAAAAAAATACTGTAAAAAAAATAAAAGGAGAAAAGCCAATGCCAACAGAAACTGATGAAATATATGAATGTGAAATATGCGGTGCAGTAATTGAGGTAAAAGAAGGTGGAGCTGGCACCTTAGAATGTTGCGGACAACCAATGGCATTAAAGGAATGATATGAAAATGAACATTTTATACAATGGATTGAATTTTATATCAGAAATGTTTATTTAGGTAGATTTGATTTTGCACCAGTGATGACAAAACCTGAGGTGACAATACCTTTTCAGTTGGGTCATTCTGGACTCGATTCTACACTGAGGGCAATAAGTCGTTGCAATCTACATGGGCTTTGGGAAGGTTCTGTTCAAGTAAAAACTGAATAAAATAAATTAGTTTACTTCCTTCACTAATTTAAACTCTTAACTTATCGTGAAACTTTTTTCACACGCTCACTTTAGGCACTTAGATCCTGAACTTGTTTCAGGATTAGCTCACTTTCCTGTCACCTGTCTGCCCCGTTGGCACCTGCCCGACTACGCCCGCCCGGCCAAGTCGTTCGGGCGGGCGAAGTGTCTTTACGGGGTCATCTTGCTTCTTGCCTATTGCGTCTATCTTCTGTCATTCATCATTGTCATTTATCGTTTTAAATTTGCCTGCCACGTAGGGAGTCGAAGACTCTCCTTCGAGGTCATTTTTAGATCCTGACTTTCGTCAGGACAAGTTTTAAACTTTGAACTTTGCACTTTAAACTTTGTGGGTCTGCTACCGTCTGAACCGTCTCCTCAAGTATCCTCCCCCCCCAATCTTGCCCACCCGTAAAATTCGTTCAGACGAGTCATTCAGCAGGTATATACAACACTCACCATGTCTGTCTTAGACGTTCTATGACATTCTATGTCACATTGTGCTGGTTCAATCTTGTAGATTGAACCATAATTAAACATTCCCTTTTATCTGTCAACTATTGTTGAATTGTGTAAAGAATTGTTTACACGCCTCTTACTATTTATAACATAAATACTTAAATCAGAAAATGAATTGTTTCTGGGATATTATGTTGATTTTAATAAACATTCTTTAATTTAAACTCCCTCCCTCCCTTCAAAAAAAAATTAAATTCTAACATATACATATTATACAACTTATAACAAAAGTTATTCTAGATCATGGTTTAGGCATAAAAGTTGTCTATATATGATCTTGTTGATTTACTACCAAAAAACACCTAAGTATTTGTAAAATAATAAATTATGTCAAGAATTGCCTTGACTCCGACAAAGGATTGTGTTATCATAAGTAATTATAATATAACAAGTTA
>MAYW01000142.1 GCA_001723765.1 Candidatus Scalindua rubra
TTTTAAAATATTTTCGCACTCATATCAGTTTCAATATCCTTGGTATAGCTAATAATATCAAGGAATTGTGGATTTTTGCCTCGTGTGGTCGATGCAGATCAAGATCGCAAAAATGAAGGTTTTTATTCCATAATGAAAATCAATGTTAATAAAATCCTCGAAACTAAGCCTGTTACCTTTAACGAATTCAAGCAAGCTATCAACTCTTTGCTTGAGTTTTCTTCAACCAGTGAACTTTCAAAGAACGAAACACTCGCCAACGGGTATTTCGGAATAAAATCTGCCCGGGCAAGGAAAAAAATTGCCGCCTAACTTTTTTTTAACAAAGTAATGTATTTATCTTAGTGTGCAGGCGGGAAAGATTATCACGGAACCTATTAAGGCGACCATGTCGACCTTCTCCTGAAGCATAAATAACTTCTCGCTTGCACCTTAGCCCCAACGAAGCAAGGTCAGGGCTCTGTAGAGACCCTCTAATTACCAGGGTTGGGCAAGGTGTTGCACCTAAGAAAGAAATATTAAGTTTCAAATTTTATGTAGCATGAAAAAAAACGCGTATTGCTGCTAACTTCAGTCGGGCTACGCCCTCCTTCCGTTAGCAGCAATACTAAACACAAATATGCCAATATAAATAATAAAAAACACTTGACTGGAATAAACCCGCTTTCCGCTACAGTTGGTAATCGTAGTCCGCCCGTAGGGCGTTAATTCATATTATAAAATATGCGTTACGGACAGATTATTTCCTCCCAGTAGATACAACCTCGACAAACTTTTTTCTTCGATAATGATATGGAAATGAACACTTGAATTTGTAAATTTGCGACTTAGTACCTTACTATTCTCATAAATATAAGCTAACAATTTCCCATTACCAACACTACATTCAAGCTTAATCTCCTTACAACCCTTATGGGCAAAACTAATCATTTTTTGTTTTAGTCCTTCCAAGCCCCGCCCTGTAAGTGCAGAGATTGTTACCGTATTATCATATTTACTTTGGAAAAAAGTAATGATAGAAGCATCCTTTACGGCATCTACTTTATTGAGAACCATTATGATTGGTTTTTTATCACACTCAAGTTCTTTGAGAACATTATTAACTGCATCAACTTGGTCAATAACGTCTGGAGAACTAACATCAACAACATGCAACAAAAAGTCAGCCCATCTTACTTCTTCAAGGGTAGCCTCAAATGATGCGATTAAATGGTGTGGGAGTTTTCTGATGAAACCTACAGTATCACTTAAGATAACCTTTTTGCCATTTTCCAACTCACATAAACTAGTCTTTGTATCAAGGGTTGCAAAAAGCTTATCCTCAACAAACACTCCGGCATCTGTCAACATGTTCATCAGTGTTGATTTGCCGGCGTTTGTATATCCTACGAGGGAGACTGTGGTATGTTCTTTTCTTGATTTTACTTGATCTTTTCTACGCTTCTCAATTTGCCTGAGCTTTTTTTTCAGAGCGAGTATTCTCTTTAACACTAACCTTCTGTCTACCTCTAGCTGCTTTTCTCCAGGCCCTCTTGTTCCTATACCCCCCTCTATTCTAGAAAGGTGTGTCCACATCCTCTTCAGGCGAGGCTTTGTGTATTCTAACTGAGCGAGTTCTACTTGTAGTTTTGCCTGAGCAGTCTTGGCCCTGGTTGCAAATATATCCAGAATCAACTCGCTTCTATCAATTACTTTTGTATCTATAACCTTTTCCAGGTTTTGAACCTGTGCGGGAGCAAGGTCATCATCACAAATCACTACATCAATATTTTTATCTTTACATAACTCAGCTAGTTGAAATACTTTTCCCTTACCCACATAAAAAGAAGGTTCAATACTCGCCCTTCTCTGTACGACACTATATAATACTTTTGCTCCCGCAGTACTAGCTAGATTTTCAAGTTCTGTAAGGGAATTCCCATTTTCATTACCGTTATGCAGTATTGCATGAAGCAATACTGCACGTTCTGCTCTTACTGATAAATCTATTCTCTTTAGCTTAACCATACTCAGGGGAAATTATCCTTTTCTAGCTTTCTTCTTAGAAGGTTTCCTGGCTGCCGTCTTACGTGCTGCTTTATATAAAGACTGCATATAACTCTTCGTCTTTTTTAGGCGAAGCTTTTTTGCCTGAAAGCGAACTGCCTCCAGTGTTCTACCAAGCTTCTTTGCAAGGGCTTTTGTATCCGTCTTTGGATACTCCTTCTTCAGTTTGCTCAATTCTCCCTTCGTCCACAACTTAACAGCTTTACCTTTAGCCTTCTTTGCAGCCATTTCATATACCTCCTTTAAAAGTTATAAAGCTAAAATTTCTTTAACTTGGTCTCTTCATCACATTACTTCTCCCACCCTACAGTTTGCTTGTATCATGAGGCGTAATTATTGTCAAGAAAAAAATGTGGATTTATTTACGCCTTATTATGTTTACTACACATTATCTAACCTGTATATTTTTCTTGATTTAAATCATTAACCATATAAGATAAATAATATATTTAAATTCAACTTTATTAACCAAAAACACACTTACTACAGAACTATGAATACATTAATTGCATTACCTGCATTCAATGAAAAGAAAGACATCAATTACATAATCACACAAATAAAGAAGTATGATTTAGATGTCTTGGTGGTAGACGATGGTTCCACTGATGGCACGCAAGAAAAATTGTCAGAAATTGATAATATAAACACGATTATTCATAAGAAAAACATGGGCTATGGGCATACCATCATTGATGCATTCAATTACGCAATTTCAAATAATTATGATTGCATAATTACAATGGATTGTGACGGCCAACATATACCCGATGAAATACAAATATTTCTTACACAAATTTCATACTATCATATTGTATCAGGTTCCAGATATCTAATTCCGAATAACAGACATAATCCAAAGATACCACCGGATAGATATGCAATAAACATGGAAATAACTAAAATATTAAACAATATAACAAATTTTAATCTAACAGATTCCTTTTGTGGTTTTAAGGCATATAAAATCGATGCCTTAAAGAAAATAAAACTGACAGAACATGGTTACGGTATGCCCCTACAACTGTGGATGCAGGCTTGGAAATTAGGCCTACTTATTAAAGAAATACCGGTAAAACTAATATACAATAATGTATCAAAGCGCTTTAAGGGAGAATTAGATAATCCTGAAATAAGATTAAGATATTATAAAGAAATAATTAGAAGAGAAATAAATAAAGATGTAAAAAATCAGGTAGTGGTATAAAGCCAACTCTCATAACTAAATGATAATCTCTAAAAAAATGACTTCTTCAGAGTCGTATTATGAAGGAAAACGAAGACAAATGGTAAAAACACAATTAGTATCCAGAGATATTGTAGATGAAAAAGTGATTCGTGCTATGGAAAAAGTTCCTCGTCATAGATTTTTGCCTGCAGAACTTTGGAATAGAGCTTATGAGGATATTCCTCTACCAATTGAAGAAGGACAAACCATTTCTCAACCTTATATAGTGGCATATATGATTCAAGCTCTTTCACTTAAAAGAGAGGACAAAATATTAGAATTGGGTACTGGCTCTGGCTATCAAACTGCAATTCTTGCAGAAATACTCGAGAAAATTTACACTATTGAAATCAGACCACAATTGGCAAACAAAGCAATGACGAGATTAAGCGAGTTAGGTTATGGTAATAGGGTAAAAATTCGCATTGTAAATGGAAGCTCAGGTTTCGAGGAGGAAGCGCCTTTCAATGGAATAATAGTAACGGCGGCAACTTTTGATATCCCTAAGCCACTTGTTGAACAGCTTGCAGAAAATGGAAAGATTATAATACCGATTGGTAGCACAGATCAGCAAACATTAGTCAGGGCAACAAAAATTAAAGGGAATTTGATAGAAGAAGAACTCTTGAAATGTATTTTTGTACCATTTGTAAGAACAGAGCACAATAACAACTAATTTAATGAATATTCAAAACCACCTACCCACCTACGCAGAGAACCATGCCCGTCTCCCAAAGTCATACGGTCAGGGGTTTTGCCCATGGGTGCCGATCATCCTCAGTAGCTCTGTTACCGAGGATGGGAATGCGTTGCGGGTATCCACCGTAGTTCCGGTATACGGAACGAAGGTGGATATGCTACGGCGGGTTTCGCCCGACGAAGAATGTAGAAGCGACATGGGCTTCGACCGCGGGGCTCCACATTCCTTATATATTCATATACCATTTTGCATAAGTAAATGCACGTATTGTGATTTCAACTCAACTGTAATAAAATCACAATTAGTTGGCGAATACCTTAAGGCAATTGAAAATGAATTTCAGTTAATAAATAAAAAATATTCTTTCAAAACTGTCTATATAGGTGGCGGTACGCCTTCTGTTTTAGATGAGACACAATTAAGCAGGTTGTTAAACATAATTTCTAAATACGTTGACGTATTTAACCTCAAAGAATATACGATTGAGGCAAATCCTGGTACATTAAATAATGAGAAAATTCACATCTTAAAGAATAGTCATGTTAATCGGGTCAGTATTGGAATTCAATCTTTTAATGATAAGTATCTGAAGTTCCTGGGACGAATTCACACAGCAAAAGAGACAAAAGATATATTTTTGAATTTAAGAGAAAAAGGATTCGGAAACATTAATATTGACCTTATCTACGGTTATCCCGGACAAACCTTAAATGAATGGAAAATGGATTTAAGAATATGTTCCAGATTAAACCCTGAACATGTTTCTGCATACTGCATTTCGTACGAGCAAGGAACACCTCTCGCAAATCTAATAGATTCTGGTATTTCTAAAAAGCTAAGCGAAGAGGAAGAACTAAAGATGTATGAGAATACAAAGGATTTTCTCATTAATAATGGTTATATACACTACGAAATATCAAATTTTGCAAGGCAAGGTAAAGAGTGTCAGCATAATATAGTTTACTGGGAAAATAGAGAATATATCGGGATTGGCACTGGAGCATTTTCTTATGTTAATGGTGAACGATACTGTAACATAAAGGATGTAAAAGAATACATCTCTAATGTAAAATCTAAAAACAGTTTAATCTGCTTTTCTGAAAAATTGTCACAAAAGAAACGTGCATCAGAAATACTCATTATGGCACTGAGGATGACATCTGGTATTTCAAAACATGAATTCCTTGATAGGTCAGGTTTTGATTTAGCTGAACTTTTTGGTAAACAATTAAGCAATCTTGCACAAGCAGGTTTAATAACCTTCGATGATGAAAGAATAAAGTTAACGAGAAAGGGCCTGTCTGTAGCAGATTCAGTAATGATGGAATTTGTGTAACAATTGTAAAGGGAGCATTCCCAGATTTTTGCAATACCTTGATTAGAAGAGAATATGGAGTGCATCGACCGTGTCGATGCAGCCTGCCCTGGTGCGATCCGCCCTGCGGTCTGGGCCAGGGGCAGTAACACGGTTACTGCACTCCAAAAAAGCGCCAAACAGTCACAAAAAATTGGGAATGCACCCATTGTAAAGGAGTTGAAGAATTGATAAATGCAATAGATTTAAGAAAAGGGTTGATTATAAAGATTGACGGAGAACTTTTTTCGGTATCCGGCTTTCAACATGTCACCCCCGGTAAGGGGCGTGCTCATATGCAAGTAAGCATAAAAAGTTTAAAACAGGGAAATGTCACACAAAAACGCTTTAGACCCTCAGACAAGGTTGATAATGTATTCCTGGACCACAGAGATATGGAATATCTGTACCAGGAGGGAGACAGCTTTTGTTTTATGGATACGGAAAACTACGAACAGGTTTTTCTCTCAAAAGAAGTTCTTGGAGATGCGATGTCATATATAGCACCAAACTCCAAAGTTACAGTTTCACTTTATGAAGGCAATGCTATTGGAGTCGAACTCCCGGCATCGGTTACATTAAAGATAGTTGAAACCGATCCTGGTAAAAAGGGAGATACTGTAACCAATGTATTCAAACCAGCAAAATTAGAAACTGGTTTTGTGGCCAAAGTACCACTTTTTATAAATACAGGTGAACTTATAAAAGTCGATACACGTACAGGCCAATTCATGAGTAGGGCATAGGTGCAACAAGAAACAGATGCTAGAGGCAAAGATTGTTGATTGGAGATTGTTGATTGGAGATTGAAGGATTTGAGAATTGAGGGATTGTGGAATTGAAGGATTAAGGATTTTATTATTCCGTTCTCCGAACTCCAAACTTTCCACTCCGAACTACTAAAAGGCAAGAGAAAAGAAGATGGAAACAAACATTGAAGAATCCATAAAGACATATGGTAAAAAGATAGATAACTTACTTAAAGAAATCATCCCTCCAGATAGAGATGATTATTTAAGTGAACCCATATGGCACCACCTTAGAACAGGTGGAAAACGCATAAGGCCAGCTATATGTCTGATTACATGTAAGGAATTAGGAGGCAACCCAGATGAAGCGCTTTATTTTGCACTAGCTATAGAAATCCTACACAATATGTTCCTGCTCCATGATGATATAGAAGATGAAGATACCATGAGGCGTGACCAACCAACCGTATGGGTAAAATATGGAATTGCTAATGCTGTTAATTCTGGCGACTACCTACTGGCTCGAGCTTATCAAAGTATTCTCACAAGTCCAACACCAATAGAAAGAAAGATGAAATTGCTGGAGATTTTCACATTAACATACGAAAAGACTGTAGAGGGGCAGGCACTGGATATTAATGCAAGGGGAGCGAAGGATTTTACAGTAGAAAAATATATCGATATGGTCGAATTAAAAACAGGATATTACCTCGCTTGCGGAATGGTTGGTGGCGCTGTGGCATCTGGAAATTCTGATGGAACAATAGATAAAATATGGAAATTAGGTAAACTCATGGGACCTGCCTTTCAAATTAAAGATGATCTAATTGATTTAACGAAAGGCAAGGGGCGTGGTGGTGTTATTGGCTCTGATATTAAAGAGGGAAAAGCCAGCTTTCTATATGCATATACCTCTGAAGTTGCGAATGAAGATGATAAAGAGTCGCTTATAGAGATAATGGCTAAGCAAAGGGAAGAAACGACTGAAAATGATATAAAACATGTCCTGGAAATCTACAAGAAATATGGTGTAATGGATTGTGCACAGAAGTATGCCGATGATTTAATAAAACAAACTTATAATATAATTGATGATATACCAACCAATAACAAAACTGTCTTTAAAGATATCGCAAACTTCATGACACAGAGGATGTCATAACATGACTCAACACAAAGGTCGCAAAGCACAGAATTAATAACGAAACCAGGAATACAGGAGTTGTTAGCGCTGGAATCCTTCCGAAAGGAAAAGTATGGACGATTTTAAGTCATATACACTTAAAGATAAACAGAAAGAAGACGTAGTTTCTCTTGTTAAGCATGAACTCGAAAGCAGAGTAGAAATTATCTTCTCATACATCTATGGTTCATTTATTGAGTCAGAAATGCCTTTTTTCAGAGATATTGATATTGGAGTTTATGTTAGTAAGGATATTGTGTTGCCAGATCAGTTTATTGACTATACTTTGAGTCTTTCGTTGGAGATCGAATCCTTTTTGAATAGATATCCTATTGATGTGGTTGTCATGAATGATGCTCCTTTAACTCTTTTGTTTAAGATTACGCAAGGGAGACTTTTATTTGCAAAAAATGAGGATTTATGGACAGATCTTGTTACAAAAACATGGGCTCTTTACCATGACCATAATATTACAAGTAGAGACTTATTGGAACAGTTAATAAAGGCATGAAGGTAGACAGGGATAGAGTATTAGCATATATAACAGAGATAAGGGCATCCATTGATACTCTTAGAAATTATGCTAAACTCGATAGACAAGCTTTTCTGTCTTCTCCCATTACCATAAGGGATACAAGATATTGCTTTATAATTGCATGCCAGGCTGCTATAGACCTTTGTTATCATCTTAATGCAAGGCTTACAAAAAAGGCGCCTACAGACTATAGTAATTGTTTTGAATTACTTGGAGAATCTGCTCATTTTAATAAAGAAATCCTTAAAAAAATGGCATTAATGGCAAGATTAAGGAATCTTCTGGTGCATCATTATATAAAGGTGGACAATGAACGTGTGTATGAAAAACTTAAAGAGATAGATTGTTTTGAAGATTTTATTAAGGAATTAGAGACAATTATTGAAAACTAGCTATCAAGGAGGCTCCCTGACGTTGAAGATAGTGGGCATTGCCCACCAATCCCTTACTGGGCAGGTAAAAAGGGTAATTGCATGCAATAAATAAAAAAGGAGTACAACAATGAACACTATAACAGGGAAAGAAAATGAAATTTATAGGCCTGTTCCAATGAATGAATTAAAGTATTCCGCAAGGGACATTAAGCTCAATTTGGCGACAGGCAGGAATCACAAATAAAAGTAGGCAGTAAGCAATGGGCAGTGGACAGATGTAGCGGAAGGCTTTAGCCCCTGGCCCAGACCGCACCAGGGCAGGCTTCCATATTGAGAGCCATAAGTTAGTCTGCCACACATTAAACTTTGCGGTTCCCCTGTTAGATAATGTAAAATAACCGTTAGTTGTACGATAAGCGCACATTAATCCCGATAAACGTAGTTGACTGTTGGATAAGTTTTATCTAACAGGGTGAATTTGCGTCTTTGCGGTGAACTATTATGAAAAAACTAATCTTTCTAATCTTACTAATAACGCCAATCACATCAGGCATTCCCATATCAAATCTCCATGCCGATGATTGCGAGAAGGCAAAAAAATATTTTAATAAAGCATATAAAATTAAAAATAATCCTGAAAAGAAAATTTCCCTTTACAAAAAGGCTATAGAACTATGCCCTGATCACGCCGCTCCCCATATTAATTTAGGGAATGTTTATGATAATCAGGGCAGGTATGACGAGGCGATTATAGAATATAAGGAGGCATTGAGAATTAACCCTGATGACACCGAGGCTCATCGGTTTTTGGCCAAGGCATTAGAAAAAATTGAGAAGAACGAAGAAGCCCTGGAGCACTGGAAACGCTATATCGAATTAAAACCTAATGCAGAGGACATACAGAAAGCTCGATCCCATATTGATACCCTTGAACAAAAGCTGGCCTTAAAGAAACACAAGCCAATTCCCGAACAAACTCCAGTCCCAAAACCCGGGCCAGTTATTGCAGATAGACCTCAGATAACGTTATTAAAACCAAAGACTGACAGGACAACGTCAAGCACAGAATTCCTCGAGGCCGTGATTCAGGGAGTTGAGGATATAAAGCATGTGATAGTCAAGGTAAATGCCCAACATGTAGAGGCAAAGAAGCAAACTGACCAAAGGCGTGGTATTGAAGTTGTACCAAGAGGACTACTAGTCGAGGCATTAATTGACCTTATCGAGGGTAAGAATAAGATCGAGATTATTGCCACCAATGATGCCGGTACGGCCAGCCACACCTTCAAATTGCTATATAACCCTATAAAAAAACCACTTTACAATGAGACATGGGCAGTAATTATAGGAATTGATAAATATGAAAATGCCCTTAATCTTAACTATGCGGTCAGAGATGCAAGGAATGTTGAAGGGGTGATACAAGACGATTTTAATTTTCAACATGTGATCTCCATTCATGATAATGAAGCCACATTTGAGAAAATAAAGAAAATATTAACGGTTGAGTTGAAGAAACAAACTCACAAAGATGACGGAGTATTAATCTTCTTTGCCGGGCATGGCGTAACGGAGACAACGATAGATGGAAAGGAAGTATTGGGCTACCTTGTTCCAACAGACGGTACTAACAATCCAGATGAATATGCCCTAAAAAACATCTCTATGAACCAGATCAAGGATTGGTCTAAACGCATTAAGGCCAAACACATATTCTTTGTCTTTGATACCTGCTTCAGCGGACTGTTTCTGGCCAAAAGGTATATTCCAAAAGCACGAATTACTGAAGTCAATTATGAGCGCTTAGTGGATAAGACCAGGGAACGAGTAAGACAGGCGCTCGCTGCCGGAACAAGTAAGCAAAAAGTATTAGATGGAGTATTTACCGGCTACCTTGCAGACGCATTGAAAGGGGCCGCAGACGAAAAGGGAAATGAGGATGGCTATATTACGGCTGAAGAGGTTGCCCGGTATGTCACTGATAGGGTTGAAATCGATGCAAAATATAAAGGTACGACTCAGAATCCTCAATCCGGCAATCTCTATGGCGAAGGAGTCTTTGTCTTTCCCAGGAAGTGAAAAGTCTACCACGGGAAGACCTGCCCGACTTCGTCGTTCGGGCGGGCACTGATTACCACAGAAAATTATTAATTTATTGCATCGGAATTTTAAAATTATTGCCAAAACACATACGTAGGGGCGTATTGCAATACGCCCCTACAGGATTTCATTAATTAATTTGTGCAACTATGTTCTATATCTAAAAGGAAAACATATGAAAAATATTTGCAAACTAAGAAGTTACAATTCATTATTTTGTCTTATTATTTTTGCATCCTTAATAATATACGGATGCGGCAAAGAAGAATTACCAGAGGTAGCAGTTGTTCCAGAAGAAGCAACAAAAGTTGAAGAAAAACCTATAGAAAAACTTCCAGCATTAGGCAACGACGCTGAAGGTTATTTCAATTTCGGGGTCGAGACAATAAAATTTGGAAAATTCGATTTGGCCATCCAGGCATGGGAAAAGGCGATTCAAATAGATCCCACTATGGTAAAGGCTTATAATTATATGGGACGTGCTTACTATACACAGGGCATGATGGATGGCGCAATTTCTGCCTATAAAAAGACCGTAGAACTTGAACCTGCTAATCCGGAAACCTATATAAATCTTGGAATTGCCTACCGCTACAACGAAGAGTTTGATGCAGCAATTAATGAACTCAATAAAGCAATTGAATTAAACCCTCTTTCAGCGCTTGCATACGATGAGATTGGTATGGCACTTTTAAAAATGCAAAAAAATGACGAAGCTATTGCAGCATATAAGAACGCGGCTGCTATTGACCCGGAATTTCCACAACCACATAATCACCTCGGAGTTGTTTACTTAATGAAAGGAATGTCAAAAGAGGCCTCTGCAGAATTTGAACTGTACGAAAAACTAATGGCTAACAAAAGAGCAAAACAGGCGAAAATAATGGGTGGAACGCCACACTGAAATTCCTCATTAAATTAACGCCCCTCTGGTGGATTTTTTTGATAATAGCGTAGGGTGGGCACAGCCCACCAAAAACGTTCTGCAATTGTAAAGAAATGGTGAGCAATGCCCACCCTACAGCACTACGATTGCCAACTGTACCCCGCTTAGCGGGGTGTAGCGGAATGGCTTCAGCCTTCCAAGTCTAAGGGCTTGTTAGCAAAATATGGTTATACAAACGTTTTAAATTGATATTGAAGCCGTTGTGTGTGGAGGTTTGCCCGCATGACCAGTCTTTCGGGCAGGAAAACCTCCGCTACAGACATAATAAAAGGCCACATGCTGGTTCAGGCTTGCCCGCCCGTACCGAACGGCACGTTCGGGCAAGTAGCCTGAACCGAAACATTTAGATTCAATCTACAGAGCTAAGCTCAGCTTTGCAAGATTGAACCAGCAAGAAGATTCCCTGTCTGCTTGCCATGCAGGCAGTACCACGGGAATGACATGCTGTCAATTGTCATTCCCGACACTATTTGCTGTAACTACAGCATACTGTGGTATTA
Organism: Candidatus Scalindua rubra; assembly: GCA_001723765.1. GTDB lineage: Bacteria > Planctomycetota > Brocadiia > Brocadiales > Scalinduaceae > Scalindua_B > Scalindua_B rubra. The sequence goes on from MAYW01000142.1 coordinate 11,716, forward strand.
GGTAACAACACCAATAATATTGTAAAACTAAATAAGCTTTTTATATGATTGTATGAAAAATAGAATGGCTAACTCCAGTCGTCCTACGGACTCCTTACGTTAGCCATC
>MAYW01000143.1 GCA_001723765.1 Candidatus Scalindua rubra
ATTTTTTTGATGATGAGCGAGATAATAGTGGTGATTTAAGATGATACCTTAAATGCTGTAGGGTGGCATGCCCACCATCTCAAATAGCGTAAACCCAATAACGGTGGGCAATGCCCACCCTACGATTAACCGATTTAGGCACATTTTGGTATCATCACAAAATCCCAGAGGTCAGAAGTTCTGAAATTAGTGAACGGAGTGAACTAATTTATTTAGTTTCCTTCCCGAGCCAGGATAAATACTTGTCAGATCCTTCTATAACAGGTACGGCAATAACTTCAGGAACATCGTAGCTGTGCAGTTTTTTTACCCTCGCTTCAATTTGTTTAAACAGTTTTTTTCTTTGTTTTTAGTATTATCAATGCTTCTTTGTCATCACATATTTTTCCCTGCCAGCGGTAGATTGAACGAATGGGCGATATTATATTAGAACATGCCACTAATTTTTCTTCGACTAGAGCACGTCCTATCTTTTTTGCTTCATTTATTGAACTTGTGGTAATAAAAACTACTATATAATTAAGCATTTTTAACTAATATAAAAAGACAATAAAAAACCAACATGTAACACAGAGGGACAGACTCTTTACTATTGGTTCCAATTGGCCACTTGGAACCTGGAATTCTTATGGAGTTCCTTAGTCTTTTGTCCGTTGCCTCTATGCTTTATCATCATGCTGGTTCTATGTTACAAATGTCTTCTACAATAATTATACCACAAGAAATTAAATTGACAATATGATTTTAAATTATATTAAGTGAACATGTCTAAAAAGTTTACATTCCTGTCATTGCGAGCAAGTGAGCCAAAGCCCTGAGTATTGCGAAGGGGAAGCAATCTCAAATCCCCCTATTTCCCCCTTTACTAAAGGGGGATAAAGGGGGATTTCTTTAGTCATTTACTATAGTTAATATGTGAAGGAACTGTAACGTGGAAAATATATCGAATGAATTGGAGAAAATAAAGGAATTTGGTCTTTATAGGGATCTTAATGTTGTAGAAAATGTACAGGGGTCTCATGTTAAAATTAAATCTAAAACATATGTATCTTTTTGTTCAAACAATTACCTTGGGCTTGCAAATCATCCATTAGTTATAAGAGCAGTTAAGGATGCAGTAGAAAAGTATGGATGGGGAGCAGGGGCATCAAGATTAATTTCTGGAAATATGAAATTGCATGAAGCACTTGAGGATGAAATATCAAAATTCAAAAGAAAGGAATCTACCATTGTCTTTCCAACGGGATACATGGCTAATATAGGCACAATCTGTTCATTGGTATCAAGTGGGGATTTAGTTATTTGTGATAGATTAAACCACGCAAGCATTATAGATGGTTGCCGGTTATCAGGAGCTGACTTCAGGATTTATCCACATTGTGATACGGAAAAACTCGAAAGTATATTCAAGAAATCTTCAAAATACCCTCGTAAATTGATTGTTACGGATACAGTCTTCAGTATGGACGGAGATCTGGCGCCTCTTCCTGATATTGTTGAGATTGCTCGTAAATATAAAGCAATGGTTATGGTTGATGAGGCTCACGGTACTGGTGTTTTTGGGGAAAAGGGTAGGGGGGTTATTGAACATTTTAATTTGAATGAAAAGGTAAATATTGTTATGGGTACTTTAAGTAAGGCAATTGGAAGCCTGGGAGGATTTGTCTCTGGCGATATAGACTTAATCAATTATCTCAGAAACAAAGCAAGAACCTTTATGTACACTACAGCCCTTCCTCCTGCCGTATGTGCAGCGTCTATTGCAGGAATTAAATTAATTCAAAAAGATCTCTCTCTTCGAAAATCACTCTGGCATAATGTGCGTTATTTAAAAGAAAGACTTAAATTGTTAAAACTCAACGTAATTTCCTCAGAAAGCCCAATCATACCAATTGTGATTGGGGATGCAAAAAAGGCAGTAAATGTGTCAAGATTTCTATTTAATAGGGGGGTATTGATTCCGGCTATTCGCCCACCCACAGTTCCAGATGAATCAAGCCGTCTCAGGATTACGGTCATGTCAACACATACTAAAGATGATTTGGAAAGATTACTTGATGTTTTAGAAGATGTTCAACGTCAAATATAAAAAATATTGCTTCTATTAGAAGAGGATATTACAACTAGCGTTTTTTATTGATAAACATGAATAATAAAAGCGATAAACCTGCAAAAATTATTAGTGAGGCTATATTATTAAATAATCCCATCCATCCATGACCTAACTCGAATGCTTCAGTTAATCTTTTGCTGTATGACGCCAGTAATGCCAATCCAACACCAACAAGTGCGCTGCCGGCTATCAAACCCGAACTGAATAAAATCCCATTTTCACGTCTTGTCTTTAGCATATTATCTTCGTTTCTTTTCTCTGTTATATATCTTAGCACTCCACCCACCATTATGGGTGTAGTAAGATAGAATGGCAAATAGACACCTACTGCAAAAGGGAGGGAACGAATACCTATGATCTCTACTATAGCTGCCAGAAAAATTCCTATAATTACAAAATTCCATGGAAGTTCTCCCATGATTACGCCCTTAACTACCAGTGACATTAACGTCGCTTGAGGAGCAGGTAGTGTTTCAGAACCAATTCCTACTCCTTTATGAAGTCTTAAAATAACCCAACCTACAAAAATTGCAGATGTAAGAACCCCAATAAATTCACCAACCTGCTGTTTCCATGGCGTTGCTCCAATAAGAAAGCCTGTCTTCAAGTCCTGTGAGGTATCTCCTGCAATTGCTATCGATATGCAAACAACAGCGCCTACACTAAGCGCTATCACCATATGTGCATCTGTGGTCCACCCCATCATGGCAAAAATCAAGCTTGTTAACAGGAGTGTTGTAATTGTCATCCCGGAGACTGGATTTGAGGATGACCCTATCAGGCCAACAATCCTTGATGATACTGTTACGAAAAAGAATGAAAATATAACCATAAGAAATGCAACTAATAAATTTGAAATTACTGGTATCTCTGTAGCAGTCCAAAAAGAAAGTACTAACCATAGACAGACAGCAAGTAATGCAGCCCCAGAAATAACAACCAGCATTGATAAGTCTCTATCGGTTCTTACCCGAACCTCTTTATTTGTTTTAAATATACTTTTTAAGCCTGTCTTAAATGTCTCCAGAATGGTTGGTATTGCTCGAATAAGTGTTATCAAACCACCAAAGGCTACCGCTCCCGCTCCAATATATCTGATATAGTAATGCCATATCTCCTTAACACTCATCTGAGAGATTAATGTTTCTGCCGGATATATGGGATTTGCAACATCATCGCCAATTGCCATAATTAAGGGTATTATTACGAGCCATGCTAAAGCGCCTCCGCTTAACATAATGGCCGAAATTCTAGGGCCAATTATATAGCCAACCCCCAGAAGGGCGGGTGTAACTTCTCCGGTTATTTTCGCTCCTTTATAAAAGGGAATATCCCATGATGGTCTGAAATTCCAGAGCTTGAGACCATTCATCAAAAATTCATAAAGACTGCCTATGCCCAGTCCAGCAAATAATGTCTTTGCCTCTGTTCCTCCTTTGTCGCCTGCTACTAATACCTCTGCACAGGCTGTACCCTCAGGATAGGGCAGTCGGCCATGTTGTTTGGATATAAGAAGGCTTCTTAAAGGTATCATAAAGAGTACACCCAACAATCCACCGAGTAGAGAGAATATGAATATCTTGGTCAATTCAGGTCTCATTCCCCATATGATAAGGGCAGGGAAGGTGAAAATAACTCCTGCTGCGAGTGATTCTCCTGCAGAACCTACAGTCTGTACCATGTTATTTTCAAGGATACTACCTTTTCCTAAAATACGGAAGATAGCAACTGCCATAACAGCAACAGGTATGGATGCACTCACAGTTAAACCCACTTTAAGACCTATGTATGCATTAGCAGCAGCAAACATAATCCCTAAGATCATTCCCGTAAGTATTGCTTTGAAGGTAAATTCTGGTAGAAACTCCCGCTTTCCTATATACGGTTTATACTCCTCACCGGAAATTTCCTGATAGGCATCTGAAGACAGTTCTCTTGTTTCTTTTTTCATTTTAAATTGTTTTGCCACCCTGCCCGTCCGGCAGCAATGTTATTGAATTACTAATCCTCACACAAAGACATAAAGATCACTAAGAAAACGAATTTTAAAAAATAAAACAAAAGATAATAGTTTTTACCCTTTGTGTTCTTCGTGACTTTGTGTGATTACTTTTTTTAATGTTATACTTTTCTACATTCCGCTGGCTGGTTCAGGCATGTAGCCTGAACCGAAACGTTTCGGTTCAATCAACATGATTGAACCAACAAAAAATAAACTTCTGATATTGTCACCCTGAGCAGAGCGAAGGGTCTCTTGAATAAAAGACCATAAAGAACTATATTTATGAAAAGATGTACAAAAACATAAAGGTTTCATTAATGAAAACAACCATAATAAAGCATTAATCTATTTGCTTTGCAACATTCTCTTTTACATCTTCTTTTTCTTCGCACCTTGCTTGTTAGTTGGCAGACAGGGTGTTTTTCTTGCTGCATAGTAATGTTTTAAACGCTTGAATATCAAGCCCAAACTGATATAATCACAAGAAATGTTAGTAGACGGCAATTTTACAAAATAAAATTGCTAAGCTATTTAAAGCAATTCTACTAGTCGCCCGGAATTGCGCCAAAATAGCCGTAGACAGTAAGTAAGCAGTAGGCTGCCTGTAGTTCTTGAAGTTATCCCATTCAATATCAGTAGGTTGTGAAAAAACAAAGTTTTGTACATTTAATAATTGTTTTAAATTTTGCGGAGCAAAATAAAGATAAATTGGCGACTAAAGGGAGTAATTTAAAAGGAGCTAATTTATATGGAAAAAAAGTGATGATAAGGATATAAAGGCTCCACCGGGTATGAAGGATATCTTCCCGAATGAAAGACAGTTATGGATAGAAATGGAAAATGCTGCCAGGGAAGAGTTTGAATTAGGTGGATATTGTGAGATAAAGACACCCGTTTTCGAAGATACGCGCCTCTTTGTAAGAAGCATCGGCGAAACGACTGACATAGTAGAAAAGGAGATGTATACTTTCGGTGATACAGCAGAATCAACCATTACGCTCCGACCTGAAAATACAGCACCCGTTATGAGAGCATACCTGGAATATGAACTATATAAGACAAAGAAATTTCAGAAATTTTATTATATCGGGCCAATGTTCAGAAGAGAACGTCCTCAGGCGGGGAGATTAAGACAGTTTCATCAAATGGGTATAGAAGCAATAGGGTCTTATGAACCATTGCTTGATGTAGAAACAATAAAGATTGCAACGAGAGTGTATGATCGACTTGAATTGAGTGGATATGAAGTTAAGATAAATTCTATTGGATGTGAAAAGTGCAGACCGGGATTCAGAAACGTCTTGAAAGAAGAACTAGTAAAATACAAAGACGAATTATGTGAGCTCTGCAAGGTAAGACTTGATAGAAATGTTTTCAGGGTGCTTGACTGCAAGCAAAAGAAGTGTAAAGAGGCATGCAAAAATATATCAACCATAGAAGAACACATTTGTAAAGATTGCCATGGCCACTTCAATATTGTCAAAAGCGCACTTAAGGATATAGAGCTTGAATTCGAGTTAGATCCTCACCTTGTCAGAGGATTGGACTATTATACAAAGACAGTTTATGAGATAACTCATCCATCCATGGGCGCCAGGGATACGATTTGTGCGGGTGGACGTTATGATAACTTGATATCTGATATTGGCGGACCTCCAACAGGTGCGGTGGGTTTTGCAGCCGGCATGGAGGCATCAATGATTGCTATTGTTAATACAAGAAAAAAGGGACCTAAGCGTAAACCTGATACATTGCATTTTGCGCCGGACGTATACATAGTATCAATTGGCACAGAGACCAGGAATTACTGCTTTAAGTTGCTTAACGAACTCAGACAATCTGGAGTATCAGTTGACATGGACTATGAGTGCAGAAGTCCCAAGGCACAGATGAGAATGGCTAACAAACTCAAATCAAAATTTACTATCGTTATCGGTTCTGACGAATTAGAAAAAGGAGTGATTAAGTTGAAGGATATGCAAACAGGGGAGGAGAATGACGCAGAAGATACCGACAAGATCATCCAGATTGTGAAACTCAACAAGTAAATCTTACCCATGCGAGTTTATATTAGAAGATAGAAAACAGAATGCAGACAAAAGATTGTAGCGGAAGCCTTCAGGCTTCCACATATAAGAAGTAGTGTGGGCACCTCCTTTTACTGTTCGGCAGTTCTACTGCCGAACACAAAGGTTTTAGAGTTCTACTCTTTATGACTAATTGCCATAGTAGAACTACTTTGTCTCATATGTCTGACGGTAGAACAGTCGAACAGTATTTAGAGATCATTGACCTAATGACATAGTCAGCTAAATGACTAATTTATACAGGAACAACTAAATGTCCGATTTACAAAGAACTCATACCTGTGGACAACTTCGCAAGGCGGATGCTGGAAGTGAAGTCACGCTCTCCGGCTGGGTCGACACCAGAAGAGACCACGGAGGTGTTATTTTCATTGATTTAAGAGATAGATACGGTAAGACACAAGTAGTGTTTAACCCGGAGTACAATTCAGAAGCACATCAACAAGCATCAAGCCTCAGGTCAGAATATGTTATAGCCGTAAAAGGTAAGGTTGCCGAAAGACCGGAGGGAATGGTTAACCCGGATCTAGATACAGGCGAGATTGAATTGTTTGTTGACGAATTGGAAATATTAAATACATGTGAGACAACGCCATTTGAAATAACCGCTGATACTGACGTTTCAACCGAATTAAGACTCAAATATCGATTCCTTGATCTCAGGCGACCAATTATGCAGAAGTATTTGGCCTTCAGGCATAAAATATGTCAGGTTGCCAGACAATACTTTGATGAGAACAATTTTATTGAGGTTGAAACACCTTTTCTAACCAAGAGCACACCGGAAGGCGCTAGAGACTATCTTGTCCCCAGCAGGATAAACAGGGGGCAATTCTATGCCTTACCACAGTCTCCACAGCTCTTTAAACAGATATTAATGGTTTCCGGCTTGGACCGATACTTTCAAATAGTTAAATGCTTTAGAGATGAAGACTTACGTGCTCAACGTCAACCAGAATTCACACAGCTTGATCTGGAAATGTCATTCGTCAGGGAAGATGATATTATCACTATAGTAGAGGGTTTGATGGTAGATATTTTTAATAAAATAATGGGCAAAGAAATTTCCGCTCCTTTCCCCCGACTTTCATATCATGATGCCATGAAGCTATACGGGTGCGACTCCCCTGATTTAAGATTTGGAATGACGATAGAGGACATAACGGACATCGCAAAGAAAACGGAATTCAAGGTGTTTCAAAAAGTAGCCGAGTCTGGTGGTCAGGTCAGAGGCATTAATGCCACTGGTTGTGCAATACTTTCAAGAAAAGAGATAGATGAATTAACAACATTTGTTAACCAATTTGGGGCCAAAGGTCTTGCGTGGTTTAAGGTTGATGACGGCGGACTCACTTCTCAAATTTCAAAGTTTTTTACCGCTGAGGCACAATCGGAAATAAAAGAACGTTTCAATGCCGTACCCGGCGATTTACTTCTATTTGTGGCTGATAAGGAAAGTGTAGTTTCACAATCACTTTCTCAACTACGACTCAACATTGGAAAAACCAACGGACTTATTAACGAAGAAGAGTTCAATTTTTCATGGGTTGTTGATTTTCCGTTGCTTGAATTAAATGAGGACTTAAACAGATACGATTCACTTCATCATCCTTTTACGTCACCGCATCAGGATGATCTTCAGATTCTGGAAGAGCGACCTCTCGATGTCAGGGCAAGGGCTTACGACATAGTGCTAAATGGTGTTGAATTGGGAGGTGGAAGCATAAGAATACACAGACCTGATATACAAAAAAGGATTTTTAAATTGCTCAAGATTGATGAGATTACGGCACAAAAAAGATTTGGATTTTTGTTAGAGGCATTGAAATATGGCGCGCCTCCACATGGTGGTATAGCTCTGGGACTTGACCGAATGGTAACCATACTCTTGGGTCTAGATGATATAAGAGAAGTCATTGCATTCCCAAAAACCCAGAAGGCTACATGTCTCATGGTCGATGCTCCTTCTGATGTGGATGAAAAACAGCTTAAAGAGCTTGGTCTATCACTTCGAAAACCAGATTAGACTTTCCAAAAATGGGACACAGATAAACCCCGTTAGATAGTGGTCTTTGAGTATCTTAGAAAGTATAGAGGCTTATTATCTAACGGGGTAAACACAGATTATGGGAATTGTAAAATAAAAAAATTTACAATTCCTAAGAAAAACTAAATTAAAAATAGTTTTTATCTGTACACATCTGTGAAAATCCGTTTCCTATTAACTTGCGCCATTTGTCATTCACGTTTTTTTGTCATTTCCACGAAAGTGGAAATCTATATTCTTTCTTTGTGTTCTTCGTGGCTTTGTGGTGATTATCAGTGTCTACACCTGATCTAGAAAAATCTATTCAATACATCAAGGGAGTAGGGCCCAAAAGATTTCAGACGCTTAGCAAACTGGGCATACATACCCCAAGAGAACTTCTTTATTACTTTCCCCGCACATATCAGGACAGATCTCAAATTGAAAAAATCTCAGAATTAAAGAAAGGGGTCACTTCAATGGTGAAGGGGAATGTCTTCAATGTTAAGTCTTACAATACCAGAGGATGGAGAAACATATTTGAGATTTCTGTTGCGGACGATACTGGCCTACTCATGGTTAAGTGGTTTAATCAACCCTACCTGAATGATATATTTCAAATGAATGACCAGGTATTACTATATGGCAGAGTTTATGTGTATAAACAAAATCTTCAGATGGTAAACCCTGAATATGAGATAGTTTCACAGGATGATGGTTTTGGCAAGAGTGTGGGGATATTACCTGTTTATTCACTATCAGAGTACTTTAGCCAAACTCGTTTTCGTAAACTTATGAAAACTGTTGTGGATGAACAATCAGGTTTGATTGATGATGTTTTTACGGCTGATATCCTTAAGAAACGTAAGCTCATGTCAATTACTTCTGCAATAAAGAATATCCATTTTCCCGACTCTTTCAAAAACCTGGAAAAAGCACAAAGGAGGTTAAAGTATGATGAATTTTTTATATTTGAGACGGCAATGGCGCTTCGTAAGCGTGATATAAAGCAATTCAATGGATATAAATTCCGTATAGGCCCGAATGTTGAAGACCATATATACAAACTCTTTCCATTCAAACTCACAAACAGCCAGCAAAACGTTATCAGGGACATACAAGAAGATATGTGTAGTGAAAGGCCCATGAATCGCCTGCTGCAGGGTGACGTTGGTTCCGGCAAGACGGCAGTAGCCGTTTATGCATTGCTCTCAGCCATTGCCAATGGTTTTCAAACAGCCTTTATGGCGCCGACAGAGATTCTTGCAGAGCAGCACTATCGCACACTCAGCGCCTACCTTGCTAATGCTGATGTGAGAATACTGCTCTTGACAGGGGGGGCAAAGACGAAGATTAGGAAAGAAAATCTAGAACGTATAAAGCAGGGCGAAATTGATCTTGTAATAGGCACACATGCCCTGATTGAGAGAGATGTGGAGTTCAAGAAGTTGGGTTTAGTGGTGATTGACGAACAGCACAAGTTTGGTGTGATGCAGCGTACGTGCCTAAGGCAAAAAAGCCTTAGGCATAAGCCGGACGTACTCGTTATGACGGCAACCCCTATCCCCAGAACCCTTTCATTAACCGTGTTTGGCGACCTTGATATATCCATCATTGATGAACTACCACCGGGTCGAACCCCTGTAAAGACATATCGTGTGACGCCACGTAAGCAACGCGACGCCTATAGTTTCATTCGCAAGGAGATAGAGAAGGGGAGGCAGGCGTTTGTCGTATACCCGCTGGTGGAAGAGTCAGAAAAGCTCGATCTCAAGTCAGCCACTGAAGAAGTTAAGAGGCTTAAGGATGAGGTATTCCCGGAATTAAGGGTGGGATTACTTCATGGACAGATGAAGCCTGAGATGAAGGATAAGATAATGTCGGAATTCATAAACCGTAAATACGATATTCTTGTTTCTACAATCGTCATTGAGGTGGGAATTGATGTGCCTAATGCTACCGTGATGGCGATTGAACATACAGAGCGCTTTGGCCTTGCACAACTGCATCAGCTCAGGGGCAGGATAGGGCGCAGTTCATACCAGTCTTATTGCCTGCTTTTTGGTACACCCAAGAGCGCAGAATCCCGACAGAGGCTCAAGACAATGCTGGCAACAAACGATGGTTTCAAGATAGCGGAGGAAGACCTTAGGCTCAGGGGGCCAGGGGAGTTCTTTGGCACAAGGCAACACGGTTTACCCGAATTTAAGATAGGCGATATAATCAATGATTATGCCATATTAAAATTGGCACGAGACGACGCCTTTGAACTCGTGAATGAGAGCCAGAAGTCAAAAACCTCAAAAAAGCAAATACTATTAAAGAGAATTACGGAAAGCTTCAAAGACAAGCTTGACCTTATAAATACGGGGTGAAAAAAATACTTAAAGTAGCGGAAAGCTTTAGCTTTCCATATTTAATATGATTCTCTATTTGTAAAACAAAAATGTAGGGTGCGTTTCCCAAACGCACCTTCAAGAACTGTTTAGCCACAAATTTACATTTACCTTGTTAGATGTTTACTATCTAACAGGGCAAGTGTACGCTAACAAAAATATCAACATGAAAGGTTGACTTATGAAATCTAATTGGGACTCATGTCCAATGTGTGGCTGTATTAAAATCAAGCGTGTAAAGAAAACACTTACATTTAATACAAAGAAAGGTAAAGTAAAAGTTCCAAATCTTGAGTTCTATGAATGCGACTCTTGCAAAGAGCAGTTTTTTGGTGAAAAAGCCAATAATAAAAATTGATGCCTATGTAAGCCGTACTTCAAAAAAACAATCACATTAAAATCTGCAAAAAAATTTGCTCATGCTCTGGAGGTACCAGTATCCGGAATCCTCGGAATGTAATGATTTCTTGCATATCCTGGTCACATAGCAATAAAATAGGCGCTGTCCCTATTATTATACCTTCTTGTGGTGTGACCAATCTTTCAACGTCGATATCCAGAGGTCCACGCCAATTCCGGGGATCCAATCCTGGGAGGAATCTTGGATTGATTATGAGGCAAAGGGTGAGTTCGGGTTCACTGACCACATCGATGATCTCTATGGTCTCACGAAGTTCTGTCATTGTACCGCCTCCTAACCTGAATAAGAGTTCTAGGAAGTGATGTTAAGTTTCCGCTCATAGTTGATAGGGTCAGGTCTTTCTTTATTACTTTTTTCTAATCTTATCTCTCTGTTCGCCTTTATAATATGGCTTATAGTAACATTGTGAACGCTTAATATTTTGCAATTTCTTCCATCATATGACCATAACGAACATACGCTTTGTAAATAGTTGTTTAGTGATTACCTCACAATTTGAAATATGAACTATACCCATACTATGAAACAATGGTATTATAATTTGATAGTGACTATGTGGGGTAGGAAAGTCCATCTATCTACATCCTTGCAAACATAAACATTTATTTAAGACAACTTGTCCACATCAGATTATGTGATATAGTTTTTGTGCTTTTAGAATTGAACAGGGATTTTTATGCATATAAAAACCCCTCTGAAGAAGGGTCATCAAACGCACAAATGATAGAGAAATCAAATAAAATCAATGACTTACAAAAATAATGCAAAAAAGAG
>MAYW01000144.1 GCA_001723765.1 Candidatus Scalindua rubra
ATTTTACTGTGGTACAGGGTGGGTGTCAATTGTTTATTTCAAATATTATATTTAAACTTACACGATGGATATCAATTACCTATTTCAAGATTTTTCATAGAATTGAATTTCATGGCAGTGAAAACGTTCCTGCTACCGGACCAGTTATTATGGCTGCCAATCATATAAGTTATTACGATCCAATAGTTGTGGGCACTGGAATAAATAGAGATATAGAATTTATGGCATGGGATAAGCTTTTTACCATACCCATCCTGAGAAGAGTAATACGTTTTTTTGGCGCCTTCCCGGTAGAATCGTCAAGAGCCGATAAGAGTGCTTATGTTAACGCCCTTAGAACCTTGTTTAAGCGTAAGGCATTAATCATTTTCCCGGAAGGAGAAAGAAGTGGTGATGGAAAGGTCAAAAATCTCAAATTAGGTATAGCCCGTATCGCATTTAAAACAAATGCCAGAATTGTTCCAGTTACAATAGTAGGCGGTTATAAGGCATGGCCAAAACATAGATTGCTACCACGTCCCAAGAAGATAACCGTTTATTACCATAAACCAATCACAATTGATAAACACAAATTTGTTGATATTAAAGCTAGAAATGAATTTTTCAATAAAGTAACAAATCAAGTAACGAAGGTAATTAGCAGTAAATTATAACCTGAAGCTTGCACGAAAAGCGACAAATCCCCCATTCCCCCTTTACTAAAGGGGGATTAAGGGGGATTAGATTTTAACCAAATAGGTTATTCTACAGCGTCCGGAATTGAAATAATGGTTAAATTAGAAAAAGGATTGGGAGACAAATTCATAGTTGCCGCCATTCAACTCTGTTCAAACGAGGATAAAAATAGGAACTTAAAATTGGTAAGCCAGTTTATTGATAACGCTGTTAAAGATGGTGCAAACATTATCGTCTTACCAGAGATGTTCAACTGTTGTGGTCATACAGAAGTTATGGTAGAAAATGCAGAAGAAATACCCGGTAGTACTATTAATATTTTATCGGATAAAGCACGAACACATGGAATTTATATAGTGTGTGGAAGTATATTTGAAAAGGTTGAAAAAAACAAAGTTCACAATACATCCGTAATAGTAGGAAGAAACGGTGAAATCCTGGCAAAGTACTCAAAGGTTCATCTTTTTGATGTTGATATACAAGATAAGATAAGATATAAAGAATCAGAACACGTAATAGCTGGCCAAAAAATAGTTATCGTAAATATGGGAAGCTTTGAAGCAGGCTTGAGTATTTGCTACGACTTGCGTTTCTGTGAACTTTTTAGAACTTTAGCATTAAGAGGGGCAAAGATTATTTTTGTTCCCTCAGCATTTACGTCAACTACTGGAGAATATCATTGGGATCCGTTGATTAAGGCTCGTGCCATTGAAAATCAGGTTTTTGTAGTTGCTGCAAACCAGATAGGTACTAGTCCGAATAATATAACATGCTATGGGAAAAGCATGATAGTGGATCCATGGGGAAGGGTTTTAGCAAAAGCAAAAGATAATGAGAATGTAATTACTGCTGAGATTGATTTAAATTTATTGGATGAGGTAAGAGCTGAGATACCTTTATTTGAACATAGACGTACTGATTTATATTAAACATGGAGATTGCTGATGAAGTTAGTTTATGTTGATAATAATGCTACAACTCGAGTTGATGATGAGGTTCTGGAAGAAATGCTACCGTATTTTAAGGAATACTATGGTAATCCATCAAGTATACATACGTTTGGAAGACAGGTTGCAGGCAAGATAGATACTGCTAGAGAAAGAGTAGCAAACCTATTAGGTGCCGATACAACAGAAATTGTATTTACGAGTTGTGGAACTGAAAGTAATAATAATGCCATACACTGTTCGTTAGAGGCAAATCCCAAAAAAAGACACGTCATTACAACCAAGGTAGAGCATCCAGCCATTTTGAATGTATGCAGATATTTCGCAAAACAGGGCTACGAAGTTACAGAACTAGGCGTTGATAAAGATGGTATGCTTGATCTGGACGAGCTAAGAAATTCTATAAAAGATAATACGGCTATTGTTTCAATTATGTATGCAAACAATGAGACAGGCGTAATTTTCCCCATTGAAGAAATCGGTAAAATAGTCAAAGAAAAAGGCGTACTTTTTCATTGTGATGCAGTGCAAGTAATTGGTAAGGCCCCTATAAACTTAAAGAATAGCTATATCGATCTCCTATCATTATCTGGACATAAGCTTCATGCGCCAAAAGGAATTGGTGTATTATTTATACGAAAAGGTGTACGGATTGACCCCTTAATTATCGGTGGCCATCAAGAAGACAGCAGACGTAGCGGGACAGAAAACGTGCCTTATATTATTGGGTTGGGTAAAGCTTGTGAATTAGCAAAAAAATTTTTAAAAGAAGAACAAACAAAGGTTAAAAGTCTTAGGGATAAATTGGAAGAAGGTACTAAAGATAAAATTCTCAATGTAAAGATAAACGGTGAAAATAGCGACCGTCTGCCCAATACAAGTAACGTAAGTTTTGAATATATTGAAGGAGAAGCCGCCCTCCTTTTGCTCGACATGGCAGGTATTGCTACTTCTTCAGGTTCTGCATGCACAACCGGTTCAGCAGAACCATCTCACGTCCTACAAGCTATGGGTGTTCCGCCTGCTAAAAGTAGAGGCACAATTAGATTTAGTCTAAGTAGATATAACACTAATGACGAAATCAATTACATTCTTGAAAAACTACCACCAATAATCAAAAGGCTTCAAGACCTTTCACCTGTCTTTGAAGACTCTCAACACAGCTAAAAAAAATAAACCCCGATACCATTAACACATGTTCATAATGTCCTGATAACGGGGTAAATATTTCTCCTTAAAATTAGCTACTTATACGTTAGAAAATCTTGCAAAGCTAAAAAGCCTGTTATTTTGCTTTACTCTTGATTATCACAAAACGCGTATGCATGCCTCTTCTTATCAACATAAGAATGTCCTTCCCTTTCTCAGCACTCTTTAAGGCTTTTCTAAACCCTTTTACATCAGCAACTTTTTCTCTGTTGACTTCCTTTATCAAATCTCCTTCCTTTATTTCTGCCTGGGCGGCTGGCCCACCCGGTTCAACAGCAGAAACAACAACACCGCTTTCTCCTTCATAACCAAAACTACCTGCTAATTCTTCAGTTAGGCTTTGCACTGTCATACCCAGGTCTTTGCCAATAGGAGATCTGCCTGTAGCAAACAAATCTGATGGCTGTTCACCAATTTTTACTGTTAAAACCTCTTCACTCCCTTTCCTCAAGACCTTTACCTCAACTTTTTTGCCAACCTCAGTTTGTGCCACTATGTTACGTAAGTGATTAATATCACTCACTAATTTATTATCATACTCAATTACTATGTCGCCTCTTTCGAAACCGGCTTCTTTGGCCGGAGAATCATCTTGTACGTCACTTATCAATACACCTTCTGTAACGTTTACGTCAAACTGCTCAGCAAGCGACTGATCAAGATTTTGAATAGCAACACCTAACCAACCCCGTGTAACCCTTCCTTTATCAATCAGGTCTCTTAGTACAGCTTTTGCCATGTTTACGGGTATGGCAAACCCAATTCCCTGATAACCACCAGAACGGGTAAATATTGCCGTATTAATACCTATAACTTCTCCCTTGATATTTACTAAAGGACCTCCACTATTTCCAGGATTAATTGCCGCATCCGTCTGAATAAAATTCTCATAACTTGCAATCCCAACCCCAGATCTACCAATCGCACTTACTACGCCAACAGAAACTGTATGCGTTAGCCCAAAAGGGTTCCCAACCGCAATTGCCCACTGACCTGGCCTCATCTCATCAGAATCTCCCATCTTTGCAGGTATCAAATTCTCTCCCTCAATTTTTATCACTGCTAAATCTGTTTGTTCGTCTGTTCCCACAATTTCCGCATCAAATTCTCTCTTGTCACTGAGTTTAACCTTCAACTCGTCCATATCAGCAACTACGTGGTTGTTTGTCAAGATATATCCTTTTTCACCATTAATCCTTATAATCACACCAGAACCCAGGCTTTGTGTCTTAAACTCACCCTCAGGTGGTTTAGGAAAAAATCTGTCAAAAAAATCATCGCCGAAAAAATCGAATGGGCTTCGCCTTCTATCACGTTTATCACGCCTATCACCATGAAATCTTCTTGTGGGATGTTTAAAAACCTTTACAGTCGTAATAGATACAACTGAAGGTTTAACTTCTTCAGCAACAAGCACTAAAGATTCCTCTAATTCCTCTCCCTTTGTTGTTGCTTTTACAGTACCCATTGAATCTACGTATCCCACTATCAATGAGTAAGTAAATAACATAGCCAATAAGGTCAAAAAAATACTTTTTAATATTCCACCTTTTCCTATACATAGAAACCTCCTTTTATTTATAAAGCTTAATTAAATATATATTTACAATCAAAACACTTTACAAATTAATAATAGCATAATTTATTGTAAATAACAATATGATAATTGTTTACTTTAAAATTACCCTTTTAACGCAAAATGAACTAAATTTTCCCTCCCATCAATCTGTCTTAATTTAAAATCTATTTCTTAAGGATTTCACCATTCATAACATCCGTATGTTTACCATCGTCAATTGTTAATTTTCCATTTACTATAACATTCTTAATACCTACAGAATAATTATGTGGGTTTGTAAACGTCGCCTTCTCTTTAATTGATTTTTGGTCAAAAATTGTTATATCCGCAAAGAATCCTTCTTTTAAAATACCCCGGTTTTTAAGTCTTAGCTTTTGAGCAGGAAATCCAGTCATTTTATATATAGCTTCCTCTATAGAAAAAACAAGCTTTTCATTAACATATTTTCTTATTACCCTTGAAAACGTACCATAACCCCTTGGATGCGGCTTCCCGAAGTTTAATACCCCTTTTATAGAGCGAAGCGAACTATCAGAACCTATCATTACAAAGTCCCAGTTCAGTATCTTGGTAAGATTTTCTTCTGACATATTAAAAAACAAGGCGCTTACTTTACAATCTTCTTCATATAAAAGATCGAGAACAAATTCTAAAGGAGATACTCTCAATGTCTTTGCAATCTCAGCAATTGTCTTTCCTTCATAACTTCTTTTTTTATTATACACAGATGAAATCATTATGGTTCCCCAAAACTCTTGATTTTTACCTTCACGCTCCATTTCTTTGATAATACGTTCCCTATAAAAAGGACTTCTCAATCTTTTCTTCTCTTCGACTGCACCCCCCTCATATACCCAACTAGGTAAAACTACATCTAAATCTGTCGCTGATGCAATATAAGGATACCGATCACATGTGATCTCCATACCTTCAGACCTTGCATCGTCTAATATTTTCTTTATTTTATCTAACTTCCCCCAATTTTTCTCTCCCCAGGTCTTTATGTGGGATACTTGAGTATTTACTCCACTCTCTCTAGAAATATTTATCGTTTCAGTTAAGGCTGCTTCTATTTTATCTCCTTCACCCCTAATATGTGTTGCGTATATACCATTGTACTTCCTTACTATTTTGCATAATTCAACTAATTCAAAGGTACTTGCATAACATCCCGGTGGATAAACCAATCCGCTCGACATGCCAAATGCGCCTGATTCCATTGCATTTTGTAATTCTTTTTCCATTTTAACAAGTTCACTCTTGTCTGGTTCTCGGTCCTCATATCCCAACACACAGGCGCGGATATTACCGTGGCCAACCAGAAATCCTCTGTTTATAGAACCCTTTACTTCATTAGCCCTTTTAAAAAAATCCTCAGCAGTTTGCCAATTTATGTCCAATCCAAATTTGCTATACCCTTTTCTTTTACTCTCAAGTAGTTGATCATCTAGCGGAAAGGCGGAGATGCCACAATTCCCGCAAATCTCTGTAGTAACACCATCATATATCTTGCTTTCACTCTTTGGACTAATTAACCAAAAAAAATCGCTATGCGAATGAATATCGATAAATCCTGGTGCAACAATATGACCTGTTGCATCAATAACATAACGATCTAAAGGACGGTTAATAGTACCCATATATGAGATTTTGTCACCTTGAATCCCAATATCTGTTACTCTTTTAACACTGCCTGTCCCATCCACGACAATACCATTTTTTATTACGAGATCAAAATCACGTGTCAATATACATTCTCCAATAAGTAAATATGCACAGAAAACGAGAATTATTTATTAGAACCTTAAACTATGATTTATACTTAGTTGAGTGGTTTACAGAAATGTTTCTAAAATGATGTGGAAGGCAAAATCTTTACGTATGGAAAAACTATTTATTAGCTCAAAGTATTCGTCATTCGCTGAGCATTGATGGTTTTGTTGTGCCAAGAAAAGAATCAACATCTTTATGCAATAATTCCATATCCTTCTTTAAAGCACGGTTATGCGCAGCATTATGGCTTTTGTTTAAGGTATAACAACCAGAAAAAAACACTACAATTATAATGAGAATGATATATTTTTTTGTGATTTCAAATAGTTTCAATATTTCTCAAGTGGCGCATAAATGAGAATTTTTCAACATTCTTTTCTTCTTCTTGACGATGGAATTTTCATACTTCTTCTATATTTGGTTACCGTTCTTCGCGCTATATCACCCCCCATTTCCCTTAACTTGGCAGCAATCTCTTCATCACTTAAAGGATTTGACTTATTCTCCTCCGTTATTATTTTGGCTAGTTTTTGCCTTGTTGCCGCCCATGATTCCATATTACCGTCAGCATTCTTAAACCCTCCCGTAAAGAAAAATTTCATCTCAAAAATTCCTTTAGGAGTTTGTATATATTTACGTGCTATAGCACGGCTTACAGTTGATACATGAATTCCTACAGCATCTGCAACATCCTGCATCTTTAAAGTTCGAAGGGCAAGAGTTCCTTCTTCCAAAAACTTTTCCTGCATCTCTACAATTCTAACCGCTACCTTATACAGGGTACTTTTTCTTTGTTCAATAGCATCTATAAGCCATTTAGCAGATTCGATCTTCTTGCGAATATAACGTCTCGTTTGCAAATCATAACCTCTCCCATTAAGCACATCTTTATAAAATGAACTTATATAAATTCGTGGTAGATTGTTGTCTCCTACGAGTGTAACTTCATACTTCCCGTCTACACACTCTACCATGACTTCCGGCACTACATATGGTATCTGCTCATTACTAAAAATGGAACCTGGTTTAGGATTTAGTGTTTTTATAAAATCTGTTATCTTTTTAATTACTTCCAATTTAAATCCTAACTTTTTAGCTATAAGCTTATACTTTTTCATTTCAACGTCTTCGAGATAATTTGAAATTAATTCATTAGCTATATGATAATCGGAGGCTCGTTGATCTAATTGCAGAATAAGACATTCTTTCAAATTTCTTGCTCCTACACCGCGTGGTTCCAAGCCTTGTACAATTTTCAAGGCTTCGGTCGCCTGTTCCATACCTACAGGTTTTTCCATAGACTTTACAATTTCTTCTAAAGGGTGTCCCAAATATCCGTTATCGTCTATGTTATAAATTATGTTTTTACATATTTCCAAAAGTGAACCTTCTACCTCCATAACCGATAACTGCCCAAGAAGATAATCTTGAAGCGAGATTGACTTTGTAGCAGTATTCTCTAAGGCCTCCTGCTTTCGATCTCGTTCGTCTATAAAGTCATTTCTTCTTATAGCTGTTTGAGAAAAATAGTCTCCCCAGTCATCTGCGATTTCTCTAAGCTTTCTAAATTCGTCATCCTGTGGTTCTTCCTTGTTTACGTTGTCTGGAAACTCATCATCTGTTGCTTTTTGTCCATCTTTATCACCCTCAACCATTTCTTCCAATACGGGATTATCCATTAACTCCTGTTGTACATGCTCTACCAGAGCCAAAATCGGGAGTTGAAGTATCTCTATAGATTGAATCACCTGAGGTGCCAATTTCATTTGCTGTCGAAGTTGTGGCGATAATATTGTTTCTACTCTCATAACCATATTCCTAAAAAGTAAATCATGCCTTTTGCATCAATTTCCTGCCGTGAATTGCATCAGCAATAACTTATTGAAGTAAATTTGATAAACCTGGTATATTCAAACCGCCTGTCAATTTATTCATCTCTTCTTGATACATTTCTTGAGACTTTTTCAGCCCTTGTGTCACTGCAGCTAATACAAGATCTTCTAACATCTGTACATCATTAGGATCGACGACCTCAGGATCTATCTTTATAGACAAAAGCTCCTGTCTTCCATTTACGTGTACGGTTACCATCCCACCACCTGAGCTTGCTTCTATAACACGTTCCTTAAGACTTTCCTGAACTTCTTCAATTTTCTTTTGCATGCCAACAGCCTGCTTTTGCATTTGCTTCATCATGTTGCCTAAATTTCCAAATCCCTTCATTTTTTTTCTCTCCTTATTTGACAATTGAACCATTAAAAATTTTAATAGTTTTTTTTACCATAGGTTCATTTTTTACGTCATCATCCTCTATTCCTTCGTCTTTATTCTTTTGTATTATTCCATGCCTCATATTTTCATTATTTATTTCACGGCCATTCTTCGATATTGCCAATCTTACATGAAACTTCTTTCCTGTTACTTTTTCTAAACAACCTTCAATTATCCGTTTTTCTGCTGGTTTTTCAAGCCTTTCTTTATGAATAACGTAATTTTTTGGGAATTCGACAATTACCTCGCTATCATCAATGTTTAAAATTTTAGCATCCTTTAATAGAGCCCAAACTGTCTTTTTCTTAGCTTGAATCTCCGTCATTACCTTGTTCCAAACATTAACAAAATCAGTATCACGACTCCCTTTTGCATCCATTTCCAAATAATCGTCATCCTCAGAAGATTTTTCACTTATCTCTGTTTTTGCTGATGCTATATTAGCTTCGTTGTATTTGGACATCGTTATATCGGCTTCTCCTCCGTTAATTTCGAACAATTCTTTAATACTCTCTATTTTATCTAAAACTGTAGCTAACGGTTTCAATTCTTCTATAGTTGCAAACTTTATAAACAAAACTTCAAGTAAAATTTTTTGCTGAATTAAATCCCTTGCTTTGCTTTTAGCTTCGAAAACTAGCTGGAACATGTACATTAACGTATCAGGAGAAAGCAATGTAGATTGCTTTTGTAATAGACTAAGATCGTTTGATATATTTTCTGTTATCCCACTCTCTTTTTTACAAACTGAAACAAGGAGTAAATCACGAATATAAAGAAGTAATTGGTCAATAAAGTTTTCTATATCCTTCCCGCTTTCTATAATTTCATGAAATATTTCTACAGACAGCTCGGGATCTTTTTCAATAAAGCTATCAATTAAACTTGAGATTTTCTCCTCACTAACAACTCCAAGAATATTGTAAACATCTTTTAAAGTTATCTCCTCACGGCAAAATGAAGCGAGCTGGTCTAAAATAGATTCGGAATCTCTTAATCCTCCCCTGGCATATTTTGCAATGGATTGAAGCACTTCTTCCCCTGCCAAGATATTCTCGGTTTTACAAATCTGTGCAAGCCTATCACTTATATCAGACACAGAAATGTTTTTGAAATCAAATCTCTGACAGCGCGACTGCACGGTATCAGGCACACGATTTGGTGCGGTAGTAGCAAAGATAAATTTTACATGTTCAGGCGGCTCTTCAAGTGTTTTTAGAATTGCATTGAACGCCTCCTTGGTTAACATATGCACCTCATCTATAATGTAAATTTTATATCTTGAAACCGCCGGTGCATACCCCACATTCTGCCTAATGCTCCTTATCTCATCTATACCACGGTTGGAAGCTCCGTCTATTTCCAGAACATCAATATCTTTCCCATTTGTAATACTATTACATGTTGAGCATCTATTGCAAGGATTGTCGGTTGTCCCATTTTGACAATTAAGGGCCTTTGATAATATTCTTGCCATAGATGTCTTGCCAACCCCTCTTGGGCCGGCAAACAAAAAAGCATGAGCAACACGATTAGTCTGAAGTGCATTTACCAATGTAGTAACTATGTGCTTTTGCCCGACAATCTCATTAAATGATTTTGGTCGATATCTTCTTGACAGAACGATATAAGACATATCTTCTTTAAATTAACAAAAAAAGGCCGTGCACTTTTTTTCGATTCTCTTTCCGTTAGACTTTCCAGGCAGTTAGCTCCGACCAGGCAACCCCACGGCACATAAGTACAAATGCTTATGGCTGCTTGCTTCCGCACCTGACCAGGTTCACATAGTCTTATTGCATGAGACCCAGCCTTCAACACCACTTACTTAAAAAGTACCAAAAGTCAGAAAAACCTCCAAAAAGCGATCGATCCTGCATAAGCGGTTTGCAGGTACAGGGAACCGCTAGCTCCCCATCTAGCACGGCCAAGATATCACAAAATCCTGCCTTAAAGGTTATAATAATATACGAACTTTCTCTAAAATGCTTATCTACTATCTTATTCATGGCGGAGAGGGCGGGAATCGAACCCGCGAGGCAGGTTTTGCCCACCTACACGCTTTCCAAGCGTGCTCCTTCGGCCTCTCGGACACCTCTCCAAGCCCCGACGGAGAGAGAAAATTTAAAACCTCTGATGCAATCTATATGGGTAATGTTTCTTAAGATCCCATATCAAAGCGGAGGGAGCGAGATTCGAACTCGCGTGAAGATTTCTCCTCAACTGGTTTTCGAGACCAGCGCTTTCAACCGCTCAGCCATCCCTCCACTTTGACACGGGATATGTCACCCCAGCCTGTCTAACACCATCCCGATTTGTTGTGTCAATCGTGGATTCAATCACTCCGA
Source organism: Candidatus Scalindua rubra (assembly GCA_001723765.1). Classification (GTDB taxonomy): domain Bacteria; phylum Planctomycetota; class Brocadiia; order Brocadiales; family Scalinduaceae; genus Scalindua_B; species Scalindua_B rubra. The sequence continues at coordinate 10,803 of MAYW01000144.1, forward strand.
CATTTTTCCAGAAAAAACTGTTTTAAAAGCACACTACATTCATCCTCCAAGATCCCAGAGGTTACATTCAACTGGTGATTAAAACGAAGATCATTAACTAAATTCACAACCGATTCACAAGCTCCGTATTTTTCATCCTTCGCTCCGTACACTAGATTTTCGATCCTAGCCTGAACCAATGCCCCTGCACACATTGCACATGGCTCCAAAGTTATATAAACAGTGGTTTTATTTAACCTCCAATTTTGAAGATATGCTGATGCCTGTGTGATTGCAATCATTTCAGCATGAGCCGTGGGGTCTAATAACATCTCACGCTGGTTATGGGATCTCGCAATAATATTGTTTTCATAAACAATTACTGCCCCCACAGGGACCTCATCCCTTTTGAAGGCTTTTTTTGCTTCAGTAATTGCATGTTGCATATAATATTCGTGTGAACGTAACTCTGTTATCATGAACTTTACAATCAAAATTCAAACTGCATTAATACGCGCCCAGCCCGATTTGAACGGGCAACCCCCGGTTTCGTAGACCGTTACTCTATCCAATTGAGCTATGGGCGCATTATTCATAACCAAGAAATTAAGATATTAAGACAACAATAAATTAAAAAATGGCGAGGCGACGGGACTCGAACCCGCAACGTCCAGATCGACAGTCTGGTACTCTAACCAATTGAGCTACGGCCCCATACCCTTTAGGCGCTTAAGCGCCTCAACATCGACAAAATTTTGCGGAACTCAGCTTTGTCGATATGGCATAAGTTATTGAAATAACATTAATCACTGTTTTTCATTATGGTTTAAAAACCTGCAAATTTACTCACAGGCTAGAGTTTATTGCAAATTCAATTTTATAGTTATCCAACCATGGAATCCGGATAGTTTTATCAAACCAATC
>MAYW01000145.1 GCA_001723765.1 Candidatus Scalindua rubra
TTATCGTGATTAATGTGTGCTTATCGTACAAATAACGGGTTATTTTACATTATCTAACAGGGGAACCACAAAGGGTAAAAACTAATATCTTTTGTTTTATTTTTTTAATTTCGTTTTCTTAGTGATCTCTGTGTCTCTGTGTGAGGATTAGTTATTTAAAATCTTATCAGGGAGGGAAAATATTGAAAAATAATTTTAGTAACGTAGGCCGGGTTTCTAACCCGACTATTATGGTCATCGGGATTATTGCGGCGTTTGTGGTGGTCTTTGCAACTCAAAAAGCTGGTCAGAGTCCAAGATCGAGCTCACTACCCAATACCAGGCAGTATTATTAAGCAACGGCCAGGCGTATTTTGGCAAACTTGATGGGGTTGGGTCTCCCTATCCGGTTTTAACTGATGTATTTTACGTGCAGAGCGGCGTAAACCCGGAGACTAATCAGCCTGTCAACACCCTGGTAAAGAGGGGAAATGAGTGGCATGCGCCAGATCGCATGATTCTCAACGCAGAACACATAATATTTATAGAATCTGTCGACCCTGATTCAAGGGTGGCGAAGCTGATAGAGGAGTTGAAAAAGAAATAGAAGTTCTCACGCAAAGCCGCAGAGAACGCAAAGTTTTAAAGATTGTTCAAAAGCTGGTTCAGACTTGTAGTCTGAACCGAAACATTTATTTCAATCTGCCTGCCCGTCTTTGTCATTCAGGCGGGCAAGATTGAACCAGAGAAAGGGCGTATGCCATACGCCCCTATATTACTGTAATTCTTAGCGTTCTTTGCGGCTTTGCGTGAGAACAGTTCTTTTTATATTTTTTTAAGTAGGTTTTGATATGTTTAAATCATTAGTAGGTCGGGTTTCCCCGCCTGCCAGCCCGACAAAGTCATTCTGGCGGGAACGGCAAGGTCGGCAGGTAACCCGACATCTTCCCGTTTAGTAAACCCCGTTGGAATATCACACGGGGCATTAAAACATGTGCGAAAAAACGGAAGTTATCTAGTTTTATCATCCATGTGTTCCCGCATAGGGCGTTCCTACGGGGTAACAGTTTTTATGGCTCTTGTGATTATGCTTGTGTTACAGGGGACGTCTAATGCCGTCCAGCTTACGACAACATGGAACGGTGGCGCAGGCAACTGGAACGTGGCGGGTAACTGGAGTGGTGGAGTGGTGCCGAATAACGGCGTGGATACATTCAACGTCCTGATAGACAATGGAAATGCTACAAACTCCAGCGTCAGCCTTGACACCAACGCCACCATTGACAACCTCACAATTGACGCCCTGGACAGCCTGGGCATCAACAATGGCCGCATCCTTACAGTGGTCAGCGGCGCCACAGCCGGAACCGTCAGCAACGCAGGCACCATTTCCATGAACTCCGTAGGGAACACTACAGACCTTTTGGTAAGCGGGGGTAACGTGAACCTCACAGGTGGTGGCACAGTGACCATGAGTGACAATGTCAATAACCGCATGGGTAGTTTTGTCTCGACAAACCAGAGTCTAATAGATGCCAACCAGACAAATCTGCTGACCATTGACCCGAGCGCCACCGGTGCAATCAATACAGGCACGATGCAGGCAAGCAGTGGGGGTACGCTGAGGCTACAGGGTGGTACGTTTACCAACACAGGTGGTACCATACAGGCGCTTGACGGCTCACTCGTGGAGTTAGGTAACACCACCACCATTACGGGCGGCACGCTCACGACCGCTGGAACAGGGGTGATACGTCACATCAGCGGAGCCGCCACATTGGACGGTATTGGTCTCACCAATGCCGGTGCATTTGAAAATAACAATGCCACTACTACCACGCTGATTGGCACGATAACCAACACCGGCACCGTTGCCATGAACTCTACTGGTAGCTTTACAGACCTTAAGGTAAGCGGGACTAACGTGAACCTGGGCGGCGCAGGCATGCTGACCATGTCAAACTTTACAAACAACCGCATCCACGGTGTGGTCTCGACGAACCGTTTAACCAATCAGGCAGGTCATACCATCCAGGGCGCCGGGCAAATTGGCGTAAACTTCATGGCCCTGACTAACGAGGGCACCATCAATGCCAATCAGGCAAATAGCCTGACGATTGATTTGAGCAGCGCCGGGATAAATGACGGCACGTTCAAGGCCAGCAGCGGCGGCACCCTCATCGTAAAGGATGACATCAGCGGTACCGGGAACTGGATAGCAGACGCAGGGACGATTAACCTGACAAGCCTTGTAGACGTTACCACCACCGGAAATATTGATATTCTTAACGGTGGAAGCCTTAACTTAACCAATGCCACTATGACAGGAAATAATCTTAATATGTCAGGCGTCGGTTCTTCAATATCCGTGAATAGTAGTATAGAACTCGCAGGCAACCTCCTTTGCAGCATAACTAATGAGGCAGATTATGTATGGGGCGCTGCATCATCTCTGCAGATGAACGGCTTCAATTCATTCTTAGAGCTGGGTGGTCAGGATCTTGGAACTAACCCTGCTACTCACACGGGCGCCGCTGCAGGATTTATGAATAACTTTAACCTTGAGGAGTTAATAATTGGTTCTGGCGCAAAGCTGCATCTTGTAGACATCTTTGATAATGCTAATCGAGGTGGGACTGGTGGTTTTGATGAAGCTCTTTATGTAGATACACTCACATTTGCCGATGCCTCTGGAATCCTTAATCTGAACAGCCTGCATCTCTATTTTAATACCCTGATTGGAGACTCTTCGCAGATAATAGATGAACCCATCCAGGAACCCACAACCATTACCCTCTTTGGAATTGGATTGGCTGGATTGGGTGGAGGGTATTTGAGGAGGAGGATTAGAAAGAATAAAGTAGGCAGTTAGCAATAGGCTGTGAGCAGTACTTCGACGAACTCAGTACTTAGCTAAATGGTGAGCCTGTCGAGCCATAAATAGTAAATACTGAACGATAAACAGGAGGCAGTAGGCGGGCTAAATTACTAACTAATGATTAATTAACAACTAACAATTAATAACAATTCTAATTCATTTGTGTCTTAATAAATTTATGGAATTAAGAGTAAGGAGGTGAAAATGATTAAAGAGTTACACATATTGAAGGTCGCCATAATATCGACGTTTATTTTACTGATTTCAACGGTTACTTTTGGAACACCCATAATAAACTACGAAGAGAGTTTAACCTATTATGCGCCACACCACTCGGATCCAGGCAACCCTGGTCACCCGGGAACTCCCGGTCACTACTTTGCCGAGACGGGTGATGATCACCATTTTGCCTGGTTGGATCAGATTCCTGCGACAACTGTCGTTGACGTGTTTTACGACTTTCGTCCGGAGAGCGGATTCGCAAATGCTATTACTCCAGGACAAACGGCAAGGGCAATTGACGCTTTTAACCTCTGGAGTGGCGTAAGTAATCTGAATTTTACCCAGAATACGTCAGTACCTACTTCCGACATTATTAACGTAGGAACTGGAGACCTTGCAGCACTTGGTTCTACAAGCGGTCCGGGTGGTACTCTTGGCTTGGGTGGTGGATTTTTTACGCATGGTGGTATACACAGCATCACTGGAGGTGTTGCATGGATGGATTTTGCTGAAACCTGGGATGAGACAATTGGAAATGGGAATCCTGCTGGTACGTTCGATTATTTTACAGTAACGGTTCAGGAGATTGGTCATGCCTTAGGATTGGGGCATGTGGATGACCTTCTAGGGCCTGATATGATGGATGGATTTTATGGGGGTGAGCAGGTTACCCTTTCTATTAACGATATTTCTCATATTACATCAGTATATGGTGCAGCATCTCAACCCATCCCCGAACCTGCAACCATTGCACTGCTTGGGATTGGCCTTGTTGGTCTTGCAGGAGCAGCGGTGAGACGAAGGTTCGGAAGGAGTGCTGATGCAAGATGTTAGATTGCGGAATGCGGATTGCGGAATAAAAAACCTTCACCCTGTTAGATATGTTTTATTCTTAATGCTAAAAATAATTATTATCCTTTTTTCACTGTATAACACCCAAATACTGATATCGTAGTTATCTAACAGGGCGAGCAAATCCGAAATCCGAAATTGAGAAGCTGGATTGGGGGGAGTGTATTTGAGGAGAAGGATTAGAAAGAATACAGTAGGCAGTAAACAGTAAGCCACAGTGAAATAGATATCTCATTTCACGTGGTTCATCCTGTGAGATAAAGTCTTTTAAGAATCTTATTTGGAGATAGAGGTTTATTATCTAACGGGGTAAACAGATGGCAGTAAACAGGAGGCGGTAGGCAAGAAGCAAGAGGCTAGATGCAATATGACAGATTGGAACGGTAAAGGTAAGGGTTACTTGCCAGACAAGGTCGTTGAGGCAGGAGAAGCCAGTTTCGCAAAGCTGACAAGCTAAGCTTGCCTACGTCACGCTAAGCGTGGCTGAGCTTAGCTCTGTCAAACGTCCAAGGGTTACGTTAATAAAAAAATACGATTAACCTAACCGACCCTTCGACGATCTCAGGGTTGTGAGCATTGTCGAACCAACAACGATACCTGCCCTGTGCAGGAATGTAGGTTTATGAACATTTATCTAATGGGGCAGATTTGATAGTTGGATTAAGGCAATCAAGAGTATGTGTAGAAAGTAACGAGAAAAATCTCTCTACTATCTACTTGTTGCTTTATACTTTTGTAATAGTAATCAGCGTAAATTACTGTCGTTAACCCACTTTGTCGTAAATCTTATCAAGAATGTTGGTAATCCCCTGGAGGATTTTCCTGTTTTCTTCTGATTCTCTGATTATGAGATTCTGCGTTTCTTTGATTATATCTTTTGTTAGATTTTGGGTATCCTTATGCATTTCTCTGATTAGATTTTGGGTATCATTGCGAGTTTCTCTAATAAGGTTTTGAGTATCCTGATGGTTTTTCTGGATCAAGTTTTGAGTATCCTGGTGGTTTTTTTGGATCAGGTTTTGACTCTCTTTATGAGTTTCTTCAATAAGACTTTGAGTTTCTTTAATATGACTTGATACTTGCCTTCTCGTATATCTACCATTGTAAAAGGAAAATACACCCATGATCAATGCAAAGATTGTAGCACTGGAGGTAACAAGAGTGAATATTTCTAAAAAGCCCATTATTTTTCTATAAATTGTGTAAACCCCCGTTAGAGAAGTTTTCTCTAACGGGCTAAATACTAGAAATCTTGCATTACTCTATCAGCATTCATCTTAATAATCAAGTTCAAAAACTAGAAATGTTTAGTGTAAGTGTAAAGCAAATCCCCCTTTATGAAAGGGGAAGAAATGTAGGGTGGGTTTCCCCGCCTGAACGACAAGGACGGGCAGGCAAACCCGCCGTTATATATCTCGCATTATGATGACAATGGATGACAATGGGGTCACCTATTGAGATAAATGTCAAGAACAAAACAGACTTTTCCTACTAGATGATTCCTCGATTAATCAAATTACTTTATAGTTACACTAAGATTAAAATTTCTTTCACCCTTCGCCAATAGAGAGGGTGAAAGAAATTTTTGTTTCTAACAAACTCTTTAATACAAATCCGTCGATTCCACTATCATAAGAAGCACTGGATTTTAAATTACCAGTCTTCAGTCACCCATTGGCAGCATCCAATATAATGGATCCCCATTTTCATGAGGACATGTCTGCATGATATTCTCGGAAGCTATCCTTTACATAGGATACTTCAGACCCCACAGAGTGCAGTAGCCGCCACCGACTGGATTTTAGGCTCTTTCTTATCAAAATAGAACGGCCTTCGTTCTTTTAGTACATGGTATATTATCTTTAACATCTCCCTGGCTAAAGCCACCTTGGCCGTATTGTGTCCCTTTCTTTGCTTGAGTATTGTGTATTTATCTTGCATTTCAGGAATTGCACTAATAAAGTGATAAACGTTTTCCAGAAGTATCCATTGTAGATATTTACGCCGGTTAATATTTAGTGGACCATGAAATGTTTTATTAGCGCTGGCCGAAACACGAGGCGCTAATCCAGCATAAGCGCATAACCGGTTAAAGGTAACAAAACGAGAAATATCAATAATTTCTGACTTAATTAAGGCTGCAGAAAAGGGGCCAATGCCGGGAAGACTCATTAAGTTTAACATATCAGGATCCTTGTAGGATATGGTTATTATGTTTTTTTCTATATCCGAAAGTTTTCTTGTTAAATCCCTAATTCGTTCAATATAATTTTTCACTATATCTGCGTAAATTATTGGCAACTTCTCAATAACAATAATATTTAATCTCTTATACGTTGTAAAATCACCACTTGAATTATGTCCTAATTTGTCTAATAATGCTTTAAGTCTATAAATATTACGAGAACGATCAGTTACAAGGTTGATACGATAACGGAGTAATTCTCTAACTTGGCGAGTGTGTTGATCAGCAATGGTAACCACTGGTAGATATCCTTTCTGTAAAATCTGAGCAATTAGTCGAGCATCAATTTTATCAGTCTTTTTATGTCTTTTGGCAAAGGCTTTTAATTCGTAAGAGTTTGCCAGGAAAACTTTAACAGCATATTGTTCTGCTAAATCAACAAAATAGTACCAGTTATAAGTAGCCTCAACTGCAAGGGTAAAAGGTTTTGGTATTTTTTTTAAATATCGCTTTAATATTTCTGGTTTGTTTGATATATTTCTACTATCGACTTTTTTACCATTTGCATCAACAATATAAAACCAGGATGTTTCTTTGTGTAAATCAACACCAACGTAATACATGATGATTCCTCCTTCTTCTGTTAAGGTTTATAGATTTTATCACCCTTATTTTAACAGATTTAGCGAGGAATCATCTCTCATATTATCACACCTTGATTAGTGATTTATTCTTTCAAATCTTATATTAATAAGTTACGCCACAGGCCTTTATACTAACGCCCCAACCTCTTTGGGAACCTTTTCCCAGTCAGCAAGGAATTTCTTAAGTCCCTCATCGGTCAATGGATGTTTTACTATATTGTTGAACACCGCAAATGGGATTGTAGCGATATCGGCGCCCATAAGTGCGGCGTCTCTTACGTGTAATGGATTTCGAATACTGGCAACGATTATCTGTGTCTGAAAACCGTAATTATCATAAATAGTACGAATCTCCTCAATAACTTCCATCCCTGTATGACCTCTATCATCTAATCTTCCAACGAAAGGACTAACATAGGTACCTCCTGCCTTCGCTGCGAGCAGAGCCTGGTTTGATGAAAAACACAAGGTGACATTTACGCGTATGCCCTCTGAGGTCAGAACCTTTACGGCCTTAAGGCCATCCTTTATAAGCGGGATTTTGACGACTATGTTCTCAGCTATTTTTGATAACTCTCTTGCTTCCTTAACCATATCTTCCGTCTCTGTACTGACTACTTCCGCGCTTACGGGGCCTTTTACGATTGAACATATTTCTTCGATAGTTTCCCTGAAGGGCCGACCAGTTTTTGATACCAATGTAGGATTAGTCGTAACACCGTCCAAAATCCCCAGACTTTCTGCTTCTCTTATCTCTTTTACGTCTGCCGTATCAATAAAAAATTTCATTTTATCTCCTTTCAAAAAATAGTATCTTTCACTTAATCTTTGTCTCAATTCCTGCAGTAATAAGATACACATTATCTGCTTCTCTTGCAATTATTTGATTAGCGTAACCTGCGATATCACGAAATCTCCTCGAAAGCGCATTATCCGGCACGATTCCATAACCAACTTCATTAGACACCATTATAACATGAGGTGGAATCTTTTTACAAACAGTACACAATTTATTTATTGTATCAATTATGTGTTCTTCTTCTTTCTTTTTACTACTTTTAAGAAGCATATTTGTTATATAAAGGGTAATGCAATCAATTAATACCACATCTAATTTACTATTAAGATTTGAAATAGCCTTGTCTAACTCAAGGGGAGCCTCTATCGTTTTCCAGTTTGCAGGTCTGTTCTTTTGGTGATTTTGTATCCTCTTGATCATTTCATCATCTTTATTCTGCGAAGTTTGTACGATGTCTGCGGTTGCAACATAACAAACATGTTTATGCTTCTTAGCAAGTTTCATTGCAAATGCTGACTTGCCACTTCTTGCACCACCGATTATGAATGTTAATTTAGACATTTATAATATAATTTACCACGGATTTTCACGGAATTGCACTGAGAACTTTAATCCACCAGCATAGCTGATGGATTGTCTTTTTAATTACAACTAGTAAAAAGAAATCATTCTACAAGGTCAGAATACCCTTCTAACCTTTTCAAATTTTTCTCCTCCATAGTTAAACAATAACCCCACCCTTAAGCGTGTAGTTTTGAGATAATTTATCAATTGGGCTTCATCCTGATTTGTTATTGTTTTTATTGCCTTATTCTCTACAATAACCTTCCCTTCTATCAAGAGGTCCGCTCGAAATTTACGTTCAAAGACAGTATCTTTATAATGAACATCTAGTTCTATTTGTCTCTGATAGGATAAATCTCTTAAATCCTGTTCGTAGCACAATGCGTCCTCATAAACCGATTCTAAATAACCTGGACCAAGCTCGTTGTAAACTTCTTGTGCGACCCCTATAATTTTATAAGTCAAGTCTTCATATAACAGTTTGCCCATGACCTCTCCTTTCTTTTTTAATCAGTGCCATTCCGTGCTTTTCCGTGGTAAGAATAATCAAATAACCAAAAATGCAAGTAAGACAGTTATCTCACTTACCTCATTTGCTGCGCCAAGGGTATCGCCCGTCATACCACCAATTTTCTTTTTAACATAAAGAATGAACAAGGTAACTACAATAAACGCTATAAAGAATATAAAAATTCCCTTAATACCACAAAATAAAAAAATAAGTATTCCCGGTACGAATGAAGAAAATAAGACATGTTTTATATTGACGTTTTCAATAATTATTTGGCCCGTACCTTGCTCATCTCTGGCATAACTTGAAAGTCCTGCGCCTAAAACTTGAGACCAACGCCCGATAGCACACATAAAGAAAAGAACTTTACCCTTTTCACAAGCATAGAGATATATAGGGTTCAAACCCTTTATTGTCTTATAGTCGGTAATAACAGATAACTCAGCTACATCTCTTGGATCAACTGAAAAAAGGCATAAATATTTCAGACCAATAGTACAGATAAGGCATAGAGCGCCATAACTCCCTGTTCGGCTATCCCGCATTATGTCTAGTCTTTTTTCTCTGGTATCCCCTCCAAACAAACCATCACAAGTATCAGCAAAACCATCGAGGTGAAAACCACCCGTTATAAGAATATAAAATATCAGAATTACGGCATCAGCAACCAGATACGGGAAGAATCGAGTTGTGGGAAAATAAATAAATGTCAGTACAACTCCCATCAACAGGCCGATTATGGGAAACCAAAACGCTACATTCCCAATTTCTGGCGATCTTTCATACCATCTCTTGCCTGTTGGAACTATTGTTAAGAAATTCAGTGCCCAGAGGAAATCCTTCATGATGAATTAGCGACTGAAAGGAGCTAATTTAATGTCTCGGAAATTCTATAACTTGTTTACACTAAAGAGCATATCTTATAGACAAATTACAATACACAATCCACAAATTACAAACAAAACCCAATTACCAAAATCTCAATGACCAAAAACATTAGATTTCATCTCTCCAGTTAGATAAAAAGCATATAACGAGTTGAATAATTTTGGTCATTTGATATTGTAATTTGTTTGTAATTTGGAATTTGTTATTTGTAACTTAACCATTCAATTGTGAGCGGAGCGAACTAAGTTCTCTTTCACGAAGCTTTTTTTCTGAATGATAAAAGTTATATTCAGTCCCATCGTGACATCAGGATATAAGCCAGAGCCATAGGGGCCTGAACTCTACCCTGGAGTTATCAATTTCTCTATCTTCATACATATCTTCTGTAAGTACCACTCCATAGGACAATTTAAACTCCTCCATCGCCTTCAGCAACGCGGCCACTTCCCTCTTCAAGGTTTTCTCATCATCAGGAGACCAACATACCTGTATAATTTGATCCACCTGAAACCCCTTCTTAATAACAAAGTCAACCTCATGACCATAATGATCTTTCCAGTAGTATATCCCTTCTCCAAACCTTCTCAGTAATTCGACAAATACTATGTTCTCAGCGAGTCTTCCCCTGTCTTCTGTGAACCTGAAAGAAACAGCATTCCTCAGGCCCGTATCAATTAAGTATATCTTTCTTGGATATTGGATATGGTCTTTTACCGAATATGAGAATACAGGAACCTCAAAGGCCAGGAATGCATTTTCTATATACCTGAGATAGTCAATTAGAGTACTCTTACTCACCCTATAACCAATGGATTTAAGCACATTTGCCACCTTTCCAAAACTGAAAAGAGAAGACATATTTTGCACCGTAAGCTTCAGAAAGTTCTCAAAGAGGGGTATATTTCTGATAGAATATCTCTCTATAATATCCCTGTACATTATAGAACGATAATACTCTTTAAGCAAATCGGTCCTTGTCTTCTCGCATACCACCTGGGGGAATCCTCCATACTCCATATACTCCTTAAATAATCTCAAAACCTCATCTTTCTTTCTACTGAACCTGAGGCGTTCAACACCGTATGATACACCCTTTGTCTTCAGAAACTCCCTGAAACTGAAGGGATATACTCTGTAGGTTAATGTCCTCCCTCTCAAGGAAGATGCTATCTCTGAAGAGAGGAGATGAGCGCTTGAACCTGTAATTATGAGTTTAAGGCCTTTTTCCCTGTCATAGAACCTTCTAAGTGTCCTTTCCCAGTTCGGAATGTTCTGTACCTCATCAAGAAATAGATAGACCCTATGGGATTTAGAGACACTGAAATTTCGTCTGTAAACTGTAAGTATGTCACCAATCTCATTACCCGTAATCGGGTAGAGCCTATCATCCTCAAGATTGATGTAGATGATATTCTGGGGGGAGATATCCTTCCTCAACCTGTCTACAATCTGATAGAGGAGATACGTCTTACCACTTCTCCTTACCCCTGCCAGGACGAGTATCAGGTTTGAATCTACCCATTCATAGGGGAAAGACCTCTCAATGAACCACGGTAGCTTCCCCTCAAACCATTCGTTGAGGACATACAGTATCTTCTCAGTATCGTTTCTCATAGCGGGCAATTATACATAAATATCGCCCTCCATGCAAGACAATTTAGCACAAAGACCCCAAGCAGGCACTGATGACAGATCGGGATTGGATTCCTTGCCTGCCCGACATCGTTCAGGCGGGCGAAAGCAAGGCTCTCTATACTATGAACTCAGAAGAACCATAAAAATCATCAAGGATTACAACAAATTTCAAAACAAATCAATCAACCTAGCTTATATCTACGCCTTAAGCTGTCTGAGATTCTCCTTTACCTTCTCCACATGTGCTGCATACTGTGAAGGGGCGTATCTTATAAATTTCTCATAAGCCCCAATCGCCTCATCAATTTGACCTTTTTCATAAAGTGCATTCCCCAGGTTATTGTGTGTATCGGCATCGTCAGGTCTTATCTCAATGGCCTTCCTATATTCTTCGATCGCCTCATCGAGTTGACCTTTGTCAGAAAGTGCATTCCCCAGGTTGTAGTGTGCCCCGGCAAGGTCAGGTCTTGTCTCAAGGGTCTTCCTGTAT
>MAYW01000146.1 GCA_001723765.1 Candidatus Scalindua rubra
TTTGGGCGGCAGAGTTGTTATTACCAGAAGTTTCGCCCGCATTCACGAGACCAATCTGAAGAAGCAGGGAGTGCTGGCGCTGACATTTGCTGATCCGGCTGACTATGATGAGATTCGCGAGGACGACCGCATTTCAATCCGCGGGTTAATGGACTTTGCCCCAGAGAAACATCTGGCGATGGTCATTACTCACGCAGATGGAACGACTCACACTGCTAAACTGAACCACAGCTACTCACCTATCCAGATCGAGTGGTTTAAAGCAGGGTCGGCACTGAATGTGATTGCACAGTCAGAGTGAGAGTTATAGAAATAATTTAATTTTAGTTGTTATTATTCACATTACAGTCCATATATTTAATATAAGAAGAGGTGGAACAAAGAAAGATCAAGCAAGATCAACATGCGTAAACCAGGTTATAAATCAACCGTGAATTATCACGCTCTGACACATGAAATATTAGTCCTTTCCAACCAAGGTATTCCAAGAATTGATTTTCATAGAGAAATACTAAAGATATTAATAAAGTACTCTGGGTGCGATTTTGTGGAACTATGGTTTAGAGAAAATAAGAAATATTCTCATTGCAGAGTTACTCAACAGACAGAAGATTCTTTCGAATATAATGTTATTCCAGCCACAGAAAAAGAGGATGGAATAGTAGTTCCCAACCTACAGGAGAATTCAATAATGGATCGCCTACGGGTGGATGTAATCCGCAGGCGTTTTGACCCATCTTTACCTATTTTCACAACAAATGGTACTTTTTGGGTAGGCAACACCGAAGAGCCTATAGACCTCATACTGGGATCTAACAAAAAGAGAGATCAATACAACAATAGCATAAATGGAAGTTCAAAGTCGCTAGCTCTCTTTCCACTTGTTATTGGTGATGATAGTATAGGAATTTTACAATTGACGAGCAGTCACTATAACTACTTCACTGAAGATGATATTCATCTTTACGAGGGCTTCGTTGAAACTCTTGGAATTTCTCTTGTGAATCAGAGTACGCAAGCGGCACTGCGTGAACGAGTTAAAGAGCTGACATGCTTGTACAATATTGCTCAAGTAGCTGAACAGAAGAATAGATCTGTTAAAGAGATTTTACACCTCATTGTAAATCTTATTCCACCTGCATGGCAATATCCAAATATTACTTCTGGTAGGATTATTCTAGATGGGCAGAATTATACAACTCCTGGATACCAAGAGAATAAACAGAAACAAACTTCAGATATTGTTGTGAATGGTTATCGACGCGGTGTTGTAGAAGTGATCTATAGGGAAATGCAGCCAGAACTTGATGAGGGACCCTTCCTCGAAGAAGAGAGGAACTTGATCAACACTATAGCTAAGCAAGTGGCACTAATCGTCGAGCAGAAGGAGGCTGAAGAAGACAGATTAAAGCTACGGGAGCAGCTCAGACACGCTGACCGATTGGCGACCATAGGACAGCTTGCTGCAGGTGTTGCCCATGAACTGAATGAACCTCTTGGTAATATTCTTGGATTCGCTCAACTTTCTATGAAATTACCAGAAATTCCTGAGCGACTAAGCCGAGACTTAACCAAAATAGTGGATGCTTCTCTACTTGCAAGAGAAGTAATAAAAAAGCTAATGTTATTTTCTCGGCAAATACCACCCAAAATAGGTACGGTCAATCTGAATCAAGTAGTCAATGATGGACTATCTTTTTTTGAGTCTCGCTGTGCTAAGGCAGGAATCGAACTGATTCGTTTGCTTTCGCATGACATTTCAGAAATCACTGGGGATCAAGTACAGTTGAATCAAGTTCTAGTTAATCTGGTGGTTAATTCTATTCAAGCAATGCCAGATGGTGGTAAGTTGACAATACAGACATTATGTAGTAATAACTACGTTTCTTTTATTGTCGAGGATACAGGTGTTGGTATAAGTAAGGATATCATTAACAAAATTTTCATCCCATTTTTTACAACTAAAGATGTGAACGAAGGTACAGGTCTGGGTTTGGCAGTGGTACATGGAATTGTAACTTCGCATAAGGGTTCTATAAAAGTTGAAAGTAGAATCAACTACGGGACGCGTTTCGAGATTCGATTTCCTGTGAAGTAGACTTAAGAAGTGGAGGAGGATTTATTAGATGGTATCTTCAAATGAGAAAGAATGTATTTTAGTAGTGGATGATGCTCCAGATACTCTAGAAGTACTTCAAAGAAATCTCACATCTGAGGGGTATAAGGTTTTCACTGCTCCAGGAGTTCCAGAAGCAATCGAAATTTTGGAGACCACAATGATTGACTTAGTTATAACGGATCTAAAAATGCCAAAAGTTAGCGGTCTCGATCTAATCAGACATATCCGGGAAAACTTCAAAAACACAGAAGTCATGATGATTACGGGTTATTCCACAGTTAAAGGAGCGGTAAGCGCAATGAAAACCGGAGCTGAGGAGTATCTACCAAAACCTTTTACCGATGAAGAACTCTTATCTGCAGTGACTCGTGTACTTAACAAATTGCATGAGCAAAGAATAGTGCAGGAACAAGCACATAAGAAAACCTTTGCTACTCATGATATTATTGGTGAATCTAAAGCTATATCAAGAGTTCTTGATTCCATAACAAAAGCCGCATCAACTTCCGCTACAGTACTCTTGTCAGGTGAAAGTGGCACTGGTAAAGAACTCGTAGCTAGAGAAATACACTACAACAGTCCACGAGCTTCTGCTCCATTTATTGCAATAAACTGTGGAGGTATTCCGGAGAATTTGATTGAGAGCGAACTATTTGGGTATGTAAAAGGTGCGTTCACAGGAGCTACTACATCCCGAGCAGGTTTTTTTCAAACCGCTGATGGTGGTACTATCTTTCTAGATGAAATAAGTGAAACCAGCCCATCCATGCAGGTAAAACTTCTTCGTGTACTTCAAGATAAAGAATTCTGTATGGTTGGCGCTAATAAAACACACAAAGTGGATGTGAGGATTTTAGCTGCAACAAACAAAGATCTCCATAGTTTGGTAACTAAGGGGGTTTTCCGCGAAGATCTATTCTTTCGTCTTAATGTTATCGATATAACCATACCACCCTTGCGTAAAAGAGGGGATGATATCCTTTTATTTATTCATCACTTCGCATCCCAATTTGCTGGGGAACATAACAAGCCGATTCCTAAATTTTCTGAAAAGGCTTTACAAGTTTTAAAAAGCTACAATTGGCCAGGAAATGTTAGGGAATTGGAGAACGTAATTCAGCGACTCGTAGTAATGACCGATGATGACTTCATAGAAATTTACGATTTACCCTCATTGATGCGTTTCTCAGCGTTGAGTAGCATAGGATTTGATCGGACTTTAGCTGAGGTGGAAGCTGAATATATTCGTAATGTCCTGGCAAGTATGAATGGCAATAAGACAAAGGCCGCGCAGGTTCTTGGGATAAACCGTAAGACTCTTCGGGAAAAACTGAAGAAGCAAGAGCTACTCTCTCTCTAATTGTTTACCTACTGGGGGAATTACCCCCAGTGGTTCAAAACCTCCCAATGGTTTTAAGTATGCTATATACTTTATTACCTATATTCCATTTTTTGATTTTAAATATTTCCACTGTATTTGATTGATTATACTTGACTTAACTTTTAGGATAATCTCTGGAGTTCTTTTTAATTCTGAGCGATAATTATTGGCACAATAGTTGCGTATTCAATTGTAGGAAGAATTTCCGAAATCAAAGGCGCTCAACGCACTTAGTTTTTTTGATAATGTCATTCCAAAGGAGAAAAGATAATGCCAAGTATATTTCAAGGTATTTGTTCAACATGTAATAATGTTTCAACTTGTATCATATTTAAGCATCGAAAGCAACCTGTGACATACTGTGAACTATTTGATGACTACGTCCCACCACCTGCAATTATTGAAATAAATACAGACGTGTCAATTACATCTGACGCGACGGAAGGATTGGAGCCCAACAATAAAGGCTCAATGTATACAGATGGTTTGTGCTGGGACTGCGAAAATCGTGAAACATGTATGAATCGAAAACTAAAAGGCGGCATTTGGCATTGTGAAGAATATGAATAGGATATCTAGTTCAACTTAAAAGACAAAGAATTCACATTGGATACAGGCCAGTTTATGAGAATGTACCAAATGAACAATATTATTGGCAGACAGATTCTATAATGAAGATTGACTATTTGTGCTAGTGCAGTAACACAAGCTCAATTTCAAAATGGAGGATTAATAATAAGCATGACTAACTCTAAGTATGGTGATTACAGATTTTTAGAAAGCGTTGAATTTATGTTTGATAGAGCGGTCAGAGAAATGAACCTACCTCAAGGACTCAGTAATCAGATTAAAGCATGTAAGTCCGTATTTAGGATTCAGTTTCCTGTTCAAATAGATGGAAGAATAGAGGTTTTTACTGGGTGGCGTGCAACCCATAGTGAACATCGTCTACCAGCAAAAGGAGGTATCCGATATGCTCTGAATGTTAATGAACAGGAAGTAGAAGCACTGGCTGCATTAATGACATATAAATGTGCGATAGTGGATGTTCCATTCGGTGGAGCGAAAGGAGGCCTAATTATTGATCCTCAAAAATATTCTAGTGAACAAATAGAAAAGATAACACGCAGATTTGCTTTGGAGTTAGCGAAACGAGGATTTATCAGCCCGAGCAGGAATGTGCCAGCACCAGATTTAGGGACGGGTGAAAGAGAAATGGCTTGGATTGCTGATGTCTACCGTCAATTATTTTCAACAGATATTAATCATATTGCAACGGTAACTGGAAAGCCCGTATCTCAAGGAGGAATTAATGGCCGTATAGAGGCGGTAGGTAGAGGGATACAATATATTTTGCGTGAATTTTTTAGACATCCAGAAGAAGTAAAGAAATCTGGTTTATCGGGAAATATTGAGAGTAAAAAAATTATTGTCCAGGGATTTGGGAATGTTGGATATCATACCACGAAATTCCTAGCCAAAGAAGATGGGGGAAAGATCATCGCAATTATTGAAAAGGACGGTGCTGTTTATAATGAACAGGGATTAAGCATTGAAAATGTCGTTGAATACTTTCAAACAAATCAAAAATTGGAAGGTTTCCCAGATGCCACCTTCATAAAGGATGGAAGAAATGCCCTCGAATTAGAATGTGATATCCTGATACCTGCAGCAACTGAATCTCAAATTACTTCAAATAACGCTGATAGGATTAAAGCTCCCATTGTTGTCGAAGCAGCAAATGGCCCTATTACTTATAACGCTGATGAAATATTAAAAGAAAAAGGTACGGTAATATTACCGGATGTATATGTCAATGCCGGAGGAGTCACAGTCTCATATTTTGAATGGATAAAAAATCTTTCACATATTCGTTTTGGTCGTTTGGAACGCCGGTTTGATGAGCTTAAAGGGGAAAAAATAATTAATCTACTTGAATCTGTTTTAAATGTCACAATTGATGATGATATGAAAAAAGCATTTACTGATTCAAGTGGGGCAGCTGAATTAGACCTCGTGCGATCCGGACTTGACGATACAATGCGCCAAGCATTTCAAGAGATCATGGAGATAATGCATCGTGGGGAAAAACTCTTGGACTATAGGACTGCAGCTTACGTCTTGGCAATAGAAAAAATTGCCTGCAATTATCTTGAGATGGGAATTTGAAATGCCAAAAATGTGTTTCACGAAAAAAGGTAATCCTATAGAAGCCTTTCTACGTTCAATAACCTCCGTTGGGATTTCGAAAATTGCGAATCTTTTATTTATAGAGACCTGAAGCATGTATATGCCACCGTGATGAATATGAATAAGATACCAATAGCCCACTTATACAGAAAACAACTTTCAAAGGGATAGTATAATATGTATTCACAGGAAATTGTCAAGATAATAGAAAAACATAATTACAAGAGAAACAGACTCATATCTATTCTTGAAGAAATTCAGGCTATTTATGGGTATATCCCACAAGTTGCTATAAATACTGTTGGAGAAAAAATAGGTTGCTCATTAGTTGATATATATGGAGTTGCAACTTTCTATAAATCTTTGAGCTTGAAACCTAGAGGAAAGCATCTTGTCTTATCCTGCTTAGGTACTGCCTGTCATGTTCACGGCGCACCCCTCGTCGTTCAAGAGTTAGAGAGGCAACTGGGGATCAAAACGAGTGAGACTACTCAGGATAAAGAATTCACTCTGGAGACAGTAAACTGCCTGGGGGCTTGTGCTCTTGGCCCGATTGTCGTTGTGGATGGCCACTACTTTTCAAGTGTTAATACAACAAAGGTTAATCGAATACTTAGAAAAACCAACGAGGGCCTTAACAATATTGAGATAAAAACGGATAAGAGAATATTTCCTGTAGAAGTTAGTTGCGCCCAATGTAACCACAGCCTTATGGATCAACGCCATCTTATTGATGGTCATCCATCAATAAAAATAACCATTTCTTTCAAAAACAAGCACGGATGGATTGCATTATCCAGTTTGTATGGGAGTTACAATGTTTCATCTGAACATGAAATTCCAGAAAACATCATTGTTCATTTCTTTTGTCCTCATTGCCACACAGAACTTATTGGCGGTCTAAACTGTGGTGAGTGCGGAGCATCAATGGTACCCATGATCATTCGCGGAGGAGGTGTTGTTCAAATATGTTCCCGCAGCGGTTGCAAAGGCCACTTCTTGGACCTTGGTACTAGCATAGTAGAATGATGGATAATCGAAGGCTGTCAATAGTTGAGTTAATTATATGAAGAAACTCTTGTCTCTTCGCGAATTTGTTGATTTTCGCAACCAAATATTGATCGAACAAGAGGCTCAGAATAGCAAACTCACATTAGTAGTATGCGCCGGAACAGGTGGACAGGCTAGCGGTTCCAACGATATCATTAGAATAATCAAACGATACATTCTTGAACGGACCTTACATAAGAAAATCAGACTCAGAATTACCGGATGCCTTGGATTCTGTGAGATGGATCCATTTATCATAGTAGAGCCAGGCTTTCATTTCTACCCCAAGCTAAAAATGAATGATATCCCAACGCTGATTGAAGCTTCACTGGATGGACGTATAGTTGAAGAATTGATTTATAAAGAACCACTAGGTTTGAAGCGCTATCATTGTCAAAGCGATATTCCGTTTTTCAATAAACAAAAGCGCACCATTTTAGGTGATAACCAGAGAATAGATCCAATACGAATTCTGGATTACGTCAATCAGGGTGGATATTCATCTCTTGTAAAGGCTTTGTCAAACGGAGATCCAGAGTGGATCATAAATGAAGTTAAGGAATCCGGCCTAAGGGGACGAGGCGGAGCAGGTTTTCCAACTGGTAGAAAATGGGAATTGGCTCGAAATTCTAATAATAGTGATAAACAAAAGTATATCGTCTGTAATGCTGATGAGGGTGATCCTGGAGCTTATATGGATCGCAGTGTACTGGAAGGTAACCCCCACTCAATAATCGAAGGGATGCTGATAGCGGGCATTGCTATTGGCGCTAACAAGGGATTTATCTATGTCCGTAGTGAATACCCTTTAGCAATAAAACATTCTCTTATCGCTCTAAGGCGGGTACGAGACCTTGGCATTTTAGGGAAGAACATCCTGGGCACGGGAATTGATTTTGATATTGAGATAGTCCGCGGTGCAGGAGCTTTTGTTTGTGGCGAGGAAACCGCTCTTATTAAATCAATAGAAGGTATCAGGGGTGAGCCCAAACAACGACCCCCCTATCCTATTGAAAAGGGTATATGGAGGCATCCAACGTGCATTAATAACGTGGAGACCCTGGCTAACATTTCGGGAATTATTAATCGTGGGGGTAAAGAGTATGCCAAGGTTGGAGAACCCGGCAACACAGGAACAAAGATATTTTCTCTGGTGGGGAAAATCAGAAACACCGGGCTTGTTGAAGTGCCGTTAGGCATCAAAATCAGGGAGGTTATATACGATATTGGTGGTGGTCCTGTCGAAAACGGAAAGATCAAGGCTGTTCAGACAGGGGGTCCGTCAGGTGGATGTATCCCCGCCAGTATGTTCGATATTACCATTGATTATGAGAGTCTTGCTAAAGCTGGTTCAATCATGGGATCTGGTGGTATGATCGTTATGGATGAAAATACCTGTATGGTCGATGTTGCCAAGTACTTCATGGGATTCCTGAAGGATGAGTCATGCGGCAAATGCTTCACATGCCGAAAAGGTACTCAACGGATGTATGAGATTCTTGAAGACATCTCTAATGGTGAAGGAATAATGGAGCAACTGGAGCTTCTCGAGGAATTAGCCCTTGTGGTGAAAGATACTACCATGTGTGGCCTTGGACAAACTGCTCCCAATCCTGTGCTTTCCACTTTAAAATATTTCCATGATGAATATATTGAACACATTAAAAATAATCGGTGTCCAGCTGGTGTATGTAAAGAACTGATTACTTATTCAATCAACAACAATTGCACTGGCTGTCTGCGCTGTTTGCGGTCGTGTCCAGAGAATGCGATTACTGGTGAAAAGAAGAAACTCCACATCATAGACCCCACAAAGTGCGTTAAGTGTGGTGCGTGTAAGAGTGTCTGTAACTTTGATGCAGTTGATGTTAGGTAACTCCTTTCAAGGGCAATGAGGAAAGATGCTATGATTAACATTACAATCGACGAAACGAACATTTCAGTCGAGGAGGGAACCACACTACTGGAAGTCGCCAAATTGTTGGGTTTTACCATACCTACGTTATGTCATATGGACGGCCTCTCATCATACGGTGCATGTCGCCTGTGTGTCGTACAGATTGGTGAAGAATCAAATGCTAAGCTGGTTTCATCATGTACCTACCCAGCTATGGAGGGGCTAAAAATTAAAACCAACTCTTCACGAGTTAACAGGGCAAGGAGAATGATTCTGGAGCTTTTGTTAGCCTCGTGTCCCCAGTCAAAGGTTATCCAAGATTTAGCCTTAGAATACAATGTTAATCAGCATTGTTTCAAGCAGGAATATGAAGATTGTATCCTTTGCGGATTGTGTGTTCGCATATGTGAAGAGCAAATGATGGCAAAGGCTATTGGCTTCCGTGGTCGTGGTGAAGAAAGGAGCATAGGTACACCTTTCGACATAAAATCAGATGTTTGTCGTTTTTGCGGCGGGTGTATGTATGTCTGTCCTGCCTGTCAGATAAGCGGTACATATATGGAGTTAGAAAAGGGTGTCTTTGGTAGTTAATCCTATTAAAGCCAGTAAGATGGAGGTATAAAAGTAATTTGATAGTATGACATGTTATATGGAGAACCCATATCGCACTAGAAATGGAGAATGATTTACGATAATAAAGGAGATAAATAAAATGAAGGAAACATTTTCGAGAATAAATGCCTCAGCTGCAACCTTGACAAAGAATAGAACTGATGAATCTTTATCATCCCTTTCAGGTATGTGTGTAACCTGTGTGGATGGCTGTATCGGGATGTGTGAGATAGGTAAATCTGCTTACCGGGGTCATGAGGTTATCTATCCACAACCGTTTGGAGTTATTACCACCGCGTCCGAAAAAACATATCCACTAGACTATTCGCATTTCAACATAATGGGCACTGCTGTGGGTGCCCACGGAATAGAAGCGGATAGCGATAAGGCTGTCTTTCCAGCAGTCAATCTTGAGGTTTCTCTCGGGCATGATAAAGGAATAAAGTTCCGCTACCCATGGATCATTCCTGGTATCGGGTCAACAGACATCGCCAAGAATAACTGGGAGGGATTGGCTATTGGCTCAGCGCTGGCAGGTACTGGCCTGACAATTGGTGAAAATGTTGTCGGTATGGACCCAGAAGCAGTAATTAAGAACGGCAAGATTATTGATACTGTTGATCTTAAACGTCGTATTAAACTTTATAAAGACTACCAGCGCGATGGTTATGGAGCTATTATAGTCCAGGCTAATGTAGAAGATACTCGTTTAGGAGTACATGAATACGCTATCAATAATCTTGGTGTAGAATTTATTGAACTCAAGTGGGGTCAGGGAGCAAAGGACATCGGAGGTGAAGTAAAAATAAAAAACCTGAAGAAAGCCCAGATGTTGTATAAACGTGGTTATGTGGTGTTGCCAAACCCAACTGATCCAAATGTCATCAAAGCGTTCGAACGAGGAGCATTCAAAGAATTTGAGCGACATTCGCGAATAGGAATGGTCTCAGAAGAATCTTTCGCAAAAAGAGTTGAGAAACTTCGTAAGGCGGGCGCTAAATATATCTCCCTGAAAACTGGAGCATATCGCCCAGCGGATTTGGCTCGAGCAATCATGTTTGCTTCAAAATACAAACTAGATCTTCTCACAGTTGATGCTGCAGGCGGAGGAACAGGTATGAGTCCCTGGAGGATGATGAATGAATGGGGTTTACCACCGATTGAACTACACTCACTCCTATATAAATATGCCCAACACTTAGCCGATAAAGGTAAATATGTTCCAACACTGGTATTGGCAGCTGGTTTCACCTTTGAGGACCAAATATTCAAGGGTTTGTCTCTGGGGGCACCCTTTGTTAAGCTCATTGGCATGGCTCGCGGGCCGATTGCCGCTGCTATGGTAGGTAAGACAATTGGGAATGCTATTGAGATCAACCAACTTCCTGTGTATGTCGAACGTTTTGGAAACACAAAAGACGAGATTTTCGTAACAGCCAGATCACTGCGAAAAGAATTGGGAGATGACGAGTTCGAAAAAATTCCAACTGGAGCTATTGGACTGTATACCTATTATGAACGTATGGCTCAAGGACTTCGACAGCTTATGTGTGGTAGCAGAAAATTTACTCTTGAACATATGACACGAAATGACTTAGCTGCTTTAACTCAGGAAGCTGCTTACGTTAGTGGTATACGGTACCTGATGGATTTAGATAAAGATGAGGTTGGTGAAATAGTGAGTTCAAAGCAGGGTCGGCACTGAATGTGATTGCTAAGTCAGAGTAAGAGTTGATATAGGGAAATTTTAGGGGTTTTATTGACAGACATCCATACACTTAAATCAGTTTGAAGGACATGGGAATTCGACAAAAACTTAGCAGATTACTCCATGATCCACTGGGAGTACTGCATAGGAGAAGGCTCACCATGGTAGAGTGGTTTCGCTTTACTGACGGTCAGGATTACCGCAGCAAGAATTACTGGGAGTACCGTCACAGTAAATACGGATTTGATCTAAGAGGTGTAGGTGACAAGACAAAATCACACGAAGAAAATGTTATGCTGCTCAATGTAGGAACAGAGGTTTTTCTTAAGGTTTGCCGCCAAGCCAATGTTTTATTCAAGAACACTGCTGTTCTTGATATTGGATGCGGGACGGGGCATTTTACCAACGTTCTCAGGCAAAATGGTGTGCAGGACTACCTTGGCATTGACATAGTGG
>MAYW01000147.1 GCA_001723765.1 Candidatus Scalindua rubra
AAAACTTATCTTGACAATATTATCGTTATGGTTAATAAGCTATCGTTCTGGTAATTACCTTCATTTTTAAAATATTTTCGCACTCATATCAGTTTCAATATCCTTGGTATAGCTAATAATATCAAGGAATTGTGGATTTTTGCCTCGTGTGGTCGATGCAGATCAAGATCGCAAAAATGAAGGTTTTTATTCCATAATGAAAATCAATGTATATTGCAACTGCTATAAGAAATGCAACAACTTTTTCTTTCTGCAAACTTTTTATGGTAAATATTCAAAAAAATCTCTAAATTTTTGTTCAACCCATTTTTTCCTGTAACCCAATATAACAAAATACCTTTGGACTATAAATGTTGTGCAAAAAACACAAAAACATACTATATTTTGTATATTTCCAAAAAAATGTGCTTGACATTTTATTTTTAATCTGTATATTAACCACGCGAATTGAGAATCGCGCATCTAGATGCTCTTTTTTAACTGTAATTTCTAAATGATTAGAGAAACAGAAAAGGAGGTGCGTTGATAGGGCGTTTTTAGTTGGTCGTAATTTAAAAATACAATGGCATAATCATTTTCTTAACATTTATTTCAAGAAGGAGGGTAGATGGTGGCAACAGGAACTCTGAAAGAAAATACCAGTATTACTGAAAGGATTGAGAAAGGTTTAACGGTTTTTGTAGAGGCAATAGAATTATCATCAAATCTCGAAATAATTGGAACAGCATTTCCAAATAAAGATAATGGTAAACCTGCCCGCTCGGCAGGCGGGTGCGAAGAGGTTTTCGTAATTAGAAACTATAACAAAGCCGAAGGTATTGAGGGCGCATACGTTGAAGTTTTAATTAGCGAAATCGTTCAAAAAGTTGTTAATTTTGATAAAGCCCAAGAATACTTAAGAGTAATTCAAAATGACAGACCTTCTATCGTGTTAAATGGAATTACTAGGATTGTAGGTTATTATTCAAGGGTTAATAACTGGAACAAGTCGAAAGTAGGAGAGTTGAGGGATAGGGCAAATGGGCGTTACGGCCTTACAGAAGAAAAACCTCTCTTCCAAGAAGACCGTTTAAAAATGATAGACTCGCTATAAATAATAAAGATTTACCTCTTGGGTTAATATTACTCCCCAATATAGCTTATCCAAGTAGGACGGAACAAACTGATACACTTATCAACTATGAAGGGCTTATAAGGCTATGTGCCTTATAAGCCTTTTTTATTATCATAAGTAATTATTTTTACAAACGATATGTTATTGCAATTTGCCCTTAAAAAAATGAGTTTTTGGCAAAATATTTGCGCACATAATTCGACTATTATTTAAAATAAACTCTATTGTGACAAACTACATCTTGACTATGCAATGTTACTTTGATATTATAAATCGCTAAATTCATGAGCCTAATATTAACATAAGATATTGTAAAATCACTAATAAGAATATTAACCTTTAAGGAGAAAAATATAAATGTTAACACTTGGAATTGATATAGGATCTTTATCAACTGATGCAGTACTAATTAATGACAAAAAAGAAATTTTGGCTTACGAAGTAATTGCAACGGGTGCTAGTAGTAAGAAGGCTTGTGACAAAATTTTCAAACACATCTTAGATGTTACAAAATTAAAAGAAAAAGACATAAGCTACATAGTTGCAACTGGTTATGGCCGCATTAAAGTTCCTTTTGCTAACGAAGTTGTAACAGAAATTACCTGTCATGCTAAAGGTGCAAATCATCTTTTCCCAAATGCTAGAACCGTTATAGACATTGGAGGACAAGATAGCAAAGCTATAAAACTTGACGCAAAAGGAAATGTCCTCGATTTTTCTATGAATGACAAGTGTGCTGCTGGGACAGGAAGATTCCTGGAAGTAATGGCAAGAACACTGGAAATAGACCTCGATGATATGGGAGAATTATCGCTTAAAGGTAACGATGATGTCTCTATTAGCAGCTTGTGTACTGTCTTTGCTGAATCAGAAGTTGTATCCTTAATTGGCGCTGACCATAAGGTAGAAGACATTTGCAAGGCATTACATATCTCCATAGCCAAAAGGGTCTCGGCACAAGCGAAAAGAGTCGGCTTAGAAGAAGTTGTTGTAGTGGCTGGCGGTGTTGCTAAAAATATAGGAGTTGTACGTGAACTTGAAAAAAAGCTGCTCTGTTCTATCAAAATGCCTGAAGAACCACAAATAGTTGGTGCTTTAGGGGCAGCCTTAATAGCCTTAGAGAATACAAATGCTGCACCGAAAAAAGAATACATTGAGACCACCGATAGCAATACAGCATCAATCGCCAATGTTCAACTCGATGATGATAATATGCCAAAAATCGGTTATTTTTGCACTTATACACCGGTCGAAATTATTAGAGCTGCGGGATATCACCCAATAAGGATAAAAGGTTCAAATAACGAAAATGGTGCAGCCGATGAATTACTCTGTAGTAATATATGTTCATATATAAAAACTCTTACCGACGAAAAATTATCAGGAAACTTAGATCATCTTGAAGGAATTGTTTTTACTAATTCTTGTGATGGCATGAGAAGGCTCTACGATGCTTGGACAAGAATAGATAATGGTAAAAAATTCAATTATTTCCTTGATATTCCAAAGAACAATGATGAAGCCTCCATACAGTACTTTGCTGATCTATTAAAAACATTCAAAGAGAAATTAGAGAGTTATTTCAAGCTTAATATAAAGTATGAAGACATTAATAGAAGTATTTCTTTGTACAACGGAATGAGAGAAAAAGTCACGGTCTTTTTACAAAAACAATGGAGCGGTTACATTGGACATTCTGGTTATGAAATGTACACCTTATTAAAGAAAGGCATAAATGCGGTGCCTGAAAAATTCCAAGATTATATATCTTACTTAACCACTCTAATGAAACAAATAGGTGATGTTCCTGAGAATAAATCAGCGCCAAATCTCTTTATATGGGGAAGCATATTGGAAAATGAAGAGATAATCAAAATGATTGAGGATGCAGGCGCTAAGGTGGTTTTAGATGATTTATGTACGGGTAGCAGGTTCTTTGACAAAAAAGTAGAAATAACAGACAATCCTTACAAGTCAATATCTGAAAGATACTTAAAAAGGTCTCCCTGCTCGAGGATGGTTAACGTCTTCGAGAGAATTAAAAGCATAGTCTCCCTTATCGAAAGAAGAGCAATAAGTGGAGCAATCTATCACACCTTAAAATTCTGCGATCATACCTTATATGATTATCCTTTGGTCAAGGAAGAATTTGAGAAGAAGAACATTCCCCTGCTTCATATAAATTGTGATAACAGTTCTAAAAGTGAGGGCCAAATCAAGACCAGGATTGAGGCATTCGTAGAACAACTAACGACATAATCTAGAGATACCAAGTAATCTCCTCGACCTTTGGTTTAACCACTAACATTCAGTTTGAGCTATTTGTAAGAAACGTATCTAGTAATACACTGATAATATACACATAACCATCTACCAAACATTACAGTATAGATTTTTTTAAATAAGGAATTCTTATTAAATCAAATGAACTCGCAATAATAAAGTTATGTCAAATATTAAAAGAACAAAAAAGAAATTTGTTCGGAAATTCACTCCTTATTTTGCAAAAGAACTCTTTAGATTCCTAAATCTATATATAAAAATAACAGGAAAAAGCATTGATAAAAGAAGCTCAGAGGCTTTTAGAGCCCTATCTAATTACGTAATTGAACTTTTTTATCATGCATACAAAAAAGGTTCTATCTGGACAACTCTATTTGTGCCGTCCGAAATCATTTTTGCAATGAAATTATATCCTTTCTCATTAGAAATAGCGGCGGCTCTTAACACAAAATTCGGTAGGGCCTCTTATGCTCTCGCTGAAGCTGATTTGGCTGCTATACCGACGGATGTCTGTTCTTTCCATAGAGCAGCATTAGGAAATGCTTTTATGGGTGTCTACCCGCCTCCTATGTTTCTCGCTGGAACAACTACTATATGTGACAGCAACTTAAAAACAATAAAGATATGCGAATCTATAACACGAAAAAAAAGTATAATAATAGATGTTCCTTATGAATTAAATGATATCTCAATTAAATATCTTGCAAATCAATTAGTAAATTTAACAAAATGTCTAGAAGAGGTTTCGGGGAAAAAAATGGAGAAGGATTCTCTTGCAGAGGCCATAGAATTATCAAACAGGGCAAGGGAAAAAATGATTGAAATAAACCGTTTAAGGCAGAATCCTCTTTCTCCACTCACAGGATGTGATTCTCTTGGTCTAATGGTACCAAGTCACCTTTTAATCGGCTCAAAATATGCAGTAGATTTCTATACAAAGTTACTAGAAGAAATCAAGGAGCAGATTGCATTAAAGAAAGCAAATGGAGTAAAAAACGGAGAAAATGAAATTAGACTCCTATGGCTCGAATTAAAACCATATTTTAAAACAGATATCTTTAACAAGATTGAAAATGCTGGGAAAACCAAGATTGCTTTTGAAGAAATTAATCATGTTTACTGGGAAAAATTAGATCCTGATAAGCCATACGAAAGTCTTTCACGAAAACTAATCTCAAACCATAACAACGGACCTCTGGAAAACAGACTTGAAGTCATTAAGATGCTAGCCAGAGATTATAATGTAGACGGTATTATTGCTTTTTCTACCTGGGGATGCAGGCGAAACAATGCTGCAATACCTACTATAAAAACAGAGCTGAATAAAGAAGGATATCCTCTTTTAAATCTTGATGGAGACTGTGTTGATGATAGTAACTATATGTCAGGACAAATTGCCACTAGAACCGAAGGTTTCGTTGAAATGTTAGGAGCTAAGAAATAGATAATGGCAATTCCGATTAAATATTAGAATTGCCTTAATCTGCCGCGGTATTCCATTCTAATTCATACACATTCGCGATCAGTTATCAGACGGTGAACAAAACCTATTGATCTTTACACCTCTGTTACCTATACCCACTACCGATGTTCATCAAGCGCAATTCTCTATGTAGTCACGTCAAAATGGTTTTTTTACATATATTTTCAAGCAACAAAATAATTTGTTGACAATAGTAGATATATATATTATATATATGTAGTATGATAAACAGAAAACTTAATTTGTCGAAATTATTAGGAAAAAGACATTCCTCTTTTTTATTTGGGCCTCGGGGCGTAGGAAAGACTGTTCTGTCTTCAAATTTCATAAAAAAACAACAAGGTTCTTTAACAATAAATCTCTTGAGCCATGAATTATATGCAAGATACTTACAAGAACCTGGATTATTTAGAAATGAAGTTGAAAATAAGATTAGAAGGGCTAAACACCTTTGTGTATTCATAGATGAAATTCAAAAAATGCCTTCACTACTTGATGAAGTACACTATCTGATTGAGACTTATAAAAACAAAATACAGTTTCTCATGACCGGTTCAAGTGCAAGAAAATTAAAAAGAGAAGGAACAAATCTTCTGGCCGGACGAGCCTGGAACTTGAAATTGCATCCATTATCAACAATTGAGATGAAACTGGACTTAAACAAGACTCTACAAATCGGGTCACTCCCTGCAATATATCTAGCCAATGAGGACAACAAAGTAAAATTTCGTTTCCTTAAAGCTTATGTTGAAAATTACATTAAAGAAGAAATCTTACAAGAAGCCATTGTAAGAAGAGCCGATAGATTCATTAGATTTCTGGATGTAGCGGGTCAAATGAACTCAGAAACAATAAACTTTACTCAAGTTGGAAAGGATGCGGGTGTATCAACCAAAACTGCTCAAGAATATTATTCTATACTTGAGGATACTCTACTTGTGCATAGACTAGACGGATGGTCTTACTCTGTAAGAAAACAAATCAGGCAAGGGCCAAAATACTATTTCTTTGATTGCGGTATAATTAATACTATCAGAGGAGAACTTGAAAGCAAAATTAAACCCGGCACTTTTAGATACGGAAGGTTATTTGAAAGCTTTATCATCCAAGAATGTTTTCGATATAATGATTATAAGGAAAAAAATTATAAATTTTCTTATTGGCGTACAAATACAGGTCTGGAAGTATATCTTATTATTAAAAAAAGTGTTTCTAAAAAACCGATAGCCATTGAAATTAAGTCAAAGCCGAATCCAACTATGAAAGATTTAAGAGCCTTAACTTCTTTTGCAAGTGAAAATGACGTTGCAAAATTATTATGCCTTTGCACAACACCCAGATCATACAAAGTTGAAAATATCGAAATCCTCCCATGGCTGGAAGGCATACGGTCCATATTTAAGTAATAAGGATTTGCATTTCGAGCTAAGGTAAAAATCAGATGAAAGTCAAATTTTTTTACAAGTTTTTTATAAATTTCACTTGAAAATTGCTTTAAAGTAATATAAATCATGACTATACCACCCGAAATAGGCAACAGTTGTCTAATTCGAATAGCATAGTCGCAGTCCATTTAACTTTTATACGTAAATAATAAAAATAAATTTTAATTATGGAACTTCCAGAAAATTGGCAAGATATTAGACAATATGTTCTTATTAGAGATTCCTATCGTTGTATAAAATGTAATAGTACAGATAATTTACATGTACATCATATTCATCAAAAATATTTTGGCGGTAGCCATAAATTAAGTAATTTAATAACTTTGTGCGACAAATGTCATTCGGATCAACATATTGAATTACAAGTTGGCTTATCAAAGTAGGAAAAGGGTCAAGTCTCCCCTTGACTGCATGTGACTAAAGAAAGGATAGGACATAGAATTAAAGATCTACGATAAAATAAACTGTCAACAAAATGGGGTCACCTTGATCTGTGATTAGCAAAAAGGGAATCACATCTTGCCGCCTGTCACAATCTTTTTAATATCTCATCATTGATTCTATACTATCTACACTCACGGAATCAAGGATGCCGAAAAGCTATAAGGAATTGGTTCTTTTGTTACTTTCAACACTGATACTACAAGTATTATTTCTCTATAATTCACTCCCACATCATTCACATCAAAAATCTTAATTGGCTCACTAAGTATAACATCTTCTATCTGAGAATTGGATAAATCATCATTGTCTATCCTGATGATCTTGATAAGAAAATCGTTAAGTGAGTCGCTTTTAAAGGTTATTCTTAGTTTTTTGCTTTTTGTTCGTTCTATGCTAAATTTTAAATAATTCACTGCGTATCCAACTACTTTTCCAGTATCGCGAATCGGCAATGAAAAGAAATGTTTAATAGCAGGAGTAGTAGGAAGCGATATAGACTTGTATTTATAATTTTTATCCTTAGCAAGATCAGTATTTATATAGTTTGTAACCAACCATTCTCCAAAGATTCTTGAAAAATCATCTTCGATGTTCGTATTGATTAAGGCTTTTTGAAA
This sequence comes from Candidatus Scalindua rubra, assembly GCA_001723765.1. Classification (GTDB taxonomy): domain Bacteria; phylum Planctomycetota; class Brocadiia; order Brocadiales; family Scalinduaceae; genus Scalindua_B; species Scalindua_B rubra. Next base: position 7,387 of record MAYW01000147.1, read on the forward strand.
ACCTTTGATGCCATTCTCTTTTTCACACACCAAATTTCCAAGAAACTCTATCCCTAAACGTTCATATATATATGTCCCCCACAAAAGACATGCTCCATAATTAATTGCTTGATGGCCTTTTGATATTAAAGGACTATCTGTATTATTTAGATATTTAGCCACCTGTTTCTTATCTGTGTAATATCCGCAAAGAATCATTGCCACTTCTGACAATGATTCATTAAGCCATGCTGTCTCATCACGGTCATACTGCCAGTGGATTAGATGCTGAAATTCGTGTGCGATAATTCCAAGATGATAATCGTCAGAAGCATTATCACAATCTAGATACAATATCTCAGCATGATTACTGTATTTCCCTTCAATCTCATCAATAAAACGAAAAAATCCATCAAAATGATGACCGTGATATGCGCCTAGTTGCGAAATTAAGAAATATATCCTGTGGTCATTGTCTACATCAGGTGGACTACCAAAGACTTTAGTAATAATCTCGTATATTCCCTTGTTTTTATCAATTGATGTCTCAGGAGTAGAAAAATCAAACGCATTAATTATCCTTTCTATGTCCTTCTGAAAGACGCTAACCATCCATACATCATTAGAAACAAAAACATACACATTTTTTCCAATACCACGACATGTTGCCTGTATTTTAGTATCTTCCGGAGGCATTACATTAAGATTCCATGTCCAGAACTCTTTTTTTGTCTCCGACCTTATAGGCAGAAACATCTTTAAATTCGTCTTTTGCAAAAAGACTACAACATAAAAAAAGAAAACACACAAAGGAAATGAAAAATATCCGTAATTTAATCTTCAGGAGCTTTTTTAACATTTTACTTAATTTGGTAAACTACCAGCTATGCTAGTGCGACTATAGTAGACGAATTAATAAATCCCCCATAATCCCCCTTTAGCAAAGGGGGAATGAGGGATTTGTCAACTTGTTTTTAATAGATATTTCAATACCTTTATTTGCTAGCATATCCGCTTTTTTGTTTTCCTCTCTCGGGATATGCTCTATTCTCCACTTTGGCAACCTCTTAAGAAGACTTTGTACTTCAGTAAAAAGGTACATAAGCTGTATACTTTTAACTCTATATTTACCCATAACTTGTTTTACCAAAAGTTCACTATCTGTTTTAAATAACGTTTCTTGAGCATTATGCCTGATAGATTCCTTAATACCAAAAATCATGGCTTTATATTCTGCCACATTATTAGTCGCTATACCAATATACTCACTGACTTCTTTCACCAAATTCAAATCTTTATCATATATGGCAATACCAATACCTGCTTTTCCTGGATTGCCTCTTGAGGCGCCATCAACATTTACTATTAGAAAGTCAAACTTCTTATTCGTATTAGAAACAACTTTTTCTGTCTTTTCTGAAGTGGATAAACCCTCTCTCTTTACACTATTTTTGAGCTTTTGAAATAGTTTATCTATCCTCCTCTTTGTTATCGTCTTATTCTGTTTTTTTAGCTTTTCTATATCTGTTTTTTTGTGTATTAAAACTAATAGCTCATGGTCAGAAATGCTATCTTTTTTCATCATGTTACACCTCTACTAAATGCTTTAGACAATTTAAAAAAGAAATTCTTTAACATTTGAAACAATATTTTAGTATAAACTAAGTAGTGTCCGGTTAGGTTTTTGCATGTTTAATTTATTGCCCCAAAGCTGTCATTCCCGCATGTTTTTAGCGGGAATCTAGGATGAATGAACCTCTGGATACCCGATAAAAGCGTTCGGGTATGACAAAACCCGCGCATGCAAAAACCTAACCGGACAATGCTGGTATAAACTAAATCTATGAATACTTATTTTTGTACTATCTAAGAAATTACTATGACAACTGTTATTTATGATGACATTTACTTAAAACATGATACAGGACCCCATCACCCTGAAACTTCCACAAGGTTAATAAATACAATTAAATATCTCCGGTCAACAGGTGTCTGGCAAAAATTAGATATCAAGAAACCAAGGCCTGCAACTGAAGAAGAAATATCTATGGTTCACAGTACATGTCACATAGATAAGGTTGCAGAAATTGCTAGAATGGGTGGTGGGTACTTAGACCCCGATACCTATGTCTCATCCAATTCATTTAAAGCCGCATTATATGCTGCTGGTGCACTCCTTACTGCTATTGACTTATTAATGAATAAAAAAGCAAATAATGCATTTTGTTTGGTACGCCCTCCCGGTCATCACGCTACTCCAATAAAAGGGATGGGGTTCTGCCTACTTAATAACGTGGCGATAGCAGCAAAGTACATTCAATCAAAATATAATCTTGAAAGAATTGTTATAATTGATTGGGACGTACACCACGGTAATGGAACCCAAGATACCTTTTACGAAGACCCAACTGTAATGTACTTCTCCATCCACAGATTTCCATTTTACCCTGGGACAGGTGAAAAAGAAGAAACAGGAAAAGGCAATGGCTCAGGCTTTACAATAAACATACCCCTTACTTATAAAACAGAACCTCAAACATTTTTAAAAATCTTTGATGATATAATGGAAAAAAGAATTAAACCATTCAAACCACAATTTATACTAATATCTTCTGGTTTTGACGCATATCATCTAGACCCTGTAGGCGGTTTAGGTTTAGGAACTTCTGATTACAATGTATTAACTAAACTTACGCAAAATATTGCTGAGGATTGTTGTGAGGGCAGAATTGTTTCTTGTCTAGAGGGTGGATATCATTTATTAGATTTACCAAAATGTATAGAAGAACATTTAAATGGTTTGCTAAACGAGAAATAACTCAAAGATATTTTACGATGTAGCTGCTTTTTGTTTATTAAGTATCTTAGCTAAACGAGACTTTTTTCTTGAAGCTGTATTTTTATGTATAATTCTTTTAGCCGCAACTTTATCGAGCTTTTTAGATGCTAGTGATAGGTTTTTCTCCGCTTCCTCTATATTGTTGCTTTTGACAGCTAAAACAAATTTCTTTATTTGAGTTCTTAAAGCAGATTTTGCTTCTCTGTTTCTCATCCTACGCTTTATGTCTTTTCTTACTTTTTTCTTAGCAGATTTACTATTTGGCATTAAGTTATTCCTTTTGAATGATCAATCTTCTTCATTATTTAATATCCTTTATCAGAAAAGTTTATGTCATCAAATTACCATTGTCAACAAAAAACAAATAATACTTGCTTTTCCTTGAAATAATATTATATACTAATTTTGCGGAAAATTTAGTAAATTCTTTACCTTCCTTTGAGGCAACAAAGCTTTGATTTACAACAATCAACTTAAATAAATTAACTAAGGAAAAATGGAAATAGTTACCTATCCAAATCCAATCTTAAGATCCAAGGCTAAACCAATTGAAGAAATTGACAATGAAATTTGTCAAACTGCAGAAGAAATGCTTGACATTATATACGATGCTGGTGGAATTGGGCTTGCAGCATCACAAATAGGCCTGTCAAAACGCTTGGTCGTGTTAGACGTAACTGGCGAAAAAACAGGTGAAAGGGTATTCATAAACCCATATATCATTGAAGAACGAGGTGAAATTATAGAAGAAGAAGGTTGCTTATCCTTTCCCGATGTAATGGGGAAGGTCATACGCTCACAATATGTTACAGTCATTGCATACAACCTCAAGGGTGAGAAGCTTAAGATAGAAGCTGAAGGCCTATTGAGTCGCGCATGGCAGCACGAAATCGACCACATAAATGGTTGTCTTTTTATTGACAAGATGACTCCTGCAAGTACGATAGCCATCAAACAGAAACTAAAGGAACTTGAGCTATCTTATCAAAATAACAGAGCCGGCGTTAGTTAGATTTATGTATAGAAATTTCAAATCTGGATACGGATGCCTGCCCGACGTGCCTTTTGGCGGGAACACAGATAAAAAACATGCTTAAGTTGCGAGCTATGTTAAATGAAGGATGACCGCCCCTTCGTGGCTAGGACGATGGACGATTGTTTCGTCTCTCCTCCTTCGTCACTCGTAACGTTTAAC
>MAYW01000148.1 GCA_001723765.1 Candidatus Scalindua rubra
ACAGCAAATTGACAAAGAAACTGGACAGGCTGAGGTTATTAATAAGGGTGGGGCCTGGTCTCGGCCTTATGGGGACAATCATCCCCATGGGGAGTGCCCTTGCTGCATTATCTCAAGGTGACGTAGAAAAAATGTCTAACAGTATGATTATAGCATTCAGTACAACAGTTGTTGGTCTTCTTATTGGTATTGGTGCTTATTTCACCTCTATGTTACAGAACAGGTGGCTCAACGAGGATATTAAGAACATAGAGTATCTGACAGAAGGCATAATGAGAAAAAATGAAATTTCTAAAGAGAAGACGTAAAATTATTGGGAAGCATATTGACTTGCACACGGAAGACCCACTGGGTGGTGTTGCAAATCTTTTTGACGTGGGGCTGGTATTTATTGTGGGATTATTATTTGCACTTATAAGTGCTTACAGCCTCATTGAAATATTCACTCCCGAATCTGAACTGACTATTATGAAAAAGAAGCAAAACGGGGAATTTGAGCTGGTAACAAAAAAGGGTAAAGAGGTAAAAATCAAAAAAATTACATCAAATAAACTTAAGGGTGAAGGTAAACGCCTCGGTACTGCATACAAACTTAAAGACGGTAAGGTAGTTTATGTCCCGGAGGATTGACATTCTCTAAATTAAAATTTTAGGATTTTTGCTCTGTGTAAGATATAGGAATTCCTGTCGGATTTAACTCGGGCAAAGTGAACCCCCCCCTGCAATTTTAAACGGTGATAAAATCTGTAAAATTTTAGCCGATTCAGTCTTGAAGATTGAACCGAAACGTTTAGGTTCAGGCTAATATCCTGACTATCTTTAATATTCAGGTTCTTCCTGCTAGTTGCATATCTTACAGGAAGCTGTGATGATAAGTATATAAAATATTTTTTTGAACTATAGTGGCACGATTTACAAAATAGTAACATGAATTATTCTAAATTTTTAAGGAGTTTACAAAAATGCTGAGAAAAGAGATTCAAATAATTACAATCCTTTCTTTCATATATATGTTTGCAGTATGCTTGCCGGTCTATGCTCATCATGGCAGTGTATCAACAGCATTTGGCCCTGGTGCGCCTGTGGAAACTGCTTCTCCAATGACTTTAGGTAAGGGGAGGTTCCTGTTATACGAAAGGATGGAGTATGTCCCATTCAGAAGCAGGGATAATGCGGAACCTGAAAACATTGATACTTTTACATTTTTTAATACCCTTGCGGGTTTTGGACTTACTGATGCTCTGTCACTTTATCTGACTATGCCAGCAGTCATAAAGGAACAGGATAGTTTAGGGAAATCCAGAGGATTTGGTGATCTGGATTTCATGGCACAATATGGTTTTAAATACGGAGAAAGAGATGGGATTAGAGGCTTCTATCAAAACGGACCAGAAGACACGCAAGGAGCTCGCTATACTGTGGATGACCTGAAGATGTCGATAACAGGGAGCATTTCAGCACCTACAGGAACCACTTCAAATCGTGATGATTTTGGTAATAAATTTGATATTGGTATGCAACCGGGCTTTGGAGCACCATCATTTTCTTTTGGATTTTCAGCATCCAGGCTTATGTTTCCACATTTTACCTTGACGGCAGATACATCGTTCAGGACGTTTTTAAAACATAATGACAGCAAAGCTGGTAATGAAATCCGTTTCAATATGGCCGGAGGGTATGAAATCTTTGAGGATCAAGACGGATTTCTTTCCAGGTTGGATATTATTGGAGAGGCAAATGCATTGCATCTCACCAAAGACCAGGGAGAAGATGGGGAAACTGATCATGACAGTGGTGGCACGATCCTCTATCTTTCTCCGGGTTTCAGGGCATCATTTGGCAAACATTTAAGTATAGGAGCCTTAATTAAAATTCCAACATGGCAAGACTTGAATAACGAATCTATTCAGCAAGGTTCTGAGGGACTTGAGGATTACAGGGCGATATTCACAATTACGGTTTCTTTTTAAACCGTCATGCCTTTAGAGGGCGCTTTGAAGACAGAAAATTGGACTCCTTGCGAAAGCAAGGTAACCTCCCTTTCGGGAGGAATCCAGGAATCTATTTTCTAATAAAAGGGAGGGTTTTATGATGAAAGCTATATATGTATGCACGATTGTTTTATTCTTTTTATTCTTTAATTACGGTCAGACACGCAATAGTTTTGCTCATGAAGGCCATGACCATTCTCATGATACTGCACCGGTGACGATTGAACGTTCAACATACACTCACTTTCAGTCAATTTTATCAATATATCAAGAAACATATCTTAATTTAATAAAGGGACAATTAAGTAGTATTTCGGTTTTAGCACAGATACTTCTAGATACTGCCGGTAAAGGTATTCAAACTGAAACCAGGGAATCTGGCCGTCACATGATGCAACACATTTATGATGGAGCACAGAAATTAAGACAAGCAGAAGGTTTACAGGAAACACAAAAAGCATTTGCATCAATAAGTGAGGCTATTCTCCCATTTTTTAAATCCTGGCCTAACCAACTTAATAGCAACAACATAAAACTATTTCAGTGTAAGGAGCATGAAAATTACTGGTTGCAACCTCAGAATCTGTCACCTATATGTCCGTATACTTTAGACAAACTATTGAATTGTACAGAAATAATTGAAGTGATAGAAGAATAATTCTTTATTATAATATTTTTGAATAGAACTAAAGTGAGATATTAGGGAATCTCTGCTGAGTTGAAACTCGGTTAACGGGAGCTGCCCCGCAACTGTAATCGGCGACGAAATCTGCAAAATGCCACTGTCCAGCCCTTTCTTAGGAAAGAGCGAGATGGGAAGGCGTAGAAAGTAGGAAGACCCGAAAGCCAGGAGACCTATCTTACACGTTTTTCTAAAACTTTTTTCCGAGGGGAAGGGGGGTTTATATGAAGTATGCGTATTATCTACTACATTTATTTTTTATTATACTTTTTTGTAACACGGCGTTTGCTGAGGTAACCGATGAGGAGTTTGAGAAACTAAACCAGCGTGTAAAAGGTATGGAGGAAACCATCAGAAGGTTAGAAAAATATCTCGATAAGGTTGAGCGTGTTGGAACTGAGGTTGCGAGGTCCTCTGTAGAAACAGAATCGACACAAGTTCAGGATGTATCTACCCGTGATCAGAAGGACGTTGCCGGGGTTGAAGTCAGGGCTGACAAAAGGATGAAAAGGCTGGAAGATATGGTCTATGAGCTAAAAGATAGGGCAGCTCTCATGGATATGACAGAGGAAATAAGGCGTGTTCAGGAATATGTTTGTCGAAATGGGCATGTCTTTCCCACAATGAGTGAAGATAAGAATTGTCCCATTTGCGGCTTGAAACAAAAAGCAAGATCCCGATTCAAACTACATAAATTCGCCCGGCGAGAGAGTATTTCAGAAAGAATTGGAGCTGCAGTGGAAGAGGAATTTGCAAAGCGTGTACTCGTTGGAGCCAGTGGTACGGGTATCTTTCAGCAATTAATAAGTACTGATAGACTGGGAAAGAGTAGAGATAAAAGGGGAAAGAAGAGCTTCGCTGAAGGTTCTTATGACCTGCTGTTTATAGCTAAACCACTGCTTTATACTACCTTCTTCATGGATCTTGAATCGATAGGTGGCAATGGGCCTGATGAGATTGTTGGTAGTTCTTCAGGCCTCAATGATGATTCAGGTTCGTTGCAGGATGACGATGGGGTTGACAGGATATCGGTTCGGGAGGTATGGCTGCAGTCATTTCTTTTGAATGAAAGATTAAGACTTGTGGGTGGTAAGATAGACCTAACAAATTACTTCGATTCCAACACCGTTGCTAACGACGAAACCACTCAATTTATAACCAGTGCCTTTGTGAATAATCCTACAATTGAGGTGCCTGTCAATGGCCCCGGACTCCTGGCATTTTTTGATACCAGAAGGGGATTCACATTTGGGTTAGGATTACAAAGCATTGATAATTCCGGTACCAATATTACTGACGATATTTATGGTATCGCCGAAATCGGATACAGGTCTCACCTCTTTTTTGAGCAGGAAGGTAACTATCGCCTGTGGGGAAGGACAAAAGGTGGTATGGAGGATAACAATGGTTTTGGCGTTAGCATAGATCAGAATCTTTCTACCCGGTTAACCGCATTTGCACGTTATGGAGCCAATGAATCAGAGATAGATGATGCGAGTATTGCAAGTGCATGGAGCGCCGGTCTCCGGCTCAGGTCTCCATTTTTTTCAAGGGTCAATGATGAGGTTGCCTTTGCATTTGGTATGTTAGATATAGTAGATGGAGATGAAGAGAGTGCGGTAGAACTTTATTATAAATTCCAGGTCAATAATCACTTTGCCATTACACCCAGCATCCAGGCGGTGTTCGATCCCGCGGGAATGGGTTCGAATGATACTGCTTCCGTAATAGGCATTAGAACACAATTAGAATTTTGAATTCCCATATGATAATGATGGCCGTTTGAACTTAATCCACTAAAATTTGCGTTTTATTTACTTATTTTATCCTGTACATACCGTCTAAAAATTGGTAGCTTATGTGCCATAATGAAATTCAAACTAATTCATGAAAGGAGGTGGATTGGTAAAATTGAATAAATTTATACTGATGTGCATTTCGGGGAAATTTGAAATCTTGAAAGGAGGAAAAAAGCAATGTTAAAAAGTTTGAGGATGATTAATACAGGAATCTTTATTTCCTGCATGATTGCAACATCGTGGATGTTTGCATCGGTTAGCCAGGCTGATGAGAAACAGACAGGCTTCGATCCTAAATCCGTCGTGTTCGTTACCAATCGGGATTCTAGTGATGTTACCGTAATAGACATGAATACGGATGTAATATTAGATCGCATTGCGTGTGGTGATTGGTCAAATCCACACATGGCCGTTGCGACTTTGGATGGGAAGTATTTACTTGCAACAGGTACAAACTCCAATTTTGTTGCAATTATTGATTTAGAAACTAGAGAAACTACTAAGGTCAGGCTGGGTTTAATGCCAGAGCACTTTGATATTACGCCTGATGGTAAATATGCATATATTGGAAATATGGGTGTAGGGGCAGTATCGGTTGTTGATATCGAAGGCAAAAAAGAGATAAGAAGGATTGCCGGATTCTTTGAACCACATGGTATTGTATGTCTGCCAGACAGCTCCAAGGTTTATGTCTCTAATATGGGCGCACATGAGGTCGCTGTTATAGATGCCGAAAAACAGTTACTTGCAAAAAGGATGGAAGTAGGAAGTGCATTCGTAATGGCCAGAGTGGACATGGATAACAAGATATCTGAGATAGTCGGAATCGCAAATCCTACATTGACAATCGACGGTCGTTACGCCTATGCCGCTGACGGTGATTCAAATCAGGTTGCCGTTATTGACACCATAGATGATAGCATAGTCGCAACAATCCCAGTAGGAGATGATCCCTGGCGTGCCTATGCATCCCCCGATGGTACAAAGATGGTTGTACCAAACAATGGCGACCAGACTGTCTCCGTAATAGACACAAAGTCTAATAAAGTAATTGCTACCTTCCCGGGCGGAGAAGATATGACAGGAGTCAATTTTGTAAATGGTGGTAAAAAGGCTTACGTCATAAGTAGAGGAGAACACTCTGTATATGTAATTGACATGGAAAAGATGAAGGAACTAAAGAGGATTAAACTTGGCCTGGACGTGAGTCCAGAAACTGCGTCGACGACACCAGATGGGAAAAAAGTATATCTTGCAGCATCTCGCAGAGATTCAGTTTATGTCTTTGATGCAGATACAGACAATTACAAAGAGATACCTAACGTCGGTCTTTCGCCATGGGCAGTAACGATTATTGGTGGGGCAAATTATTGTCATTGATTTAATTATTTGGACGCAGATGCCTGCCCGACGTGCCTTCCCGCCCGAACGCCGAGCCCGACAATGTCGTTCTGGCGGGTACCATTCGGTACGGGCAGGTTGGCGGGAACCCAGATTATCAGGATTTTAAAGATTATAATTCTGCGTATATCTGCGAAAATCTGCGTCCTAAATTTAATAATGATATACAAGATAAAAGGCCTTAAGCTATTACTATTTTTTTCCCTAAATATCCTTTTCCTAAACCCAACTTATTCACACGATCTGGAACTCCCTCAATATTCTGATAACAAGAAGGTTCCCGTACGTTCAACAGTGATAAATCACTTTAAAGAGAGGGGAGAATACAGGATCACGCTTTCGTATTATCCTGTTGGATATACCGGAATCTTTGATTTTTCAGTTCGGGCTGAACGTATTGATTCGGGGTTTTACTACAATAAAGGACTTGAGTTTAAAATAATTGACCCCCAAGGAATAGAAAGAGTTTCTTATATACCCTTTTTAGACAATGAATATAATTATAAAATGAGACAGGTTTTAAAAGATAAGGGACAGTATTTATTTATAATACAGTTTGACCAGGAAGAAGGAAGGCAGGAAATAACCCTCCCGTTCGAAATCAAGGAACAGCGCATTGAAGACATATGCTCGTGGTGTAGTATGTTAATAACAAATACAAAAACTGTACATTTTTTAATCCTGGACGATGGTGTTAAAAAAGCTTGTTGTATTCATTGTGCCATAGATTTCAGAAAAAAGTTTGACGATAAATTTACCTCCATGGAATCCGTCGATTACTATAGCGACGAAAAGATTGATAGCCAAAAGGCCTGGTTCTTAAATGACTCAAATATTATCCTCAAGGATTCAATGCCGCCCTATGTAGTTGCTTTTAGATCCTTAGAATCCGCAAAGGATTTCCAGAAAACATACGATGGAGAGATTATTGACTATAACAGATTGGAACACGAGATCTTGGGTAAAAAAGACTCAGAATTCTCATCGGAAGAGGATGAAGAGTTGTTCCTTTTAGAAGAACTTATTCTTAGGATTAAAGAAAATTATTACAAAGATATTGACGTTAAAGAATTAGTAAAACTTTCCGTCAATGGAATAATAACAGCCCTTGATCAATATAGTTCACTCAAAAAAATAAAACCATCTTCTCTTGATTTCATAAGAGGTTTTGACAGAGATGAGACAATCTCCGATATAAGAATTATTAATGATAATATCGGGTATATTAAGATTAAGCATTTTGGAAGGAGGACTAAAGAAGGATTTAAAAAGGCAATGATGGATTTTAGGAAAATAGATCCCAGGGGATTAATAATTGATATAAGGGATAACCCGGGAGGGAACTTAGAAGAGGCCATACAGATAATGGAATACTTTATTCCAGAAGGGCGTCTTTTGGTAACTGTCAATAGTAAAGGTCAGACAAAATATTTTTCCAATACAAATGAGAAGTTTACATATCCTTTGGTGATATTGATTAATAATAATACAGCAAGCTGTGCTGAGATATTTGCAGCAACTTTACATTATTATAAAAAGGCGGCACTTGTAGGCGTAAATAGTTATGGAAAAGGAACGATACAAAAGACCTTTCCACTTGACCATGATCATACCTTGGTTCTTACGATTGGTGAATGTTATCTTGCCGATGGCACCACATTAAAAGATTCAAGTATAACACCCGATTATGTTATTGAAGGTAATGAAGAACAAATAACTTTTGCTATAGAACTCATTGAAAAAGGGGAGGGTGAAGGTAAACGTCTGGGTTGCACCTATAGGCTTGAGGACGGCAAGGTAGCTTATGTTCCAGAAAATTAAAATAATCTCTAAGTATATTTGAGCAATGAAGTCTTTGATTTCAATAGTTGGCTACAAAGAAACGAGTGAAAAACCGCTCAGGCGTATCAAATGTTTTTTTAGCCCAACCCCATAATCGCCTGCCACTAACTTCGCTCCTTTTACAGGTTGTCTAGATTGATTCATGATATATTTTTATTATGACGCTTTTTCTCAAAAGCCTAAATTTTCTGACGTTTGAAAAATAGACTCAATTTAGGCTAAAGACCACTTTTTTAATACCCCCTGAATTAAAAATACACCTTATCTGGTTCATAAGTCAATATAATTTCTTACTATAAAAAATGGACATCTACTTATTAAATCACTTTTTTGTTTTGCTGGTTGATTCTTCTTATTTTTAAAAATGACCATTAATATGATATCTTTGTCTCCATCAGATTAACAGGATGAAAAGGTTGTCGAAATATGCTATCATATTTCTAGATTAATTGTTCTGGAGTTTCAAGATGGTAAAAATAGACCGATTGGTTCCTAAGGAAAAGAAAGGGCTTGTAGTCGTAATCACCGGCTGTGGCAAGGGAAAGACCACATCTGCTCTTGGAATCGCTGTTAGAGCGTGTGGTCATAATATGAGGGTTTGTATTATTCAATTCATGAAGGGCGACCTTTATGCTGGTGAGTGGGATGGCGTAAAGAAGATGAATTGTCAGGTGGAGTTGATCTCCACAGGTAAAGGGTTCTGTGGTATTCAGGGAAATCCATATTCACATGAAGAACATAGAAGGAATGCCCAGGAGGCTATTCAACTGGCCCATCAAAAAATAGAATCAGGACAATTTGATATCATCATATTGGATGAGATCAACAACTCTCTCAAGCTGAAACTGGTAGATTTAGAACAAGTCTTAGAGATCATTCAGCAAAAACCTACCTTTATGCACCTTGTTCTTACAGGACGTGATGCACACCCTCAAGTGATTGAGCTGGCAGATACGGTGAGTGAGATTAATGAAGTAAAGCATGCCTACAGAAAGGGAATCGAACCCCAACCCGGAATTGATTACTAAAAAGGGGAAAGAAATATCCATATTTCTTTCATTTTTCTTTTTAAGATATTTTTTCACAAATCGTGTAAAACCTGTTTAGGCTTCAATTAAAACAATAACCATCTGAAGCCGATATTAAACGAGTAATCCGTATCGAGCTGATCTCCCCTTAAATCTTCATAAATCGGTTTTTGAAAAGATGCCTCGATCAAGAAATTTCTTCCTGGTATAAACTGAATACCGGGTGATAAAAAGATCGTGTTTCTTCCAGAATCATCGACCCTTTTATCGTTCTGTTTATTCTTTTGGCTTAATTTACCGTTAAACTCCAAAAACAAATTTAAATGTTTTGCAGGATATGTTTCATATACTACAGGCAGTACTCTGTATCCAAAGGCAATATCATAATTCAATGTATCTCCAAACTCAAAACTATTTGCCTCTGTTTTGAGAGTATAGATTAAATCGGCATTTATCCCGAAACGCTTTTTAATGTGCGTAAATATAATCCCCAGGGTATAATCATCGGAACCAGTACCTAACTGCACGGATGCCGGTAGTCTTACACCAGCACTTGTTTTTTCATCGTCTTCTCCTGTAGGAACTTTGACCTTTCCTAATGCAGATATCCTTGTTGTTTGTAAGTGGGCATCCCTCTGCAAAAACTGATATTTTCCAAAAAGAGTTAAATCGCCAAATCCTGAGTCTGATAAACTTTTTCTTTTACCATTTATCGTAGTCTTTTTTTCTTTATCCAGATAAGGTATAGATGCGCCCACTACAAGCTTGTTTGGTAATAGTTCATAGGGGACGATAAGTGGGATAGAGATAATATTGAGTTCACCTCGTCCTCCTGGGAGAGAACCAATCTGCCTTGTTGCCTTCCCAAAGCTCCGTATGGCGCCACTCTCAAGCCCAGTTACAAATGCCGTTTCGGTATTGATTGGAGGTCCCTGAGCCTCTGCCTGATTAGCAATGTTATTTCCTAAAAGAATAATGGCAAATAAATATATAATATATTTTTTCATCTTAAAGCTATGGAATTCTTCCATAGTTTTTAAAGTTCTGGTTACATCTTGCTTACTGTAGCGGAAACCTTCAGGTTTCCACTACAAACGGTTACAATCGTAATAAAGCACAAAATTTGATATTATCATAGCATAAATATGCATGCTACATTTGTTGGAGGTCTACCCGCCTGACCAAGCAGTTCGGGCAGGAAGACCTCCGCTACATAAAATGGGAATTCTATATTATTAAATTATTCTAACTTAAAATTCTTTATTTCCAAAACATAAGGATGTATACCATGGCCTTTTATTTTCTCTTCTTGTACCAAGCCAGTTACAGTAATAGTCTCACCCTGAGCCTTTTCGGAAGTTATTATCTCTTTAAGTATTTTATTATATTTCAAGATAAAGCTATCATAGTCAGTCCTTAAGATCATCCTGCCACTAGCTTCTTCAATCCTTCCTTTTAAAGTAATGATAATTTCCCTGGGAGTAAATCCACCTTCCTTCACGGCCTTCTTAATTCCATCAACGTCTATTGATTTATCTTCTCCTATCTTGATTTCAGCTAATCCTTCATTAACCAATATTTTCAGGTCTTTAACCCCCTCTATTCTTTTTATTTTTTTCTCCAGATTATATGCGCAGAATGTACATACAAGACCATCCAGCTTGACCTGAACCTTACCAGTTTCTGCTGATGCTAATCTAACGAATATCATTAGGATAATAGTAACTGTTATCAAGATTAGTAAGTTATTTTTCTTCATTTTAGATTACCTTCTTCTTTTTTCTTGCCTTTCCGTATTATTAATATTGGGACTCGAAATCTTATTTCAAAGCAAAGAACTGTTAATAAGTTAATATATTATCATATGAGGAATTCCCATTTTAAGTCTACGGTAGTTAAGTTTTTAGGTTATTCTAATCGACTCAAACCTAAAGGTATGAGTTACATTCCCTGGCCCAGACCGCAGGGCGGATCGCACCAGGGCAGGCAGTAATTATGGCACATCGGCTTCAAACCAACTGGTTGGTATGTAACTCATGGCTTTAGCCTTGACAACATTTATTCACCTGTATAGGTGGGCATGGAACAGAGCCGTATGAACAGAATACACAACAATCACCTTCTTTCGGTTTTAATACTGTTTTGCAATTCGTACATCCATAAAAAAACCGACATGAATCCGTTGGCATGGTTTCTTTTTTGGCAAAACTACATTCTGGACATGTAAGAACGGACTCTAAAATTATGTTTGCCATTCTGTTAATATTAACCATCTTTATCCTTTCCGTCATCGCATTACAAAAGTCAATTTATTCTAGTAATGTTTAGATTCTTCATTTTCGATCTTAAGAATAATTATAAACTCTGTACTATGGTATAGAGTCAAATGTTTTTTTAACTTATTGTCATATATGATTCTGTTGATTTACTTCAAGATGGAAAAGACGTCAAGTTGCATGATTTGCTCTTTGAAAAATTAAAAATTTGTAAATTCGTTAGGAGATACGCTCACATAGCAATCCAAATGGCTATTAAATAA
>MAYW01000149.1 GCA_001723765.1 Candidatus Scalindua rubra
CAAAGACGCAGAGAACGCGAAGAAAAAACTTTTGAAAAATGAGAAAAAGATACAGGAGTAGGGGCGTATTGCAATACGCCCCTACAAAACAACAAAATTTCAGGGTTATTCATCAATTTTCATCATTTTACTTTTAAAAAATAATAACTTTGCGAGCTTTGCGTCTTTGCGGTGAACTATTACGTTATTTTTTATTCTAAAAGGGACACATCCCTTTTTTTATAACCTTCACCACTTATTGAGATATATTCCCTTTTGATTGTCATATCATCATTTGTATGATTGATTAAAAAAAGTATTTTCGTAATTGCTCAATATTAAGTGGAATCATGTGCCTTCCTTTCGGAAGGATTCCAGGGTTCGGCGTTGGAATCCCTGCGAAAGCAGGGCTGGTAATCCCACGAAAGAAATGAAATGTTGCAGTATTCCATTGTTATTGAGTAATTACGTATTTTCTATGTATTAAGTACAAAATTCATACCAAAATACGATAAAGAGATAGCTATTTAATGTAAGTTCTTAAATACATGTGCATTAAAATTTATATTTTTACTAAAATGATATAATTGCTAAAAAAAAAATAAATGTTGTTTTAAATCAACATGATATGTAAGTTTTCTTATATGTATTTACCACATAAAGACATACGTGCTGTCAACTATTGTTGACAAAATTCAAGAATAGTTGACAGGGAACGGCTATTACAAGACACTTTGCGTCACCAATCCATACAAACCTCCAACAAACCTTCTTGTTCAGCTTAGTTTCGCGCACCGCGGAATAATTTTAAGCGTATAAATTTCCTACATTGAATAGGGCGAGCTATTTCCGCCAGTTGTATTTCACAAGGCGAGGGCCATTTTTAGATGGAATATGGGAGAAGATTAAAACAAAAAACCACAGGATTTCAGCTATTTTTTCATTTTTTGCCAAAACTTATCTTTTTTATGATCATAAGTTCATAGATTTTATTTACAAAAATCGTGAAGCTTAACTATAATGTTTGAATGAATAATAACGATATTCAGTATCTTAATGAAATAAGCTATAGTTATTGGAAGGCGCAAGTTCTTTTTGTAGCTGTTGAGTTAGATTTATTCACATTGATTGAAGGTAAAGGGAAAAGTTGTAAAACTGTTACTAAAACACTTAGGACTAATCTCAGGGCAACAGAAATGTTTCTAAATGCACTTGTTTCTCTCGGTCTCTTGAGCAAAGTTAATGGAATTTATAAGAATACGGCCATATCCAATAGTTATCTGGTAAGAAATAGATCTCTATATCAAGGCGATAGGATACATCATTTTCACAATTTGTGGGATTATTGGTCAAGATTAGGTGTTGCTGTCAAGACTGGTAAACCTACTGCATATGATGATGCAGAAGAAGAGGTTGATGAACATAGCTTGAGAGAATTCATCAAGGCCATGCATAATATCGGTATAGTACAGGCGGGAGAAGTATGCAGGAAATTACATCTAAGAAAATACCATAGACTCCTTGACCTGGGAGGAGGGCAGGGGACATATGCTATAAAGTTTGTGGAGAAGAACCCGAAGATGAGAGCAGTAGTCTTTGACCTTCCTGATGTTATTAAGATTACCAAAGAGCATATTAAGAAATCGGGTATGAAAGGGCAGGTTGTTACAAAATCAGGAGATTGTCTTAAGGATGACTTTGGTAAAGAATTGTATGACATTGTTTTTATATCAAATTTATTACATATTTATAAACCAAATGAAAATCAGAAAATATTAAAAAAGTGTTGGGATTCTCTGTCAGAAAAGGGTATAGTTGTTATTCAAGAATTTATTCTAAATTCAGCAAAGACAAAACCAGTTTTTGGTACACTTTTCAGTTTAAATATGCTGATAGGGACAAGTGGAGGTTCATCGTACACCGGAGTAGAGATGAGGAATTGGCTCAAGAAAACAGGGTTTAAAAAAATAAAGAAAATTAACCTAAACTTAGATTCCGGCTTAATTATTGGACATAAAGTATAGGTAAGCGTTCAGCAGGTGGAAAAATATCTATTCAAAAATAAAAGGAGAGGATGGAATGTATAAGAAGATCGTAATACCAGTTATATTATTACTTTTTGTTTTGCAAACCAACTATTTACTGTTCGCAAATGAAAATGCAGAGGCAAAGACAGAGGTGAGTACAGAGGCTGTGACAGAGACAAAGGCTGAGGAAAGTACAGAGGCTGTGGCAGAAACAGAGACGAAGGCTGAGGAAAGTAGAGAGGCAGTGGCGGAGACAGAGGAATACGTTATCGCTACAGTAAATGGTGAAAATATTATTAGAAAAGACCTTGATAGGAGATTAAATGTCCTTAAAAGTATGAATCGGGATGTATCACGTACTACTCAAATGGTTATACTGGATCAATTAGCAAAAAAAGTTTTGCTTAAACAATTTATTGAGGGGCAGAATATCGAGGTAAGTGATAAAGAAATACAGGGAGAAGTGGAAAAAATTAAGTTCTTTTTGAAAGCTAATACGAATGACTCTGAAAAATCGTTAGAGGAAATGTTGGAAGCTCAAGGTTCTAATATCACAGAGTTGGAAGATGAAGTAAAAAGGACGCTTGCTTTAAGTAAATATCTGGATAAAGAAGTTGGTGATGATGAAAAAAGAAGTTATTTTGATGTAAATAAGAATTCTTTTAATGGTGAGAAAGTGAAAGCCAGCCATGTTTTGATTGATACAAGAAATATGAAGACCGAAGCTGAACTTGAAGCAGCAAAACAGAAGATTGAAAATATAAAAAAGAAAATAGATAACGGAGCGGATTTTGCAGAAGTGGCAAATGAATATTCTAATTGTCCTTCTGCAGAAAAAGGAGGTGATATTGGTTTCTTTGAAAGAAGGGGGTCTATAGTAGAACCTTTTGCAAGAGCTGCCTTTTCAATGGAAATTGGAGAGGTAAGTGAGCCTGTAGAAACACAATTTGGTTATCATATAATAAAGATAACTGATAAAGAAAAAGGAAAAGATGTTAGCTATGAAGACGTAAAGGAAATGGTTGATTTTGTATATATGCAAATAAAGACTGAAAACCTTCTGGAAGGCTTGATGGAAAAAGCGGAAATTGAGGTATTTCTATAGGATTTCATTTGAACTTATTTCCTAAATTATGTCCAATATTCGCCATGGCGAATCTGGCCGTGATGTGTTAATAGAAGTTAATTCAATTGAGGAATTTCCATTTTAACTACTTATGATGCAATAAGATACATCCTTGTCATTCTGAGCCCTTCGCTTCCTGTCATTCTGAACCCTTCGCTCTTTGTCATTCTGAGCGAAACGGAGAGAAGCGAAGAATCTTTATTTTGTGCACAGAGAATATATACTAATACTAAAAATGCAGCGCTCAGGATAAACTCCGTGAAGAATCTAATGCTTTCGGCTCAGAGCTTGTCCTTGAGCGAAGCGAAGGAATAAATTCCGCGAAGAATCTCTCGTTAGTAAGCCAATGATGTTTTGTGAGGTTAGTGAAGTCTCCATAAAGAGATTCTTCGGTCGTTCCTCCCTCAGAATGACATGTTAGCGTTATGCAAAAAAGTCCGCCCATAGGGCGTTAAGTTCATAGAGGGACACTTATTTTACTTTTCTTGACAATTCCTGTCTACTATAAAAATTCATACGTAACTTTACCTTGTCATATACCTGAAGAGTAGTTTTCCAACTTTTCGCTCATTCAAACATTATTTTTTAAGTTGCTCTGGAATAGCCTTTCCACTCAAAAAACCCTTTCCTTTTTAAATCAAATCATTTAAAATAATCTTGTATTTTGTACCGTTATATTTTGCATTTTCAGCTACCAGCGGGACTGGACTTAATGGTGTTACACTAGAATAAATTGGCGAGTGAAAGGAGCTAATTTATGTTTTTGTTTTCTTATAAATTTCAGGGAGTTTTTTTATTAATACCTGGATTCTTTTTTCAAGATTAATCGGTTTTGCGGGAGATCCCCAGACTATCGAGCCTGCCTTTAGACTCTTATAAACATTAGAACCACCACCAATAATACAATTATCTCCAATCTCTGCGTGATCTGTAATACCTACATCTTCTGCTATCATTACGTTTTTGCCTACTTTTGCGCCTCCAGCAATTTTTGCATAGGCGATTAGCATTGTATCCTCTCCTATAAAGACATTATGAGCTATATGGGAGTGATTATCTATTTTAACTCCGGAGCTTATGATAGTCTTATCAAGTGTTGCGCGTGCGATTGTTACATTCGAACCAATTTCAACATCATCACCAATTTCGATAGTTCCTACCTGAGGAATCTTTACGTGTTTACCTTTAATTTGAATATATCCAAATCCATCATCACCAACTGTTGTACCGGAGTGGATTATTACGTGTTTACCTATTGTAACTTCTTCTCTGATTGTTACGTTTGGGTATATTGTTGAATTATCTCCAATCTTACAGTTTTTCCCTATAAAAACATTAGGTAATATAGTTATATTATTACCTATTTGAGTTTTTTCATCGATTACGACATTTGCCCCTACTGAAATGTCTTTACCAAGAGAAGTGTTTTTTGCTATTACGGCTGATGGATGTATAATGCGTGGCTGCAACTGTTTTTGGTCTGATACAACCTTAAGTAGTTTGATAAATGCCAAGAATGGATTGTCGACTATAATTAATGTTTTGTCAGTTTCCTTAATAGGTCTGTGTACAACAACTGCCGAGGCTTTTGTTTCGAATACTTTATTTACAAACCTCTCATTCTTGATAAAGCTGATGTCACCTTTATTTGCATTTTCAATACTCGATACACCCGTAATAAGTAAGTTGTCATTTCCTTGTACCTTGCCACCAATAATTTTGTTAATTTGTTTTATGGTAAATTCCATATAAATTAGCTCCTTTCAGCCCGCCCGAACGACGAAGTCGGGCAGGTCGCTAATTTTTTGGGGTTATCCTCTTGTTATGTTGATGTCTTTCAAAGAACAAATATAATTGTGGATAACTATTTTAAATATTTTTTTTAAAGTTCTTGACTGGTCTTAGGAAATATTTATGAGAGTTTTGCTATGCAAAACAGAATTTATTACCTCCCTTTCTGGAGGCATCCTCGTCCGCTCCGGCGGGAATCCAGTACTGGACGAAGTCCCGTTGGGACAACGTCCCTTCGGGATTCCTTGCGAAAGCAAGGTTTTTCTTGTGACGGAATATTTGATCATGACTAGAGATTCTTCGCTCCCTCTGGTCACTCAGAATGACAAGGTGTTTCAACATGTCATTCCTTCGCTTCACTCAAGGACAGGTCTGAGGGAGGATACGCCTGTCCTGACGACAGGAAGGGACCGAAGAATCTAATTTATATCACAGAGGCATTGTACTGTCAAACTGAACTTTCGTGTTGACATTCTAATAAGATGAAAATAGTATTTTAAATTGTTTGATAAGAAAGATGTGGTATGAGCAAAGATAGTATAGAATCATTATGCGATGAAACGGTTAAATTAGGCGCAACAACTTCCAGGTTGATTTTTACAAAGAGTATTATAGTAGAGCCCTGGGTTCAATTGAAATGCCGCTATGGTTGTCCAAAATATGGCAAATTTATAACCTGTCCACCATTTTCGCCATCTTATAAGGAGACACAGGAATTGTTGAATTGCTATGAGAGAGCTATTTTGATAGAAGGTCAGCCACCTGGAAAACAGTTTAAAGAAATGCTTCTCAATGTTGAACATAAGGCAAATTTTGCGGGTTTTTACAAAGCCTTTGCTCTAAGTGCTGGTCCGTGTCCACTTTGTATTGAATGTGATGTGGATGATTCTTGTGTGAAGCCAAAAGATGCAAGACCATCAATGGAGGCATGTGGTATCGATGTCTTTAAAACAGTTCGTAATAATGGCTTTGAAATAGATTTTCTTGAACATAGTAATGAATATGTTAAATATTTTGGTTTGCTTTTACTTGAATAGTAAAGCAAATCTCTGCTTTGGACACAGATGAACGCAGATAATGAGGATTTTAAGTATAAAGAATTAACTGAAAAGATTATAAAAATCTTTTATACAGTTTAAGCGTAAGGTTTTTGATAATACAAGGAAATAGCTATCTGTATATCTGCGAAAATCTGCGTCCTATTAATTTTTGCTTGCGGAGCAAATTATGTGTGGAATTGTTGGCTATATTGGAGAAAATAAAGCTAGACCCGTACTCATTAGTGGAATAAAGAGACTTGAGTATAGAGGGTACGATTCTGCCGGGATAGCCGTTATTAAGGATAACGGAATAATTTGTGAAAAATCAGTAGGGCAAATTTGTGAATTGGAGAAGAAGATAAATGGTAAATTTGATAAAAGTACTATGGGCATCATTCATACTCGATGGGCTACACATGGAGCACCGACAGTTGAAAATGCCCACCCTCATTTTGATTGTTCAGGAAAGATTGCAATTGTCCACAATGGTATTATTGAAAATTATAACTATCTGAAAGCAAAACTCGAAAAAGAAGGTCATAATTTTAAAAGTGAAACAGATTCTGAGGTTATTGCCCATCTTATTGAAAGTCATTTTGAAGAGACGTTGGAAGATGCCGTAAGAAGAGCATTGAAAGAAGTTGAGGGTGCTTATGGATTGGCCATAATCAGTTTGGATGATCCAGGCAAGTTGATTGCAGCTAGGCATGGGAGTCAATTGATAGTTGGTATAGGCAAGAAAGAGCATTTCATTACTTCAGATGTCGCTGCTATTTTAGAATATACCAAAAATGTTGTTTATTTGGATGATAATGAGATCGCTGTTTTGACAAGGGATAATATGAAAACTACTGATGTTGATAATGTCCAGATATCAAAAAGGATTGATGAGATACAATGGAATCTTGATAAGATAGAAAAGAGTGGATACAAACACTTTATGCTTAAAGAAATACATGAGCAACCTCAAGCTTTACGTGATTCAATGTTGGGTAGATATGAGAAGGATAACAATCTTGTACATCTTGGAGGTTTAAAGGATAAGGAAAATGTCCTTCGTAATATCAGGCGTATTATAATAGTAGCCTGTGGTACCTCCTGGCATGCTGGACTTATAGGTGAGTATATGATTGAAGAGCATTTAGGGATACCTGTTGAGGTTGAATATGCTTCAGAATTTAGATATAGAAATCCTGTTATTGAAGAGGATACAATGGTAGTAGCCATAAGCCAATCGGGTGAGACTGCAGATACGCTTGCCGCAATTCGCGAGGCTAGCAAGAAAGGTGCAATTATTCTTTCGATCTGTAATGTGGTTGGTAGCAGTATCGCAAGAGAGGCGGACTGTGGCATTTTTCTTCATGCCGGTCCTGAAATCGGTGTTGCATCAACAAAGGCATTTACTTCTCAAATTGCTGTTATATTTCTACTAACTCTCTTTTTGGCTCGGATCAGAGGAAATAGAGAAGTTTTAAGTAATGATATGGCGAGTAAATTGAAAGAAATTCCAAAACAAGTCCAGAAAATTCTTGATAGAGAAGATCAAATAATCAAAATTGCACAACTTTATAAAGATAATGGTAATTTCCTTTATTTGGGGAGAGGTTATAATTATCCTGTGGCCTTAGAAGGAGCGCTTAAGTTAAAAGAGATATCTTATATACACGCAGAGGGTTATCCTGCGGCAGAGATGAAACATGGGCCAATTGCACTTATAGATAAAAATATGCCAGTTGTTTTTATTGCTACCACGGATAAAGTTTATTCCAAGATATTGAGTAATATTGAGGAAGTTCGTACGCGTGGTGGTAAGGTAATAGCTATAGCAAGTGAGAGTAATAATGAAATTTCAAAATTGGTGGATCATGTTTTTTATATTCCTGAGACTATAGATGCTTTAACACCAATTTTGTCTGTAATTCCACTTCAACTATTAGCATATCAGATGGCCGTAATGAGGAGGTGTGATGTTGACAAGCCTCGAAACCTGGCAAAGAGTGTTACCGTAGAATAAAGAAAAAGGGGACAGATTTATTTTATTGTAGCAATGGAGTATTTAAGTACAATGTTCCCATGCCAAGAACCTCAAGGGTAGTATTCGCAGACCAGCCTCACCATATCATTCAACGTGGTCACAACAGACAGGTAGTCTTTGTTTCTGACAGAGATTATGCATATTATTTAGGAATAAAATAAATCTGTCCCTTTTTTTTTGCCTTCTTTATAACTATGCCTTTATTGCATATCGTGTAGCCTTCTTTCCCTTTCAGTTAAAGTGAAAATAGTCTTGAATACTTTTTCTTCGTTACGTGACATTTTCTTATTACGCCTTGCCATCATTCGCTTTGCTACCTGTAATTCTCTTTTTATGTCATAGACCCTTGTAACATTGTCAGAATACCATGAGAAGGATGGTATGAATTTAGGAGGTATACGTGTCAGGAGTATGTTACAAGCAAACCCTATAATGCTTCCGGTCGTAAACCTTGTGTTTATGGCTGTCTTTGTATGATCACCCATTATCATCCCATGAAACATTTGACCGGTATCAATTATTTTGTCTAACATTTGTACCTTAACTGTTCCGTATGTATTTGTAAGGTTACTGTTTATTGTATCTGCCCCCAGGTTAACCCACGAACCTATATAAGAATCTCCAAGGAAACCATCATGTTGTTTGTTAGTGTAATCTTGAATAATCGTATTTACAATTTCTCCACCTATTTTGCAGACCCTTCCTATGTTTGACCCGGCAAGGATTCTTGAAAGGTCATTAATTACAACGTTATCTCCTATGAATGCAGGGCCTATGATTACGGAATTCGAAGATATTTTAACATTATTGCCTATATATACTGGGCCATTTTCTGCATCGAGAACACATCCTGGCTTAATTACTGTATTTTTTCCTGTGAATATTTGAGAAGCATTAATCAGATGCACTCCTTCGTATATTTTCCCCTGTATAAGTCCATATTTAATGTATGATGTGAAATCAAACGTAATCTGCTCTTTGTTGTTAGTAATTATATCCCATGGATATTTTAATAATTTTGCATTAACCTTCTTGGTTTTAAATTTCTTTTTTAATTTATTTATGAAGTCTTGATCTAAAAATTTTTCGGGAGTAATTGAAAGGCAGTTTTTTCTGAGTAACCTTGCGTATACAATTGCATCATCTTTAATTCCAATTTCTTCTTTTCCTGAGATAGAAATTGGTGAAGACATTAAAAATCTACCATTTAAAAATAGACTGCCTTTGCTACCATAGTTTGTTTTATTTACATTGTAAGGATTGTTTTCGTTCGTTAATTTTTCAAGATATTTTCTACAAAATAAATTGGTTTCTGTATCGGGATATTGGAGGATAATTCTTTCAAGAAGTGTGTAGATACCACATCTAAGTTCATAAACAGGTCTGTTATAAACCAGAGGTAGGAAGTTTTGATATGCACTATCTTCGAAGATACATATGCTTTTCATTCGCTACAGGATACTTTATGGAGTTTTGATTGTCAAGGTGAATGAAGTTATATTTTCCTTGTAATAAATATTTGGCATTTTTATAATTAGAACTTAGCTCCTTCCAGTCGCTAATTTCTTGTTTTGCTTGGCAAAGTGAAAATTGGGAATTTTGTTAAAAAACATTCAACAAAATCAAAGGCTTAAGATAACGAATTTCTTTAGAGATCAAATTTGGGAAACAGAACTATAGAAGGTGATATATGAGTTATAAAGCCTGGTTTCAATGCTCTGAAGGTTGTGATGAGCGTTATGAATTAAACGAGACTATATATAAGTGTAAAAAGTGTGGTGGTCTGATAGAGGTTAGGCATGATATTGAAAAATTGAAACATCGTAGTCCAGAATCTTGGATGAGACTTTTTGATGAACGTTATAGAAGGACGAAATGGCCTTATGGAAGTTCTGTTTGGGGAAAAAAGGAAATGGTTTGTCCAAATGTAGCGAACAATAACGTTGTATCACTGTATGAGGGTGGGAGCAACTTGTTTTGGGCTGAACGCTTGGGGAAAACATTGGGTATAGAAGACTTATGGATTAAACAATGTGGTAATGCTCATACAGGGTCGTTTAAAGACCTGGGTATGACTGTTTTAGTATCTATGGTTAAGCAAATGATTTCAGAAGGAAAGGAAATTAAGGGAGTTGCTTGTGCTTCTACGGGCGATACTTCTGCAGCTCTTTCTGCATATTGTGCAGCTGCAGGGATTCCTGCAATAGTATTTTTGCCAAAAGACAAGGTTTCAACCGCCCAATTAATACAACCAATAGCTAATGGAGCTTTAACACTTTCGCTTGATACTGATTTTGATGGATGTATGGAAATAGTACGTGAAATTTGTAGCGAGAATAATATTTACCTTGCTAATTCGATGAACTCTCTGAGAATTGAGGGCCAAAAGACCGTCAGTATTGAATTGGTTCAGCAACTTGATTGGAAAGTACCAGACGTAATTATAATTCCTGGTGGTAATTTGGGAAATGTTAGTGCTTTGGGTAAAGGTTTTCTCTTGATGAAAGATATAGGCATAATTAACAAACTTCCAAGGATTGTATGTGTGCAGGCCTCGAAGGCAAATCCGTTATATCAAAGCTATTTAAAAGGTTTTAAAGAATATGAACCAATAAAGGCACAAAAAACACTTGCAAGCGCAATTCAGATAGGAAATCCTGTTAGCTTTAACAAAGCGGTTAGAATATTGAAAATGTTCAATGGGGTCGTAGAACAAGCTACAGAGGATGAGCTTGCCAATGCAGCAGCATTAGCTGATAGGTCAGGTCTTTTTAATTGTCCGCATACGGGAGTCGCATTAGCAGCATTATTCAAACTCGTAAAAAGAAATGAAATTGAAAAGTTCGAGCAAATTATAATTATTTCAACTGCACATGGTTTAAAATTTACAGATTTCAAAATAAAATATCATGAGAACAAACTGAAGGAAGTGGAGCCAAAATATATTAATGTGCCTATTGAACTACCCCCAAAATATGAGGTGGTGAGGAAAACTATTTCTGATAAATTGGCTAACTTTGTTTAGCGAATTTAAAGGATTTAAATATCCACTCCATGTTTCTTTGTTTGAATAAGCAATTAGAGCAAAAAAATAGTTTCAGTAGCTATGTAATTCTTAAGACGTTTTCCTGTTTTACACTCATCTCCCTCCCTTCA
>MAYW01000150.1 GCA_001723765.1 Candidatus Scalindua rubra
GTATATAATTGAAATTAAATAAATAAAAACGAAAGAAGTAATGTATGATTATTGTTGCAACAATGATGCCAAAATCAGAATTTTTTAAATAAATATTGTAACATATGTATACATAAACACTTATGTTGATGCGAAAATGATGAAAAAAATGGAAAGTACGTTATTTTAGTAGTAAAAAATGCTTATTTATACAACACAAAGTTCCAGAAGACTTAATTACTGGTTTAAGATTTTCCTTCTTGTGGTAACAAGCGTCATAATCACTAATCAAGACTTAACACCAATTGACTCACTTTCATGACAAATACTTACCCAACAATTTTATAGTTTCTTTGTCATATAGTTTGTCTTTACCATATCCCAATACTGCTCCACTTTTTACTGCTAAATCCATTTGATCTTTGTGGTTAGTAACCAACATTAGTGGCACTTTGTAACTACTATTCTTTTTTATTTCATTTATCAGATCTATACCACTTTCTTGGTCAAAGGCGCCGATTCGGTTAATTATAACCAAATCGTATTTATGTTTTCCTAAAAGGTATTTTGTATATTTTAGCAATTTTGCCCTTGTCACCTTTGCAGAAAAATTATCCTCTATTAGCGAAGCGATACGAGGATGATCAAGATCACAATGTCCTACTACTAAGACTTCTTTCATATATATATATCCCACCTTAGAGTATTTTGCATAAAATGAGACTTTAAAATATTATAAAAATATTATAACAATTAATAATGTATGCGGCTATACAGAATCCTAATTACAATAAAAAAGGTTTGTGTAATATGCTCCTTAACCAATTATTATACTAATACTTAAAAATTCAAGGTTTAAGTAATGACTTTTTGTTGACAGTGTTAATTATAACCGTAATATAGGTAAAAATATCTTCGAATAAAATAATGTTTTACAATAGTTAACTTATATGGATATAGGTTTAATTGCCATAACAACAGATGGTGTCAAAACAGCCGAACGTATCAAGGAAAAACTATGCAATGAAGTTACAGTATTTCTACCTCAAAAAATGAAACAAACAAACCTTAATGCAACTTATTATTCCCAAAAACTTAATGACCATGTGGGTAGATTATTTTCAGATTATGAAGGATTGATATTCATCATGGCCATGGGTATTGTCATACGTGTGATTGCCCCTTATATTAAAGATAAGTATAATGATCCCGCAGTTGTTGTAGTTGATGATGTTGGACGTTCCGTTATTAGTGTGCTTTCAGGTCATGAAGGAGGAGCAAATAAATTAGCTCATAAAGTCGCAAATATTCTTAATACAGATGCTATTATTACGACAGGTTCAGAGGCAACAAAAGACATTATAATTGGTATAGGTTGTAAACGTGGCATAAGCAGCAATGAGCTTAAAGAGGCGATTAATAATGTTCTCAAGGATGCTAATGTGTCTATTGATAGGGTTAGGTTGGCAGGAACTGTTGATATAAAGGCTAAAGAACCAGGATTATTATGTGCCTTAGAGGAACTCGGTATTCCGTTGAGGGTTGTTTCAAGATCAGAGATTGAAACTTGTGCAAAAGAATATTCTAAATCAAATTTTGTGGAAGAAAAGATTGGAGTGGGGGGTGTTTGTGAACCGGCAGCCCTTATTTCAGGGAGGAAGACAAAATTAATATTAAAGAAACAGAAATTCCCGGGAGTAACAATAGCAATAGCGCAGGAAAACTTTTCGTGGTAGGTATTGGTCCGGGTAATCCAGAACACTTAAGCGTTAGAGCGGTTGAGGTCTTGAGAAATTCTGACTGCATTATCGGCTATAAGACATATATTAATTTATTAAAAGAATTAATTAAGGGTAAAGAGGTGATTACATCAGGGATGCGTGCAGAAATTGAGCGCGCCTCTTTAGCTATTGAAAAGGCAGCATCTGGAAAGGTTGTTTCTGTTATAAGTAGTGGTGATCCGGGTGTGTATGGAATGGCGGGTTTAATATTAGAAGTTGCGAGGAATGGCAAACAAAAGATTCCTATCGAAGTTGTTCCAGGGATTCCATCTGAAAATGCAGCAGCAGCGCTTTTAGGCGCTCCTTTGATGCATGATCACGTTATTGTAAGTTTGAGTGACCTTCTTACTCCCTGGGATGTGATTGAAAAAAGGATAAGGCTTACGGCAGAAGGTGATTTTGTAATTGTCCTGTATAATCCAAAAAGCTCTGAGAGAAAATGGCAAATTGAAGAAACAGTCAAGATATTGTTAAGTGTTAAAAAGTCTGATACTCCTGTTGGTATTGTCAAAAACGCCATGCGTGAAGGCCAATCATTAATAATTACGAGCCTTGGAGAAGTATTGGAACATCCAATAGATATGTCTACAATATTGATTGTCGGGAATTCAACAACCTTTGTTTATGATGGTTATATGGTAACCAGGAGAGGTTATAAAGTTTGATATTGGTGATGTCCGGAACTGAAGAAAGTAGAGAAATAGTTAAAAAACTGAATGAAAGAGGAGAAGGTGTTCTTACCACAGTAGCAACTGATTATGGATATGAAATTTACGAGAAAATTGGCCTGGGCCATCTATGCCGTCAAGGAAGGCTTGACGAAAGAGGCTTATCTAAACTTATACACGATAATAAAGTAGAAGTCCTGATCGATGCTACCCACCCTTATGCAACTCAAGCGTCTCTTAATGCAATAAAAGCAAGTGAGGAAGGCGGTATTAAGTATATTAGATTCCAGAGGCCAACCTCCGTCACAAACACGTCAGGCAGGGATGAAACATGCATTGAAAATAAGTTATTTGTACATATTGTCAAAAGTATGGATGAAGCGATAGAGTGGTGTGGCAGGTCAGACAGAAAGAAAATATTATTAACAACTGGTTTTTCTGCTGTCGAAAAGTTTGTGAAATTAAAGGATAAAAAAGAGATTTACGTCAGGATATTGCCTATGTCAACTCATATTGAACAGTGTACCAGGATGGGCATTAAGCCGTCAAACATACTTGCCCTTCAAGGACCTTTTTCATTAGAACTTAATAAGGCAATCTTCAAGCAATATGGGATAGATGTTGTGATTACAAAAGATAGTGGTAAAATAGGGGGTGTTCCTGAAAAGATTCAGGCTGCAAAGGCGATGGGAATAGATATCGTAGTAATTAAAAGGGAAGAAATAGATTATCCAGTAAAGTGTTCATCAATAGATGAAGTATTTTGTATGTTGGGGATGGAAGCTGTATAAGTCTAGACACGAATTACACGAATTAGCACGAAGGTTGTAGACACGAATTGCACGAATTAACACGAATTGACAGTTATTAGAAGATCATGGATGATAGGTTGATTTATAGGGAGGAAGCGTATAGAATAATTGGCTTGTGCATGGAAGTGCATGGAATACTTGGCAAAGGGCATAGTGAGGTAATTTACAAGGATGCTCTGGAGTATGAGTTTTCAATCAACCAAATACCCTTTTCAAGGGAAAAAAGTTATAAAATAAAATATAAAGATATTATACTGCCAAGGGGATATAATGCGGACTTTGTAGTATATGATAAGATAATATTGGAATCAAAAGCGATAGAAAGTCTTACCAACAGCCATGTAAAACAAACCCTGAACTACCTTGCTGCATCAAAGCTCAAATTAGGATTACTGGTTAATTTTGGCGAAGACAGCCTGGCCCACAAAAGAGTTGTTTTATAAAAATTAGTGTCAATTAGTGTAATTCGTGTCTGAAGTTGCAATCTGAGATGGGGGTGAAAATTGTAGACACGAATTGACACGAAGGCTTAAATAATTTTCTGCTTAATAAAAAATTATGAAAAAATTAATTATTGATGGTGAGAATCTAAAAATAACTCAGATCGAACCTATCATTCGAGGAAACGTAAAAGTAAGTCTTGGTAAAAATGTTAAAGAAAGGGTAACTTCTGCTCAAAGAACGATTAAGAAGGCGATTGATGATAAAAAAGTAATATACGGAGTAACAACAGGTTTTGGGGCGTTGAGTGAAGCCTTCATATCTAAAAATAAAAGGAAACGGTTGCAGAAAAACATCATTTTGAGTCATTCTGCAGGTGTTGGTGATAGATTTGATGAGGAGATTGTTCGTGCCATAATGCTATTGAGGATTAATGGTCTTGCGAAAGGTAATTCCGGTGCGAGGTTTCGTACATTAAAGACGTTAACAGAAATGTTAAACAAAAAGGTGCACCCTGTTATTCCCGAAAAAGGTTCAGTAGGTGCAAGCGGTGATCTGGCACCGTTGGCGCATTTAGCTTTGGTCTTGATCGGAGAAGGAAAAGCTATTTATAAAAACAAACTACTCTCCGGAAAGAAGGCAATGAAAGAGGCTGGTATTGGATTATGTGAGCTTGAGGAGGGGGAGGGTTTAGCATTAATTAATGGGACACAGGTGATGACGGGCATCGGTGCATTGGCAGTGAATGACTCTATCAGGTTACTAAAGACGGCTGATATAGCGGCAGGAATGAGTCTTGAGGTGCTGTTGGGTTCAAACATAGAATTAAATGAAAAGATTCATAGGGTAAGGCCTCATAGTGGACAAATAATTAGTGCAGATAATTTGAGAAGGATAACGGAAGATAGCGACATAATCTCTTCTCACGAAGATTGTTCAAGAGTTCAAGATGCATATTCAATAAGATGCTGTCCTCAAGTACACGGGGCTTCCATTGATGCCTTAAATTATGTCAAGAACATAATAGAGACGGAGATGAATTCTGCTACGGATAATCCACTAATTTTTCAGGATACAGGTGATATATTTAATAACGGTGGAAATTTCCATGGTCAACCGATTGCTCTGGCAATGGATTTTCTTACAATTGCATTATCAGAGATTGCAAACATATCAGAAAGGAGAATAGAAAGGCTGGTGAATCCTCTTCTAAGTGGATTACCGGCATTTTTGATAAATAATCCCGGTCTTAATTCAGGTCTAATGATAGCACAATATACAGCGGCCTCTCTAGTTTCAGAAAATAAAACTTTATCACATCCCGCTAGTGTTGATTCAATTCCTACATCAGCCAATAAAGAAGATCACGTGAGTATGGGTACTATTTCGGCAAGGAAGTGCAAACAAGTGCTGTATAATACGGAAAATGTAGTTGCAATTGAACTACTATGTGCAGCACAGGCTCTTGATCTCTTTACAAACCTCAAGGCCGGTGCCGGAAGTAAAGAAGCTTACGGCGTAATCAGGAAACATATTCAGCATTTGGAAGAAGACAGGATAATTTCGAATGATATTGAAATGATGTATAATTTGGTTCATGATGGAAAAATAGTTTCGTCGGTAGAAAAAAAGGTTGGAGCATTAAGTCTATAAGCCGACAATTTCTTGTTTTTCTTGAACGGAAATTGTCACCTTATAGACTGTATTACCACACCGTTCGGCTGAGCTCACGCCGATACCTTCGGTGTGTTAAAAAAAAAAATGTTTAATAATAAATCAAACAACTTTATAATTTAGCTGTCATTCGTTACATAAACATGACCGGCCTCCTACATCTTTGTACTAAATAAGGGGTAGAGTAATTATTTTTATTTTGCGAAGCAAAGCCAAGAAGATAGCGACGCAAAGAGCTAGGTTCTTGAAGAAAGGAGATGTTAATGAAAGTCAAAATTGCTTTAGCTGTTTTTTTTCTAATAAATATTTTCTTCGCTGGTATCGATGGTTTCAAATGGAAAACAGTTCATTCTCAACATATAGATGTCTTTAATCTGGATAAGGACCAACTTCCGAAAAAGGTTAAACCAGATGCACCAGAAACGGAATGGATTGTAGTCGAGGATCATATAAGGTATGAAGTTGCAGTAGAGAAAAGTAAATACGAAGCAAAAAATCTTACAATGGATGATATAGAACTATGGGAGATTGTCGATAAGACACCATTTGAGTGGCATCAGGTAGATTATTACCTTGAGGGTGATATAAAGGAAATACACACAAGAACCTTTGGTAAGCAAAAGTGTGACCGTGTGCGAAAGGGGACACTGTTCTGGCTTAAGGATGGCAGAAAGTGTATCTATTGGGCAAAATGGTCTTTTTGGGATTGCAGACCGGATGGGGAAAGGGATACTGAAACATATATATTCTCTGATGATAAGAGGGAATGAGGATTATGTAATTCAATAGGAGGAGAAATGGATATTATAAAACAAGTTGGTGAGTTAAAGGAATTTTTAGGCACTGTATATTGTTTTCTCGAAGAAAATGAAGATAAATTTGAAAATTCGGATGAATTGGAAGAAATCAAGATGAAGACGTGGGATTGGCAACAAGAACTGGCAAAGTTTTTACCTGATGTTTAGCGTACTATGTTGGACGAAATAATTAGCTGGCCATCCTCCTATGTCATTCCCGGCTCCGACCGGGAATCTATGTCAGATTCTCGCTGGAACTTATCCTCGCGAAAGCAGGGACGAGGACAATATATCGGAAATTCTACAACTTATTGAAATATGTAACCTTACAAAATATATTTATTTTTTCACAAAGTATAGTATGCATTTTAAAGTGCAATCTCATTTTGCGAAGCAAAACCAAGAAGTTAGCGACGTTAGGAGCTAAGTTCTGTTTACTTTTTTTAGTATTCATTTATATAAATATATATAACGGAAAAATCATAGATGGACATGAATAATAGCACATTAACGATTGATGAAAAAAAGGCATTAAAGGAACTAAAAGATTGTTTGAATGAATTGTTGAGTGATCGTATAGTAGGATTAATTCTCTATGGATCAAGAGCAAGAGGTGACTATGATAACAAATCAGACATTGATGTAGCAATAATTATACGAGGATTAACTAGAGAGCTTAAGAATCAGGTATTCGAGACGATTGCCGATATAGAATTAAAGTATCTCACACCACTTTCTACACTGGTTATTTCAGAAGAGCATTATGAGTTTCTTAAACAGAGGGAAAGGAGAATAGCTCTTGATATTGAAAGTGAAGGTATACCGTTATGACAGAAGAAAATAAGAAAGTAAATATTAAAATTGAAATGGATAGGGCATTGAAAACATTTTTAGAGGCAGATTTGCTATTCAAAAATGGTTTTATCATCGGCGCAGTATCAAGGCTTTATTATTTCATTTTGTATCACATCAGGGCCTTACTTCTAACAAAAGGACTTGAACCCAAAAGTCATGAAGGTACACTCAGACTTCTCAGTCTTCATTTTATAAAGGAGGACATTTTTGAACCCAAAGCTTCTCATATATTTTCAAAGCTTATGAAATACAGAGAAGAAGCCGATTACAATCCCTCATACATTTTCGACAGAGAGGATTTTGTAGAGTTAAAAAAAGAGGCAGAAGAACTGACACAAAAAATAAAAACTTATCTGAAAGACAAGGATTATCTTTAAGATTTCTACTTGCAACAAGAATTAAATTAACACTCTGCTGTTTCAATATGAAGTAACCAATTGAAAAAAGGAAAGTATTGAAAACAATTTTAGATGTTAATAACCTCATAATTAGATTTAAGTCACAGGCAAATATAGTCTATGCAGTAAATAATCTTTCTTTTAAGGTTAATGAGAATGAAATAGTTGGTATTATCGGGGAATCTGGTTGTGGCAAAACGGTTACCTGTAAATCCATTCTAAGGTTAAACAAAAGCTATGAAGAAAAAGGAAGCATAAAATTTCAAGAACAGGAGATTTTTAATTTAGACAGTAAAACACTTAATCAGATAAGGGGAAATAAAATTTCAATGATATTTCAGAATCCCTCATCTGCTTTAAACCCGGTAGTAACGGTAGGGAAACAACTAACCGAGATCATCAAACTACACCAAAAATTATCTGATGAAGAGGCGCAGGAAAAAGGAATATCATTGTTAAGAGATATGGGGATTTCTAATCCTGATTCTAAAATTTCTGAGTATCCCCATCAGCAAAGTGGAGGAATTAATCAGAGGATAACTATTGGCATAGCATTGTCGTGTAACCCTGAGTTGTTAATTGCTGATGAGCCGACTGCCGCACTTGATGTTACAATACAGAATCAAATATTAGAGATATTCAAGAGTCTGAAAAATAAGGTAAGTATTGTATTTGTTACCCATGACCTTGGAATAATAAGAGATATCGCAGATAGAGTATTAATAATGTATCAAGGCATGTTGATGGAAGAGGGAAATGTTGACAGCATTTACCAAAACCCTTTACATCCGTATACCAGGGCCTTAATGGCATCAGTTCCGTTGCTAAATAAGGAAAAAATAATTTTGAATGGTGAGGTTCCGTCTTCTTTGATAGAACCGAAAGGTTGCCCTTTTGCCTCCAGATGCCCTGTCGTAATCGGAAAGATTTGTTTTAATGAGATACCAAATATTTTTGAAAAAGAAAATAATGTAAGATGTCACCTATATAAATGAAGAAATTTAAAATGCAATACTTGTTTCTGATATTAACAATTATCTTCGCATTAATATCAGGCAACGGATGCGGAAAAAAAGAGAAGGCTTCAGAGGCTATTGTCCTAAATGACATCCTTCAATTGCAGCAGGCACAAATCAATTCTTTTGATCCCCCGGATGCATATCATGCAGGTCATATTCAGGTTGTGAAGCAGATTTTCAATACATTAACTGATATAGATTTAAAAGGACGGACCTTATGTTCCAATTTATTCTCAGAATGATTTCGTAAATCTTAATTCGAATAGTAAGAATAAATATATTTTAAAATTTCATGGACACTATAAGAAAAAATCCGTAAATGACCTTATTGTTTCTGAGTCAGATTATTATAACCGAATGTCAGAATTGAATTTATTTGACATTAAATTTCATCATGACATTACACATAATAACTTTATTTTTATGGGATTTAGTTTTGATGATCTGAACATCAGTTATCTGATTCACATACTCGATGGGGCTCTAGCCTTGATTCCCATGTATTGGATTAATCCTATAATAATTTTTCCTTACATGTCTCCGATATGCCGGAGGCATGCACGGAAATCCTTTTAGGATTTATGTTGAATTTAGATTGCCTACCCCAAAATGTTAATCATACTATTAACATATAATACAATATCCACTAAGTTAAACATCAAGCATCCAATATTTACATAAGATATTTAAAACGAATATCCCTATATCAATAGCAATATATGCTGCCATGTCAGTCATTAGCCCATCCACATAAAAAATTTATATTGACATGGTATGCCTATTTGATATAGTGGGTATATGTTTAACAGTAAATCAATAAAGCCAACTAAATATGCCCGTGTATTTCTTGGGCCTTCTAATTCAACACATAGACAATACGAGGCTCTTAGAGGATACTTCGTTGAAGGCCTTCCCTCTGCGGAAGTCGCAAGTCGCTTTGGTTATACTCCGGGAAGCTTTCGCCTTTTATGTCATCAGTTCAGACAGAATCCGAATCGTCAGTTTTTTCTCCCTCCTAAGAAAGGGCCTCAAACTTCCCCAAAAAAGAGTCAAGCCCGAGAGCAAGTGATTACTATGCGTAAACAAAATTTCTCGATTTATGATATCAAACGGGGTCTTGAGGAATCAGGGGCCTCCTTGAGCACTGTGTCCATATCTATCATCCTGAAGGAAGAAGGTTTTGCTCGTTTAACCAGACGACGGGATGATGAACGACCAAACAGAGTCCGGCCAGATATTGCGGATGTCGCAGATGTGAGGAAGCTTCAACTGCAACCTCGGAAATTCCGCACTCAATTTGGTGGCATATTCCTCTTTTTGCCCTATCTGGCCAAGATACCTTTGGACAACATATTACAGGAGGCCGGTTTCCCAGGATCAAAGATGATACCAGCGGGGCATGCCATGAGATCCCTTCTTGCATTAAAGCTGTTTGGTAATGCTCGGCATAGTCATGTCATGAGTTTTGTTTTCGATGAAGGCCTGCCCCTGTTTGCTGGATTGAATGTTATTCCTAAGCGGGCTTTTCTTACAGAGTACAGTTGTCGTATTCATCCCCTTTCTTATCCAAAGGCAATGCAATTGTGGTTTGACGCTATAGGAAAACTGGGTATCGAAAGAGGTGTCTCATTTGATCTGGATTTTCATACGATTCCTTTTCATGGAGAAGATGCCCTGGTTGAAAAACATTATGTTTCCAAACGCAGCCGTCGTCAGAAGGGTATCTTAGCCTTTCTTGCCAGAGATGCTGACAAACATATTTTTTGTTACGCGAATTCACAGTTGCGTAAAGACCAACAAAATGATGAAATCCTTCGCTTCATCGAATTCTGGAAAAAGAGAACCGACCGCTTCCCTGAGGAATTGATTTTTGATTCAAAACTGACCACTTATTCAAATTTAAATCGTCTAAATCAGATGGGGATCAAATTTATTACACTGAGAAGAAGATCAAGAAAAATGCTCGAAAAGATCTACAGAACCCCTGTCTCTGCTTGGAGGAGGATTGAACTTGACAATATTGCAAGGGCCTATCGAACCCCTCGGATTTTAGAGCAAAAAATCTCTCTTGATGAATATGAGGGGCTTATCCGTCAATTAACGATCATGGATCTTGGGCACGAAGAACCAACAATTTTAATAACCAATCAACTGAACCGTTCTGCTGCTAAGTTGCTGGGCCGGTATGCCAAACGAATGATCATAGAAAATGCCATTGCAGATGGTATTGATTTCTTCCATATGGATGCTTTATCTTCTGCTGTAGCTATGAAAGTGGATTGTGACCTCCAACTGACGCTTATGGCCTGCAGCCTTTATCGACTATTGGGATCACAAATAGGAAATGGCTACAGTACCGCAAAATCACGGCACATCTTCAGAGACTTTATCAATGCCACAGCACAGATAAGTATCGAGAAAAAAGAAATTTTTGTCCGTTTTCAAAAG
This sequence comes from Candidatus Scalindua rubra, assembly GCA_001723765.1. Lineage (GTDB taxonomy): Bacteria > Planctomycetota > Brocadiia > Brocadiales > Scalinduaceae > Scalindua_B > Scalindua_B rubra. Next base: position 10,873 of record MAYW01000150.1, read on the forward strand.
CGTGCACACAATCCATTGCTTAAAGCTGCTGGGTTTGATAAATTTGATATTCCGATACCATGGCTCGGGAATAAACGGCTTCGTCTCATCTTCGGATAACCAGCCATGGTGTTAGGTCAAAAAACTATATGGCTATTGAGTTAACTCACCATTGTGGTATACTTCTTTTAAAACTAACCAAGTCAACAAACAGAGGAAGTTTCCACGATGGCTCAAAGAGAACCGATGTCATTATTTCAATTTCATAAAATGTT
>MAYW01000151.1 GCA_001723765.1 Candidatus Scalindua rubra
TGCATCCTGCACAACTCTTTCAAAATGGCTACAACGACATCCATGTCGTTGCTTCACGCCCTTTTGGATATGTGCTTCCGCACAAAAAAATATAATCCATTGATTCATTTACACTTAAAATGGAAATCCCTATACATTTAAATTAACCTATCATCCATTATCTTTTAATAACTGCCAATTCGTGTAATTCGTGTCTACAACAACCACTAAAACTTAAAAATTTCACCCTTGTGTACACTTACACATGTTCTACCTGTGTCTCTGATTGCAGCTTGATGATCCTATCTCTAATTTCAGCCGCCTTTTCAAAATTAAGTTCATTGGCTGCCCGAAGCATTTCTTCTTCAAGTTCTCTTATGTATTCCTGAGTTACATATTCAACCTCTTCCTCCTTAACCACCTGTCTTGCAATCTTCTTTGAAGCAATCTCATCTTCAATACTTTTTCTAATTCCTTTACGAATAGTCTGTGGTGTGATATTATTTTGCTTATTATGTTTAAGTTGAATCTTGCGTCGTCTCTCGGTTTCAGCTATTGCCTTCTGCATAGATTGTGTTACCTCATCAGCATATAATATAACCTCTGCATTTACATTTCTTGCAGTTCGTCCAATTGTTTGTATAAGGGATGTCTCAGAACGAAGAAATCCTTCTTTGTCAGCATCGAGTATAGCTACTAATGATACTTCTGGAAGATCAAGGCCTTCACGCAACAGGTTTACTCCAATAACAACATCGAATTTGCCAAGTCGAAGATTCTTTAGTATTTCCACCCGTTCGATTGCATTGAGTTCTGAATGTAAGTACATTCCTTTGAAACCTTCTTCTCTTATATATTCATTTAAGTCTTCTGCTAAGCGCTTTGTTAATGTTGTGACAAGGACACGCTCATTTTTATCTACTCTTTTCCTAATCTGCTGTAGTAGATCTTTGACTTGCGTTTTTGCAGGCATTATCCTTACCATTGGATCCACAAGACCTGTTGGCCTTATTATCTGCTCGACAACTTTGCCGTTGCACTTACTTATTTCAAATTCTGAAGGTGTTGCTGAAACAAATAACACCTGATTAATCATAGATTCCCATTCATCAAAACGTAGGGGTCTATTATCCAATGCTGAAGGGAGTCTGAAACCATATTTCACAAGTGTTTCTTTCCGTGACCTATCCCCTTCATACATCCCACGAATTTGTGGAATTGCTGCGTGAGACTCATCAACAATTAAGAAGAAATCGTCAGGAAAATAATCAAATAATGTGTATGGGCGTTCTCCAGGCGCCCGACCACTGATATGTCGAGAGTAATTTTCAATGCCATGGCAATAACCTATTTCTGACAGCATCTCCATATCGTAACGTGCCCTTGCTTCCAGGCGCTGCGCCTCGAAATGCTTATTTTGAGAACGTAATTCCTTTAGCCAAGCGTCAAGCTCCCTTTCGATTGATTCAATAACGCTCTCAATCTTACCTTCAGGCATCACGAAATGCTTAGCGGGATAAATAGAAACCTCTTCTACCTCATCTAATCTATCCCCGCTTAATGGATCAATAATTGAAAGCCTATCAATCTCGTCGCCAAATAACTCGATACGATAAGCAAATTCCTCGTAAGCTGGAAAAACATCAACCACATCACCATGAACACGAAATATACCACGTTCAAATTTTATGTCATTCCTTTCATAAAGTATGTTTACGAGTTTCATGAGAAGTAAATTTCGTTCTATTTCATCCCCTTTTTTCACATGTACATACATCTCCTGATATTCTTCCGGTGAACCCAAACCGTAAATACATGACACACTTGCCACAATTATCACGTCATCACGTGACATAAGGGCGCTTGTACCTGCCAGACGAAGACGGTCTATCTCTTGATTTATTGTCGCCTCTTTTTCAATATAAATATCTCTTTGAGGGATATAAGCTTCTGGCTGATAATAATCATAGTAACTTACAAAATATCCTACTGCATTTTCAGGAAAGAATTCCTTGAACTCACTATAAAGCTGTGCCGCTAGAGTTTTATTGTGTGACATCACGAGTGTCGGTTTTCCCAATGCTTCTATAATGTTTGCCATGGTGAATGTCTTTCCTGAACCTGTCACACCCAGGATAGTCTGGTATTTTTCACCTGATTTGAAGGCTTTCGTCAACTTCCTTATTGCCTCAGGCTGGTCACCATGAGGTTCGTAGTCCGCTGATAATTTGAAAATAGACATCTTAGCTTCCCTTAAAAAGTTTTGTATTCTTGTATTTAAGAACGCCCTCCTCGATTAGTACCTTAACGACAGATGCAATAGGCACTGCAAGCAGAAGTCCCAAAAATCCCAGTAGTTGGCTGCAAATTAGTATTGCAATGATAATGGCAACCGGATTCAAACCCAATTTAGTACCTACAATCTTTGGTGTTATCACAGTGCCTTCAAAGAATTGCCCTATACCGAAAACCAGCCCAACTAAAAGCAGATGTGTAATATCTTGAAATTGAATGAAGGCGAGGATTAAGGCTGGTACCAGTCCAAATGCTATACCAATATAAGGTATAATATTTCCAAATCCCCCTACAATGGCTAACAGGTAGGACATAGGAACACCTATGATGGTGAGTCCTATACCATAGATAATTGATAGGATAACACAAACCGTAATCTGGCCTCTAAAAAATGCCTTGAGGTTTTCATCCATCCTGGACATTATATCAGATATCTTATCTTTTTTTGTAGACGGTAATAATTCTTTACCCTTTGATACAATCACATCAAAATCCTTTAAGAGATATACAGTAACAACTCCGAATATGACAACATTCATAATTATTCCAAAAAAACCGAATGTGCTGAAGAATATGTTTTTTACGATTTCCAACACAAAGTTCAAAGCTTGTGGTATATATTTCTTTAGCTGAAGGATAGCTTTCGGGATAGGGGATTTTACATCGACAGTTTCCTTAGTAACAATATCTTTTGTTTCTTTCTCTTTTGTTTCTTTCTCTTTTGTTTGCTTGTTTTCTATTTCTCTATCTTCTTCTTTAGTTGTCTGGATTCCTAATTGTGATTTAAGGAATATTCCAGCCTCGGTATCACCGTATCCTTCAATTATGTTTGCTATTCTATCCTGATATTTTGGATACTGATCCTTTAGGGCAACTCCAACACGTTGAATACCATTAACCGTTTTAGGAATCGTGTATGTTAACAATCCTCCTATGATTAGGACTATACCAGTTAATAATACGGCTATCGCAAGACCGCGGGGTACACACTTTTTTGAGAATATGAGTCTTCTCCTTGAAATAAAATCCACTACGGGATCAAAGATATATGCAATAGTAAAGGCAAGGAAAAGTGAAATCAGGATCCCTTTCAGGAAATAGCATAAGGTAAAGAATAAAGCCAGAGCACTAAATAATGCAAGCGTTCTTATCCACACATTTTCAAATATTTTTTGTTTTTCCATAAATTAATTCCTTTCAGTCCAAACAATAACGAGTCGGAAAAGAAATAGTCCACCGCAAAGCCGCAAAGGACGCAAAGTTTCAAAGATTATTAGCTATCCTCTTAATTCCTTCTTTTAAGATTGGAACATTGAAATTAATCAAAATTCCTAATTGTAAATCTGCAAGAGTAGGTTGGGTGAAGCAAAGCGCCTGCCCGACTCGTCATTAAGGCGGGCACCCAACAAAACAATAATGATGGGTTCACTTCGTTTAACCCATCCTACACAACTACAATATTCAATTTATGCCCTGTCCACAATCTAATGTTATTCCTTTATAAACTTTAGGTTTCCTTTGCGATCTTCATGACTTTGCGGTGAAGAGAACTTTTTCTCATCAACAAAAACGAGATTCTTAATCCTTTTTACGGTTTCTATCCCTATACCATTAACCTCACATAATTGTTCTATAGTTTTAAAGGCGCCTCTACTTTTTCGATATTCAACAATTGCCTTTGCCTTTTTTTCACCAATTCCCGGTAATATTATAAGTTCGTACCATTCAGCTCTATTTAAGTCAATTTTTAATTTTATTGATTCTGGATTGGGGTCCACAACTTCAGTTTTTGGAAGCCACCAGTGTTGATCTTTCGCATATTTGACCCCTATTCCAATTAAGAGCGTAATTATCAGGAGAAATGTAGCAAGTAATTCCTTTCTTGAAAATTCAAAAATCTTCAATGGTCCAGGTGGTTTGGACATTATATTAGTAAGTGTATGAAATGATATGCTTTTATCAAGTTAGATTCTTCACTTCGTTCAGAATGACAGAAGGTGAAGGACTCAGAATGACACTTTTATGGTCACAATGTCATTCTGAGGAACCCTTCGTCTGTCATTCTGAAGGAGCGATAGCGACTGAAGAATCTCGTGTATCGCTCAGGATAAACTCCATGACGAAGTCATGCCTGATGCAGATTCGCCTCTGGCGAAAATCTCACTTTGAAATTCCTAAACTTATATTTAAAAGATATGCAAAATTTTAGTTATTTACAAACTATGGTCAAGTAAATTCCAATATTAAACTTAATATACAATTTCGCAGATACATACAGATAGATAAACTTCAAAGTGATTTTTAAAAGTTCTGGCCATAATATAAATATGTAGGGCGCGTTCCCGCCTGAACGGCTTTGGCGGGCAGGTCTTACGCTCCGAATCATTAATTATTGTCGGGTTTGGAAACCCGACATGCTGTTTTTCTTTTGGTTGCGGCTATGCTGCGCTGTGTTTATCTGCGCCCAAAATTTACCATTGTATACATTGTAAAGCTATCTTTTGCCTTGAACAACTTTAGGGTGTATTGTAGAATTTTTGACTATGAGTGTAAAGAAACTTAAACATTTAGAAATTCAGACGGAACATGAGGCTGATAAGCTCCTTATAGAAAAGGTAATTGCCTCAGGGCAGGAGCATGTCTTCAGATGGTGGAATGCACTTACGGAGAATGAGCAGAAAAAGCTTTTAAGCCAATTAAAACTTATAGACTTTGCCCTGATTCAAGACCTTATTGACAAGTATGTTAAAGAAAACAAACATACAAGCCAAAAGACAGCGACCTTAAAACCTCCCGGCATAATTCCAATACCCCAGAATGATTTACAAAAGACACGTGCAATTGAGGCTAAAGGAATAGGAGAAAAAGCAATAAAATCAGGTAGTGTTGCAGTTGTTACGGTTGCCGGAGGTTTGGGTACCAGGTTAGGAGCTGACAGACCAAAAGGAACATTGCCGATAAGTCCTATTATGGGTAAAAGTATATTCCAATTGCACGCTGAAAAAATTCAAGCCATTATGAAAAGGTGCGAAACAACACTTCCGTGGTATATCATGACAAGCATAAATAATGATGAGATGACACGTGAATTCTTTGAAGAAAATCGTTATTTCGGTTTGAATACTGATAATGTTTCTTTCTTCACCCAGGGCGAGCTTCCTGTGATAGATCTTCAAGGCAAGTTGTTAATGGACTCAAAAAGCAGTATCGTAACCAACCCCAATGGTCATGGCGGGACATTGTTTGCCTTAAAAGAAAAAGGCATTTTATCCAATATGAAGGAACGTGGTATCAAACACGTCTTTTATCACCAGGTTGATAATGTATTGATTAAGATTGCCGATCCAATTTATTTGGGATATCACATAAGTGAGGGTGCAAAGATGTCTCCAAAGGCAGTACAAAAGATAAACCCGGAAGAAAAGGTGGGCATCATTGGTATAAGAGATGGCCACCTGGATACAATAGAGTACAGCGAACTAAGTGATGAAGATAAATATGCGAGAAATCCCGATGGAACTCTCAGGTTTGGTATGGGAAGTCCTGCAATCTACTTACTTGATGTAGATTTTGTCGAAAGAATCAATGAAAGCAATGTGAAACTACCTTATCACAAAGCAGTGAAAAAGGCGCCCTATATAGATGAAAATGGTGGAAAAGTAAAACCAATTAAAAATAACGCAATCAAATTTGAGATGTTTATCTTTGACGCACTTGAGCTCGCAAAAAAATCCATAATTATGGAGATTATACGTGAAGATGAATTTTCTCCTATAAAGAACGATAAAGGCGAAAGTTCTCCGGATACAGCGAGGCAAAACATGATAAACCTTTTTGGTAGATGGTTAAAAGGAGCAGGCATTGAAATCCCTACGGATGAAGATGGAAATGTCAAGGGCGTTATTGAGATTAGCCCACTTTATGCCCTGGATGCGGAAGAATTGAAAAGTAAAGTCAATAAAGATCTAGTTTTCAATGGTGAACTTAACTTGCAATAAAAACGTTTTTAGAAATTTAAAACTTTTATAGGCGCCTCTGAATGAGTTTTTATGTATCTTTTTCTATCTGAGTTAGTGAGTTTGTGCCCATGAAATTTGATACGGAAATTGTAGAAAAGTTAAAAGAATATTTTAAGACTCGTAAAGACACTGCCTTTGCCTTTTTGTTCGGATCGCAGGCAAGGGGGAAGGCTACTAAATTATCTGATGTTGATATTGCTGTATATTTTTATCCTGAGAAAAGGCATCCTGTAGAATATGAAGAAGAGATCTTTTATGAATGTGAGGATGAGATTTGGGCTGATTTAGAACGGATTTTAAAAAGAGAAGTGGAATTACTTGTCTTAAACAGGGTTTCTGCAACTGTGTCTGCAAGCGCTATAAGGGGTATCCCTTTGGTCATAAACGATTGGGGATTGTTTTTAGATTTTATGGATGTCGTAACGAGGGATGCAGAGGATTTTATGGAAATGACTATAAGTGATTTCTTTTTCAAACAAAAGGTGAAAATTTAGAAATATCGTTGCCCATGAATACCTTGACATAAGATGGGCATCAATAAATAAATTTATAGAGCAAACCGAACCCTTATATAAAAACTTCCTAGAAGACGTCAAAGGATATCTTGAAAAACGATTGCAAACTTGATTGGCCTTTGTTAGTCATATGGTTGCAGGCATAAATGTTTGTCTTCAGTTGAACAAAATAGAATGCAGAACCTGCAATAAGTTTATAAATCCCCCTTTACCAAAGGGGGACTAAGGGGGATTTGGTTTAAGTTGTCAAATTGTAATTTGATGTAAATTCGTGTTAATTTGTGGCTAAAACTAAATTGCGGAGACCTTTATTTGCATCTCTCCATAATCCACCCCAAAAAAAATTTTAATTGCCTCCGAGAGGGATTTCATGTATCTTTTCCATTAAATCAACTCCATTCATACCTACAAATTGAATAGACCCAACAATAATTAGGAGAAAATCATGCTCCCTCAAGCCAAAGCAGATACGCTTATATCAATCAAGAAGAAGATAATAATTTCATAAAGAACGAAAGAAAAAGTACCAAAAGGTGCAAAAATTATTGAGGTTTCTGTTTGATGGGAGAAAGACAACCCCGAGTAACTGCTAACGAAATTATAAGAATTAGAATGAAACTTTGAAGTAGGGGAAAAAAGAATAATTACTTAAGTTCCAATTTTTAAATCCTTAACAATTTGTTTCAAAATAGAACTAGCTAATTATGAAAAGAATACTTTATTGGATGTTAATTCTAGGATTGATAATTTCCTCAGGAATTATTTGATGTGCAAAGAAGGAGCAGGAATATGAGAAGGAGATTAAGATTGGAGCGATATTGCCACTTAGCGGGAATTACGCTCAATATGGAAGATATATGCAACAAGGGATGGAAATAGCATTAGAAGATGCCGTGAGAAAAGATATTATTAGAGAAGGACAAATTAAGATTGTGTTCGAAGATGGGCAAGCAGACCCAAGAAAAAGTGTAGATGCTTTTAATAAATTAATTAATATTGATAAAATTGCTGCGGCAATTCAGGCTACAAGTGCAGTTACATTAGCTATTAAGCTCCAATTGCCAATAAAAAAAGATAGTGTTAATTAATGCTACTGCAATTAGCACTGAAATTGAAGATGCTCCTGATTTTCTTTTTAGTATAATTCCAGATGCTGCATTGGAAGGGCAATTTCTCGCAGAGGTTGCTTATCAAAAACTTGGCAAAAGGAATGCAGGTATCATTTATAGAAATGATCAATCGGGGAAAAGTTTTCAGGAGAATTTTTCTAAACGATTTAAGGAACTTGCTGGAAACATTGTTTTTGAGGAAGCCAATCAACCAAATACTAATGAATTCCGGGAGTATATAACTAAACTTAAAGCAATTGATTCTTTAGATATCGTTTTTATTGCATGTTTTGGAACAGAAACAGCATATTATTTAAAACAAGCATTGGAACTCGGTTTAAAAAAACAGAGTATTACGTATGAAACATTTAATTCACCTAAAAACCTTGAAATTGCCGGCTCTGCAGCAGAAGGAATAATTTTTTGTTCGCCAAGATTTGATAAAGATTCTTCTGTCCCAGGCACAAAAAGTCTTCGTGAAAAGGTTTTTAAAAAATATAATCAGACTGAATTTAATTTTTTCATTGCCTCACATTATGATGCAGCTATGTTACTTATTCAGGCAATTTCAAAAGGGAATAATAGTGGAGAAAAGATTAAGAAATATATTAAAAATTTACAAGAGTATGATGGCATTACTGGCAAAATTAAATTTAACATGAATGGAGGGGCAGATATTCCATTATCTTTGTATACTGTCAAGGATAAAGAATTTGTTGTAATTGAATAGATGGAATTTGGGAAACAAAAACAATATATGAAGAATAAGAAAATAATAGAAAGCAAAATTAAAAACTTATCCCGTAATATTAATAAACAGAAAGATAAAACAGATTCTATGCTCGTTGATGATATAGAAATGACTAATTCATATCATGAACTTAGAATACAAGTTGGGATGGCTTTAAGTATGATTTTTGGCCCCCAAGAAAAAATAAATAATACTGGATTAATCAATAATTTGTTTAATTATCAAGATATCCATAGTGCAGTTTTATTTTCACATTGGACTTATAAAGGATTGCCTCATCAATATCATAAAGAGAAGTTGGATGAAAAAGATTTTAGAATGAACCCTTTTTATAAGGGGAACCGTTGGTCTAACGAAGCAAAAGAATATGCTTTTTATAAATTCTTTAGAGAAATTAAAAGGGGTTGTAAAAATGATGTGCCGATAGACTTTTTTTCAAAATATTGTATAAGGAAAGGTATCCGTTATATATACATATCAACAAATTCAAATACATTAGATTGCTCAATTAAAATTTGACAAAAACAAAAAAGAAGCAATAGTTAAACTGCCAATATTAATAGGTAAAATAACTCGATTAAAGTCACAGAAATTAAGAGAAATATTAAAGTTTTTAACGAAAATGAAATCAATAAATAAAAACATTAATAAGACAAATGACTTTTTTGACAATAATAAAAGAAGTATTAAAGAATTAAATAATAAATTTCTGGAAGCTTACAAAGATGGAACAAAAGCAAAAAATGATAAATTGATACTTGAACAATGGGAAAAACAATTTAAAGCATTCCAGATAGATGATGAAGATGAAATGGGGGAAAAAGCGTTCAATATTGTACTATCTTATCAATATTATGATATTCCTTATGATATTCATCTGTTTTTACCCAAAATTAAAGAAAAAGATAAAGATATAAGACCCTTCGAATTACCGCTATCCTGTTTTGCTATTTCTTTAACGGAAAAAACAGAGTTAGATGTCGAATATGTTGCCGTATTTAAGAGTCTTTCAACTGTTTTAGAAAACTTTTGTATTATGGACAGACGGATATGGGAGAAACATGTAGCAAGTACATTGATTTATAATACGTGGCAACAAGTTTATGATGTGATAGGCGAAAGATTTAAAAGATTATTATTAATAGTAGAAAGTATTTGTTATGCTGTTTGTAAGAATTCTCTAAAGTCAGAACAAACAGATTATATAATAACTAGCCGCATTAAAAGTATTCAAAGTTTGTATAGTAAGATTGCAAGAGAAATAAATGGCATTAAAGCTAAAAGTGATAGAGAAGAAAAGATTAAGAAACTTAATTTAATTCCAGAGCTACAAGAACAAAATGAAGAAAAACCCAAAAAAACCATAGATTTAGCCTTTGAAATTATTAAAAACTTAGAAATAAAAGACATAGCTGGGTTAAGAATTATTTGTAAATACGATGAAGATATATATAAGATAAAAACAGAATTTGAAAAAGCGCTAATTAATCAAGGGGAATTAGAGAAAATTGGGGAAATAAAGGAGTATACTTTTGATAAAAAGGAAAATCCTGAATATTATAGATCAATCCATATCACAGTAGGTTTTGGTAAGGTAAGGAAAACGCTGTATGAAGTTAAAGATATTCCCGAGTTAATTGCAGAAATACAAATCAGAAGTACACTAGCACATGGCTGGGCAGACGTTTCACATGATATATCTTATAAGCCTAAACTTCCTGAAAAACATGCTGAAATATACAGAAAGAGCGTAAAGAGTAAATTAATAACGAAAGCCCGAGAGTTGAAGAAAATAGATAAGGTATTTTGTGGCCTACGTATGGAGTATAAAAAAACATATAACAAATTTAATGAAGGGACTAAAAAAGGTTTGAAATAAAATGTTAACAAATACCATTGAAATTCGTGTTAGATATGCCGAAACTGACCAGATGAAAAGAGTTTACTATCCAAAATATTTAGAATATTTTGAACTTGGGCGAGCACATTTATTAAGAGATTATGGAATTCCTTATAGTGAAATGGAATCACGATTAGAGGTCGTTTGGTATCGTACTTTGATATTTAATAGTGTGTGAAAAATTCTTCAAAATCATTTCCTGATAAATAAGAAAAATGGTGAGAGGTTGTTGGTTGATTAATCGGCTTAAACCACTACCTCTGGTAGTGGTACAAGAAAAGGTTTTACCGTAAAAGTAATTGGTAATTACCCAATATCTTGTGGGATTTCCATTTTATTATAGAGGGAAGTTTAAGGAGGGTCAAGCACCGGTTGTCCATTTTCAATTATTTCAGCGAGGGGTGGTATTTTTTGCAGATTATAAACACGGTCCTGAACATAATCCCAAAAAGTAATTCCTTGCTTCCTGCAGGTAGCCATCAGGCTTAAAAACGA
>MAYW01000152.1 GCA_001723765.1 Candidatus Scalindua rubra
CCCCTCTCCCCTAGGGGGAGAGGTTAGGGTGAGGGGGTTAATTTATGGTTTACCCGATTATTTATTGAGAGTTGAATAATGGACACTAATAATCTTAACGTAATTGTTGGAGAAGGGACTTGTGGAATTGCGGCAGGCTCAAAGGAAGTCATAGAAGCCTTCCAGAAACACGCTCCAGAAATGAATATCAGAACTGTAGGTTGTGTCGGTATGTGTCATCAGGAAGTAATCACCGAGATAAACGATGGTAACGGCAACAAGTATATATACGGTAAAGTCACAAAGAAAACGGTTCCCGAAATAATAAAGTTTCACAGAGGAGAGGGAGAACTCCTCGAGGATCAGTTGATATTCTCTCCGGATAAACAGGATTCAGACAAATGGCAATATCTGGGACATCAAACCAGGATAGCCCTTCGAAATGTCGGATATCTGAACCCCACCTCAATTCCCGAATACCAGGCAAGAGACGGATATAAGGCAATTAAGAAAATCTTAGCGGAGATGACGCCTGAACAGGTTATCGAAGAGATCAAGATATCCAGCATCAGGGGACGCGGCGGCGCCGGGTTTCCAACACATATCAAGTGGAATTTTGCCAGACAGTCTGAAGGAGATATCAAATATCTAATCTGTAATGGTGATGAGGGTGATCCCGGAGCTTTTATGGACCGTTCACTCCTGGAAGGAGACCCTCATAATGTGATAGAAGGCATGCTTATCGCCGCATATGCCACAGGAGCAACCAGGAGTTACGCGTATATCCGCGCAGAGTATCCGCTGGCCGTGAAAAACTTCGGAAAGGCGATTGAGGACGCCCATGAACTGGGTGTTCTGGGCGACAACATTCTAGGAAGCGATTTCTCATTTGATATTAAAATCAAGGAAGGTGCAGGCGCTTTTGTCTGTGGAGAAGAAACAGCGCTTATAGCTTCAATCGAAGGTGACCGGGGAATGCCGAGACTCAAACCCCCCTTCCCTGCCGCTAAAGGATTGTTCGGTAAACCGACTATAATCAATAATGTTGAAACCCTGGCTAACCTGCCCTGGATAATCAACAATGGCGGGGCAGCCTACGCCGCTTATGGAACAGAAGACTCCAAAGGAACAAAAGTATTTGCTCTGGCAGGAGCTATTAAAAAAGGAGGCCTGGTTGAAGTCCCGATGGGGACGAAGATCCGCGACGTACTGGAAGACATTGGTGGAGGATCTTCATCAGGAAAACCATTAAAAGCCGTACAGCTTGGCGGGCCATCAGGAGGATGTATCCCTGAGAATCTGTTTGACACTACCATCGAATACGCTGCGATAAATGCTACGGGAGCCATTATGGGTTCCGGCGGTATGATAGTAATGGATGAAACCACATGTATGGTTGACCTTGCCAGGTATTTCCTCAGTTTTACTCAACTGGAATCATGCGGGAAATGTACCTTCTGCAGAATCGGCACGCTGAGGATGAAGGAGCTTTTAACCAGGATTTGTGACGGACATGGTGAAATGGAAGATCTTGACGCTCTTGGTGAACTGACTGTACAGATCAAAAAGTCCAGCCTGTGCGGACTTGGACAGACAGCGCCCAATCCTGTTGCGACAACTCTGAAAAATTTCCGCAACGAATACGAGGCCCATATTAAGGACAAGAGATGCCCTGCCGCGGTATGCAAGAGCTTGATAACTCACACCATTATTACTACCGATTGCAACGGCTGTTCCTTATGTGAAATTCAATGTCCGGTTAACGCTATAACAGGACAAAAGAAAGTAAAAGGTTCCTATGTCATTGATCAGGTAAAATGTATCAACTGCGGTATGTGTTTTGAAGTCTGCAACTCGAAAGCTATTAAGGTTGAATAGAAAATTTTATATTACTGTAGCCGCAGGCTTTAGCCAGCGTTTCTCATCACCTGATGGGTATACAAAATTTTCACGTAAGTTACGCAAATCGCTTAATTTTAGATATTAATAAATTTTAAGACTTCAGGGTTTGATAATGAGTGAGAAAGTAACAATAACGTTAAATGGTAAAGAAATAGAAGTCCCGGCTGACGCGACAATCAGAGAAGCGGCAAAAAGCCAGGGCATTGATATTCCGACTTTTTGTTTTGATGATAGATTAAAGGCATATACAAGTTGTTTTTTATGTGTTGTAGAGGTGGAGAAAGCAAGGAACATGATACCAGCCTGCAGCACAGTTGTCACTCCGGGTATGGTTATAAGGACTGATACAGAAGCTATCAGGACAACCCGGAAAATGGCTCTTGACCTGCTGCTGTCAGATCACAGTGGAGACTGCATCGCACCCTGTGAGGACACCTGTCCTTCAAACATTGATGTACAGGGATATATCGCTCATATATCAACAGGAAATTTTCCTGCTGCCGTTAAATTAATCAAAGAAAGAAACCCTCTGCCGGTTGTCTGCGGCAGGATCTGTCCACATCCGTGTGAAGCTCAATGCAGAAGAGGCCTGGTTGACGAGCCGGTAGCTATAAACCCACTGAAAAGATTTGCATCGGAATACGAGCTGGAATATGGCCCGTTTTTACCGGAAACTAAACCAGACACCGGCAAAAAAGTGGCTATCGTAGGCGGAGGTCCGGCCGGACTTTCTGCAGCCTATTTTCTGAGGCAACAGGGACACGCTGTAGAAATCCATGAAGCCCTGCCACAACTGGGAGGCATGACACGGTACGGTATTCCAAGATTCAGGTTGCCGTGGGATAAACTGGATAAAGAGATCGAAGCTATTATCGGTCTTGGGGTAAAAGTTAATTACAATCAAAGACTGGGCAAAGATTTTACCATTGAAGACCTCAAGAATAACGGTAACGACGCTGTGCTGTTGGCTATAGGCGCGCACAAGGCCAAAAAGATGAAGGTGGAAAACGAAGATGTCCAGGGAGTAATCGGAGGTGTTGATTTCCTGCGCAAGGTTGTGCTGGATGAACCGGTAGAAGTTGACAGGAAAGTAGCTGTTATAGGCGGCGGTGATACCGCAATGGATTGCGCCAGGGTTGCCAAACGAGCCGGCGCAAGAGATGTTACCCTGCTTTACCGAAGGTCACAGGAAGAAATGCCTGCACTCCAGCATGAACAGGATGAGACAATGGATGAAGGGGTTGATTTCAGGTACCTGACAGCTCCGGTTGAAGTATTGGAGGAAAATGGAAAGGCAAAAGGTCTGCGGGTGATTACCATGGAACTGGGAGACCCTGATGAATCCGGCAGACGAAGACCTGAACCTGTTGAAGGCAGCGAGGAAGATCTTGAGTTTGATTTGATCATTGCTGCCATCGGTCAGGATCCTGATCTTTCCTGTATAGAAAATGAGAAAGAGGTTCCGGAATGTACCAGATGGAACACCTTTAAATACGACGAAAAATCCATGGCGACATCCGTTGAAGGCGTGTTTACTGCCGGGGATTGTGCCTTTGGACCCGACACGGTAATTCGTGCCGTATCTGAAGGAAAACAGGCAGCCAAAGCTATTAATCTCTACTTTAGCGGCGCCAAGGTTGAAATAAAAAAAGAATATCAAATTACCGCGGGAAGGTTAAAGGATCTCAATATGGCGGACTATTCTCCCAGATATGTTCATCAGAAAAGAGCCCTGGAAACTACACATCCAGCCGATGTCCGCATGGCAGCAGGTGGTTATAATGCCATAAACGTCGGGCTCGATGAAGCACAAGCCCTGGCGGAGGCTTCACGATGCATAGAATGCGGCTGCAAGGCCAGGTTTGATTGTGATCTCAGGAACTACTCTACAGAATACGGAATTGGGGATGTAAAGTTTAAGGGTGACAAGAGAAAGTACGATGTTGATACCAGGCATCCTTTCGTCAGTATAGAAGCGGATAAATGTATTACCTGTGCCTGCTGCGTCAGGGTCTGCAGTGAAGTCAGAAATATCTCGGCCCTGTCTTTTGTCAACAGGGGATTTGTTACCAAGATTGCACCCAACTTCGAGGACCCGCTTCAGAATACTGACTGTGACGCCTGTGGGATGTGCATCGATTTATGCCCTACCGGAACTCTGGCAGAAAATACCGGCAAGGAATATGGTCCCTGGTTGACTAACACCATTATCAGCACCTGTCCATCATGCCCGAGAGGATGTGCTATAGAGGTCCATACCAAAGAGGGTCTGATAACTAAAGTGCAAAGCGTTGATAACGACCCTGTCAACGGCGCTATGATATGTAGAGAAGGCAGGTTCTCAAATCACCTCCAGGACAAGGTCATTGTGCTTAATGATGGTCAACTGAAAGAACAGCTCGAAAGCGCCAGAAACCTTCTGGACAACGCCGGCAAACTGGCAGTCATAGTTTCACCCAAATTAACCGTTGAAACACTCTTTACAGCAAAAAGTCTCTGTGACGAGAAAAAAGGAATTCTCTATTATATTCCCGGAGAAAAATCAGAGCCAAATAAATTCCCATTCGCCAAATTGAACAACATCGCCAATGCAGCCCTGTTAAAAAAGCTTGGCGCCAGGGCATGGGATAACTCTGAAGTAGAATGTATTTTGCTAGTGGGAGCATACCTGGAAAAAAAACCTCTGAAATCGACCAAAGTCGTTACAATGAGCAACCACGATAACGGTGTGGAGACGGATGTGCATTTACCGCTGGCAGGCCCGTTAAGGAGTGAGGGCTCTGTAATTACTGACAAGGGTTTACTGGCCTTCCTGAAAACAAATTTTCCGGTAAATCAGGATTCGACTCCTCACGCCCTTCTGGCAAATATGGGAGGATTGAAGGGCTTCAGCGATATCACTTCGATCAGAAAACAATTGGTAGAAAATGTCCCTGAACTTAGTGGATTATTAAGTGACACCGCAGGGAGGCTTGTCAAGACCGATCTGGAACCTGAAATAATTGATGTCGCTCCTGATTGTCGTGAAGTTGCTTTTGCAAAATACTGTGAAGGTCTGGGACTGTAATGCTCTAATTTTAACCACAGAGAGCACGGAAAAGGACAAAAACAATTAGACAGGATATCAAATTCCCGAATTCCTCAATCTTCAATAGTCAATATTCAATCTACAGTACTCAAAACTCCATGCCCGAATGGGTACAGGCGGGCGAACTCTCAATTCCCAACTTTCCGCTGCCACGGAAAAACCCGTCAAGCACTATAGTTTTCATTCCATTTTTCATAAAATATTTCATTATTCATAATGTAGAAAACTCACCAGTTAAGCCATTAGCAGACTTGACCCAGGAATAACTTAAACTTAAAGACCTGATCGTCAAATTTAAAAGGAACTGGTAGATGGTAAGGATTGTTATAAATACAAGAAGATAGCATTGTATACTTTGCTTTGAATTTTAGTGGGGGGAAATAATGAATACTGATCAAATTAAGTTAGTACAAAATAGCTTTGAAAAAGTACGTCCTATTTCTGAAACTGCTGCAGAGTTGTTTTACAAACGCCTTTTTGAGTTAAATCCCTCGTTTAAATCACTTTTTAAAAGAGATATGAAGACACAAGGGATAATGCTTATGAAGATGCTGGATTTTGCGGTTACAGGCCTTGATGAACCTGATAAAATAGTACCAACAATTAGGGATCTGGGTAAACGCCACGTTGGGTACGGTGTGAAAGAAGAATATTACGAAACTGTCGGAGAAGCGTTGCTCTGGACGTTAAAGAAGGGCATAGGTGAAGATTTTACCCAGGATGTTAAGGAGGCCTGGGTTGAAGCATACAAACTTTTGTCAGATACCATGAAAAGTGCTGCCAGAGAGGTTGATTAAAAAAACAATCTGTGAATAAATTAACGTGGAGTATTTCAATTTTTATGTTGGTAATCGCCGCATTTGGCTGTGGGCAAGGTAAACAAACGCCCGGGAATGAATCTAATGACCCTATAGTAGAAAGAATAGACAGAGTTGCAGCAGCAGAGTTCAAGGAGTTAGTTGAAAACTACAAAAACGATATTATAAAAGTTTTAGAGGAAAACAATTTCCTGCCGGCTAACTTGCCGAACCCGTACAAATATATAAGCTGGCACTTGTATAAATCCACTAATATGTTTATTAAGAATGGAATGGGTACGGCGAAAATAATGTTATCAGGGTGGGAGAAATCACATGAAAACAATTATCAAAAAGCTATTACTCTCTGGTTTGAACGTAAAGACGGGAAATGGTATTTGATAGTTAAAGATGGATATTTAACTTCATCGGTTTCAATGAATAGTAAGGCGTATAACTTGCCGCTGAAAATCCACGAGGCGTTTACCGGGTTATTTCCACATCTTGAATATGATGTTTGGCACAAGTGGAAAGACCAGGTTCTTCGAAGTCACGCCTTGATAAGGCTAAAATCAACCTTACCACATACCAAATAAACATTTGTTGGCCACAGATATTTCCTAAGATAAGTCAATAACTTCTTATAAAATTTTTTTAAAAGTTATCCACAGCTCAATAGTTCTTTGAAAAATAAATAACCTAACAAAGGATATCCCGTAAATTGGCGATTTAATTCTTTACTTGAAAAATTACTTCAGTAAATATATCATCAATATTCGCTAATTTGGGGAGGGGGCTTCCGACCTTCATTTTTGAGGAGTTTAAAGACTGCCTCGATAAAGCTGAGCTTAGCTCTGCAAATCTAATTTAAGGCGGTAGTTCTCTGCTTTTGTTTTTGTAAGCTTTTTTTACTCGGATATTTTTCCAGAACAATTTCTCGTGCCTTTTTAGATTCAATGATCTTGCCATTTTGATCTTTAAATATGTAAGTTAGAGTTGTGTCTTGTTCCGGTACTGAGTTATTTTTTGAGTTATGAATCCTTTTCATTAAGGCAAAATTCCTGGCAGAACACTTTCTAGCCAGGGCACACATTGCTTGATTGTGGTGCAAACCAATCTTAATGAGTCTATTGTAAAATGCAGCAGATTCGACGTCCCATTTACGCGCTGTTTCAGCAGCCAGGTAGTGGTTTTTCTTAAGGAGTTTCTGGGCATCTTTTCTTATGGGAAGACCCTTTTTGTCATGGTCTGCGGATTGCTTTTTTTGGGTATAAGCCCACAGAAGCATTGATAACTTCTAACATTTGGAAATCTAGATATGTCCCCCGTAGCCCCTAAGATAGTGGAGCATTAACATCTCCCATTCCCGGAGCCGACTTAAGGATTCCATCAGGGTCTAATTGAGAGTATAGTTTAGAAATCTTTTTGTCCATAAGTTTGAGTTTTTCTTCCTCTGATTCCATTAAGTCTAATTCGATATTAATTTCATCCTGAATTTGCTCATAATCAAAAGGTAGCAAATCTTGATCTAGTGTACATTTGTAAATCTTGGTCGTATCTGTTGAAGCGTTAAAGATTTTCTTAGCTAACTCGGGATTTACTTCACCGAAGCAGTTGTTCTTTAAAAACTTAGATAGTTTCGCCAGACCTAATTGTTTTACTTTGAATGGGTTAGCATATTTGCGCAAGAAAGCACGGGCTACTTTTGTGAACTTATTATCACTAAAGCACTCAAAGAGTTTTGGGTTAACAGAGGTAAATATAGCTTGAATCCTACTTTTTCTGGAACCGATAGCTTCTGCTATTTTGGCCCTATGTTTACAATATCCATTGATGGCTCCTATAGTTGAATTTGGAAGATAGAGTTCATTTAGGTTTTCGGAGTCTACCAATGGTAATTTGGCCAATACCCGGCTGTCAATTCTGTCTGACTTGGTATGTTTCTTGTAGTACCTTCTCAATGCAGCCACCTTTTGTGGAGATACTATGAATACCTTATGTCCTCTAGAAGTTAAAACCATCAAATGATCTATCAAAGCTAAAGGATTTGCCTACAAATGTCCCGTTAGCTTCCATAACAGAAGCCCTGTGTTGCTTAGTAATTGCAAGATCGACACCTATTAATCTGTTTGTCATAAACTATCACCTCATTCTTTAGAAAAATTGAAAAAGTTATAATAATTACGTATCAAGAGATTGAGGTAATACTCAGTTCATCTACGAGTCCGGTATAATCTTACCACCATAATTGTGGTTGTTTCGGGATACTCGCATTAAGCGTGTTCGCCAATTTCCTAAATCGGGGCTCCTCGTAGAGATTGAGTGAACAAAATCTGTGACGAGGCAGTCTCCTCCGTCAGATGTTGGCCATGCCAATCTAACAGAGTAACTCCATCATTTACACTGGTCGACATCTCAATCTCAGACGAGAAGATTATACAAGAAACTGTAGTATCTTTAAAAGTTTTATGACTCAGGCTTAGGTGTGGAACTCAACGTTTGAAGTTGTGTAACTCCAGTCGGCCTACGGCCTCCTTCCGTTACACAACTTCATTTACCAATTATCAACTAACCACATAAGAGTTATCCACATTATTCAAAGAACAAAAATATAATTAAACTTAATATACAATTTACACAGATGCCTGCCCGACTGCATTTTGGCGGGAACACAGAAATAAAAAAATTAAACCATGGCTTCATTTTATACCTTGCATTTGGTTTCTTACCTTTTTATTATAAGTCACCAGAGTTTTCGCAATTTAAATAATTGCTATTTGTTAAAATAATATTGTCATGTATTGTAGAAATAGTATAATCTGTTTGTCTAATAATAAGCGCGAAAAGTGAGCTATAAAAGACTGAAAATTATTAAAGCGTTAAATGAATATGAGTTAAAGGAGGCTTGCCATGCAGGTATTGACAATCGAAATAGAGAAAGACGAAGATTTCTTCGTCGCACAATGTAGAGAGCATTCAAATTGCTTTACTCAGGGTAAAACCATTGAAGAGGCAATTCATAATATAAAGGAAGTCATAGAACTTATTCTTGAAATAAAAAAACCAAAATTAAACGTCATTCTAAAGGATGAACTCATAAATGCCATTTAAAAAATCGCCAGAGTTTCCGCAATTTGCAATATTTACAGAAATGTTTTTCATAAATTAGTGATATATTATAGCGGTGATTATTTTAGAGAAGCTGAAAAGTGGCGTTGGCGGCAAAAATGGTATAGATATATTAATATTTGTTATCTATATCTTTTCTTTTTCTCTAATACTACACCAATTATCCTATATTCAATTTCTCTGCTAAGTTCAATATCATCATATTTAGGGTTTAGAGGGTGTAATACTCGTACTTTACCATACTTCTTGAGTTGCTTGAAAGTTGCTTCTCCATCCTCATTACAAACAACTACATAATCATTATGTTCTTGTTTCGGGTAAGGATTAATAACTATGATATCTCCGTCGTGGAATTCAGGTTCCATACTGTCACCCCTTACCCTGAGTGCAAAGACTCCCTTTGTATCAGTTTTAACGTATTCCTCATAGTCATCTTCCTGAGAAGCATTACATACCTCCTGCCAATTTCCGGCCTGAGTCCATGAGATTACTGGTATGCTTTTTATATCCTCCATATGTTCCAGTTCCGCATTAACAGGCAAGTAACCAGTCTCTCTCAGGAAATCTTCCATATCAACCGTGTATGCCTTGAGAAACCTCATAACCATGGCGAAGGAGGGAATACTCCTGCCATCTTCTATATCCCTTATATGTGTGTGCGAAACACCTGAAAGTTTGGAAGCTTCCCGTAGAGACAAATCTCTCGCTTCTCTTTTCTCTTTTATAAAACTGCCAATTTTTTCCATATTGTAAATTATATCTTACTTTTCGCTTGACATCAATATAATTTTGCTGTCAGATATATCATACAGTACAGGCTCAGCTAATTTATAGGCATGGCTTTAATATTACATAGATCTCAAATAAACCACTGATTTAAGCTACTTTAACTGTGTTCTAGATGCCACTACGAATGCTAAGTTGTGCAGTAATTTAAGTTTAGAAGCATATTTTTTTGCCAATTATGGAAGATAAATCTAACACTAACAAACAATATCATCCCAGAAAACCTCAGGAATCCCCATTATGGAAGCTGCTTAACAACCATTACGACAGCTTTGAGCAAGGCTACGATGAAAGATTCGAGAAACAATACGGATTCTTTCGTTCCATTATTAGTGAAGTAGTTCACGACTATTTATCATGTGGTGATCTGCAAAACGGATTTGCCAGAATACGCTGTAAAGATTGTAGTGAGGAATATCTGCTTGCCTTTAGCTGCAAAAGCCGCTGGTTTTGCCAAAAAAGTGATCCAGTTTGGAGAATTATTACAGGGTAATATTCTCTACCCTGTACCTCATCGTCAATATGTCTTCAGTATACCCATTATGCTTCGACTCTTTTTCAAATACGACAGAAAACTTCTTACAAAGTTATGCCGCTGTGCATATGATAGCCTGTTTATCTTTTTGCAAAATGCAGTAGGCCTGGAAGATGGAAGACCTGGCGCTGTTATGACCATCCATACCTTTGGAGACTATGCTGAGAAGTTTCATCCACATATTCATGCCCTTGTTTCAGATGGCCTTTTTCGAGAAACGGGAACATTCTACGTCACGCCAAAGATTGATTTAGAACCTCTTGAGGATATTTTTCGTGCTAACGTATTTAAGATGCTTAAAGACGAAGGCAAAATAGATGACGACGTAATTAACAAACTCATGAGCTGGAGACATTCCGGCTTCAGTGTACACAATGGGGTAAGAGTTGCAAGAGACAATGAGAAAGGAAAGGAAGCCCTCTCACAATATATCATCCGCAATACGTTTTCTCTTGAAAAGTTAACATATAATGAGGAGACAAACACCGTCATTTACCGTTCCAAGATGACTCATGGAAAAAACAAGAAAAATTTTCAGATATACACGGCTAAAGAATTTATAGCCGCTATTACACAGCACATACCTGAAAAGTCATTTCAAATGGTTCGTTACTACGGATGGTACTCAAACAAATCTCGTGGAATACGCAAAAAACAAGGGATTGTAAAACCTGGTGATCAACCCGTTGAAGAGGCTGAAAATATAGAAATAATA
>MAYW01000153.1 GCA_001723765.1 Candidatus Scalindua rubra
GCTAATGCTCCTATCCAACCATACCTCAAACTCTTAACCAAATATTTTATCTGCTGTCCAAACAACTTAGAAGAATGTAGATAATGACGTGTTTCTATCATCTCCTTCCAGTCTGCATAATCAGGATCTTCTTCTCCTGATAATAATATTAATTCAATTTCTCCTAAATCTTCTAATCTTTGAACTTTGAGACCATTTGGCGTTTTATGTTCTACGCTATCTTCTACAATTATTGGCATCATTTAAATATTATGCCAATGAAAAATCATTTTGTCCAGCAAAAAATTGTCCAACAGTAAGACCTGAAGGGGGGGGTAGTCCCAGATATAAACAGATGTAATCATTTCAGCGGAAAAGGCAAATGAAGCCATTTGTCCAGCATGCAGGCGCAGTGCAAACAATTATCCGGCAGGTTGCATTGAAATCAAAGGCGAATTTTTTAATGAACACCGTAAAGAAATATTAAACCTTATCAGTAACATAGAGAAACGGGAGAAAGAGGAATATCCATTAGAAAGAATCATGTTGGTTAGAGATGAAAAAGACTACACCTTGGTGACGACAACTGGGATACACATTGCTCGCCAAATTGGTGAGGCTTTATCACAATCCTATAAAGGCGACTATTCTTTTCAATATGCAGAAGGTGATAAGAGTATAAGGGTATATTGGCATCGGTAGTTAAGAGAGATCTGTATGTTTGGCTTGATAGCTTTCTTTTTGGTTTTCATATCTTGAAAAAACTTTATGAAGCTTTTTAAAAATGTTACAGATTTTTTTATCCATATTTGGAATCATTTTGCGTCCGGGTGAATCGTCCAAAGACTGAGTATCTTGCCGCGATTTGTATTGAGTATTCGCAGGATATTCAATATACTCAAGGTCGGAAAGATGCAGTTGAATACTCATATCCTGAAGGAAAAATTGGCTACCCGGAACATGGGAAATAAAATCTTTTGATGTAAACAAATCCACCAGGGTTTGGCACATATTCCATTCTTCTACTTCTGGAAGCAAACGGGATAGCCTGCTAACCATGCCGTGTGAGATTATAAGTATTGGATTTCTTGTTTCAGTATTTTCCACAATTCCCATCGGTATTATTCCGTTCCAGTCTTTAGAAAAACCCTCTACTACATATTTTTGCCATTTCTTATCCGTCAGTTGGTACCATACATGTGCCTTTCCGATCTCACGTCGCTTGTCAATTACCCATCCCCATACAATTTCAGCATTTTTCTGGTTTGGAGGAAGTTTCGAAAAGAAATGAAATACTATGTCCTCACAGTCACCCCTCTTTCGCTTAGTAGTTTCTAAGGGTGTCTGCCAGAAATCTGTCCTTTTAGGGTCTGGAGTATATTTGATATTGAAAGCTATATTTTTATATGCTTCATATATATAATTCCCATTGTCAAACGTTTCTTCACACCATTCCTTGTACAGGAAATTATCATTTAATTCCCCTCCGTCTTCGACGTAAGCGCATGTATCTGGCACGGGTTTATAGCCAGGTTTTGTAACATTACTTACCTGAAAAGCCTGCCCAGACAGACATTCTAGCGGATTAGTTATTTCATTACCAATCGTAAAAGATAAATTAGTCATGATTACGATAATAGAAATACAAACCAGCCCCGTAATTTTGCTAATATTTATTATCTTTATCCTCATACCCTAATTGCAGATTATAAAAAGAATAAAAAAGTCATGGTAGTTCATTAACTAAACCACATTTCTTTTAAAATAAAAAGGCACTTTTTATGTGCGCAGTATAGTATTCTTTAAATTATTTAGCAATAAACGTGCCAATAATTATAATATTTTTTTAACTAGATTCAAGTGTTTATATTTAAACGGGATGTGAAAAATAAGATTTTATCGTTATGACTTAAAATGATAAAAATAGATTTGGTGAAAATCTGTTGATAATGACAAATTTTCACAAGTTATTAACCAAAAAAGATTTGTTTTTTTTGTTTTTTGCCATCATTGTCGGCCGTGAAATTTATTCATGGAAATAAACACTTAAACGATTATGATATTAGACTTTAAATTATTGGGGGGCCATGGTGGAAACATAAACGTCAAAATGGATGTGAATCATGCCAAAGATGGATGGTCTTGAGGCAGTGGGCAGGATTTTGAGTAAAAATCGAGATATTCCTGATTCCATCTTTTGGTGTGCTAGCTGAATAGCTTCTTGGGCATTTTTTCTATGCTCTTCATAAGGATAGGGGTTCCCCTGAATGCCACAGAATCCTTTACCTGTGGGAATCAACTCTACGTGGCAATTCATTTTTTTACACCGTCCCACTCACCGGCATAGAGGTTACCTTTCATGAATTGAATAATACAGGTCCTCATATTGTGTCCGCATGCTCTAACAGCAATTCCAAGAGCAGTCGTGGTCTTTCCTTTACCATAACCAGTAATTACGACTACAAGGCCCTTCTTTTCTTTAGGGACTAATCGGGTTATTTCTACCATCATGAAACTCCAAAGTAAAAGACCTAAAAAATACGGTTCTCCTCTAAATTATTTTTCTTATGATATTAGCTAACCTTCATCAATGAGCTTACGGTTGTCAATACGAAAGTAATTCTATATCGTTATCGCATTCTGGACAGGTAATACAACAACTTGTAATACCCGTACACGAACTACAACCTGAAAACTCCAAAGTGTAACCATTGAGGTGGAAACCTTTTATTTCTTTCAGGCAATTTGGACAAACAAAATTTACCTCCAGACCTGTTATGTCTTTTAGGTCCATTTTTTTTACCCCAAATTAGAAAAAACATATATTAAATGATCAGCCTGCTACTTTCTTAATTGCCTCATCTAATATAGACACACACACATCAATTTCTTCAGATGTCACCGTTAATGGTGGACAAAAACGTATACTGTTTTCGCCGCATCCCAGGAGCAGTAAACCCTTTTGAAAGGCATTCTTGATGATTTCATCGCGCCATGTTGTTGCCCGTTCCTTGGTCTTGCGGTCTTTAACAAATTCAACCCCAATCATCAACCCCTTGCCACGCACATCTCCCATACATTCATAAACATCCTGCAACTCCTGAAGTCCTTTTAACAAACGTTGTCCCTGAACTTCCGCATTAGCCATGAGCCCTTCTTCAAGTAATTGTATCGTCGTTAGAGCGGCTTGACAGGAAACCGGATTTCCGCCAAAGGTAGATGAGTGAGACCCGGCCTCCCAATCCATAATCTCTGCACGGGCAATCGTAGCCCCAAGGGGCAAACCAGAGGCGATTCCTTTTGCCAGGGTTACGATACCTGGTATCACTCCGAAATGCTCCATTGCAAACATCTTTCCTGTTCGTCCCATGCCCGACTGGACCTCATCTGCAACAAGGAGAATGCCGTACTTTTTCGCTATATTATAAAGTGTCCTATGAAACTCAGGCGGTGGAACTATATAACCTCCTTCCCCCTGAATCGGCTCTACAAAGATTGCTGCTACCTCTTCCGGCGGCATCGTTGTTCGGAAAAGAGTATCTTCTATCCAATGCGCACACTCTGCCCCGCACTGGGGATAACCATGGTTGTAAGGACAGCGATAACAATATCCGTAGGGGATGTGTGTAATACCCGGTACAAAGGGATAGTAATGCTTTTTCTGTATAGTTTTGCTTGCCGTAAGGGAAAGGGCTCCCATTGTACGACCATGAAAAGACCCAAAAAAAGCAATGTTCAATTCGCGTTTAGTATGACAGCGTGCCAGTTTGAACGCGGCTTCTACAGCTTCCGATCCTGAGCTACCAAAGTAAACTTTATTGTCTATTTCATCCTGGAACAAAGTAGCCAGTTTCTTTGCCAGAGAGATTTGTGGAACGTAATAAAAATCTGTACCCGCCATATGCAAAAGGGTGTCAGTTTGTTCTTTGATTGCATGAACTACTCGGGGATGACAATGTCCTGTAGAACAAACAGCTATGCCCGCCGTAAAATCCAGGAATTCGTTTCCATCTACATCTTTAACCCAGACACCTTTGGCCTTATCTACTACTAGAGGATAAATCCTTGTGTATGATGGAGAAACAAAGCTTTTATCCTCATTAATCAATCTTGAGGCCTTTGGACCGGGAAGTTGTGTTTTTATTTTAGGATATTTCATTGATCTTTTCTTTGTTTTCTAGGGTCTACTGCCTGAATTATTGCGGTGACAGAATCTTGATTAAAGCCCTTAAATCCCTGCCGTCTTTGAATATTCTCTAAATGACTTCCTATCGCTCCATTTTGCAGAAATGTTTTGTATTGTTCTAAGGTAATTATTCCTTTTTTTTTGGAGTGTATCAAGGCGGTTTTTTTCTACCTTCCAGAATTCTCCTTTTGTAAATGCCTGTTTAAGGAAGGAAAAATCAGAAAATGGCTTCATAGTACCAATGTGTGCTCTGTTGAGATCACGTCTTAATTGCGTAAAATTAAAACGTGCTGCCATATGGTGCATCCCGCTTTGTAATATACTTTCTCCATGAAGCGCAACCCAAAGGCCAATAGTTCCGAGCTTCTTAGTTTCTTTAAGTCCTTTGTGTGAAAAGTCAGTATCTTTTTCCATTTCTGTTATATCAACATCCGCAAAGACAACAAAGTTACAGTCAGGATGTTCAAGTACTTGTGCGCCCCATCCCGCTTTTTCTCCCGCAAAAAATCGTTCCCGGCACAAGAAGCCCAACTTCTCGAAAATTCTTATTAAGTATGTAAAGTTTTTTCGTGAAGAGCGAAATGTATGATGGTCGTGATTTCCCCATCCCAGACCATTTAGATCGTGACGTTTTCGTTGATGTTTAGCAACCTTATTTCTTCTTTCCCAATAAATGCGTTCCGCCCTGAAAAATGCATCGGCAGTACGCGCAGGTGAAAGAGTTCGAATAACGTTTTTGATTAATTTCTCTACTTCTAATATTCCTATACGGTCATTGTCAAACAGTCTTTCTCTTCTTGAAAAGAGTTTCAGTGCCTCCTTGTATGCTTCTATATCTTTTCTATTTTTTTCTATCGTAAATCCACTTGTTCCTCTTCGTTCAACTGCTGATAAAATATGGTTTTTTTCTTTGTGTATAATCGCACGACGATAAGGTGAGTATTTCTTCCCTTTAATAGAGATTTTTATCTTTAACCCTTTAACAAAGTGGTCAATATTTTCAGGCTTAAGTGCAAGTTCAAAAATATTCGATTCAGTAATGAGAATAGACGGGAAAATAGTTTTTGTAAGTCTGTACACCTCAATATCTTTTGGTGCAGGAATATCTACTTTCTCAAAACCTGAATATTTAAGTTTAGTAATATCTATTTCTTTTCTTGGAATTACTATATGATCAACCCAATCAAAAAAATATGATGACGTATTTCTTTCTATCTGCTTTGCAAGCTTTCTTGCAAATGGGCTTTGTTTCAGAAATTTTTGTATTTCTCTCTTTAGAAACCTTTCGGCATCCGGGTATAATTTCCAGTCATAACTTTTACTTAATTGAGAAGATACAAAGTACTTTGGTTTTTTTATTTTTTTAACCATTTTTCATCTATAGTGTATTAAGATTTCTTTTAAGGCATAAATTGATATTGCCGAAATACTCCGAATATGTATCAGGGTGTTATCTTTCCCATTCATCCTGTAATGCCCATCCAAGATTTCGCATCTCCTGTCCGGTAAGGAACTTGAACGCAGAAAGTGTGGCAACCGCTCCTTCACCTATAGACTTGGATATCTGCCACGGCTCTCCCGTAATATCTCCTGCCGCATATACCCCGTCTATATTCGTTTCCATCTGTCTGTTTACTATTATGAATCCATTGTCATCTAATTTTAGCCCTGCCTTACCAAAAATATCGCTTCCTGCCTTTTTCCCTGTGATAAATAATCCTTCAATCCCCAGAATTTTACCATCTATGGTTACTGCTGAAAGTGATTTATCACCGATAAGCCCTTCGATTTTACCCTCCATATATTCTATGTCATTGGCCTCGATTACTTCAATAGGGACTTTAGCTTTAAATTCAGCAGGTACAGGGCCTAAATAATAGACCTTATCACACAGCCTTTTTAGTAAGAATGCTTCAAAGGGGTTACCTATTATCATAACCCTCTTCCCCTTAAAAAGTGGACCGTCGCACTCAGCGCAGTAAGAAACACCTTTACCCAGATATTTCCGCTCATCCTTTATTCCAAACTCCTCCCTTAATCCCAGAAGCTCCAAACCTGTAGCGATAATAACCGTTTTAGGGTGATAACAATCTGCACCTGTTTTTACCTTAAAGTTTTCCCCGGATGAAAAATCAAATTCCTCAGCCGGTTCAAATGAATTTAGCCTTCCACCTGCTGTTTCCAATTGGTGTATTAAACTCTGTATTATCTCCGGTCCTCTTTTACCCGTCACACCGGGGAAGTTTTCTACTGTCTTGGCGAGATTTACCAGACCGCCGCCTGACTCTGCCTCCAGCAGGATATGATTAATATTCAGTAGAGAAGCGTATATCGCTGCGGATAGCCCGGCCGCCCCAGCTCCAACAATAACCAGTTCAAGTTCACTGACATTCCTCTTTTCAAGTCCATAATAAGAAGGCATATTGTCAGACCCCCAACAACTTGCATTTTGATTTCCGGCTTTGCATATTAGGGGTTAAATAAATGGATTTTTTTATAATATATTTTACGCCTTTACCTGACATAGACAGGCAAGTTTACCCGTATCCTGCCAGGTATACCTATAATACATACTCAGGATATTGGTAAGTATATTTTCTAAACGGAATTTCCGGGCCACGGTATGATTTGATCTCAAACCCACAAAACTCGCAACAGCCCTTCACAATATGATTTTCGCCTACACCAAATCCAACCCTGTCTACTAAAGTTCGGGTACAGCCCGGGCAGATAGTGTTCTGAGTATGACCGGGTATATTCCCTATATAGACATATCTCAAACCGTTCTTATACCCTATTTCTCTTCCCCTCTCCAGTGTCTTAACCGGTGTAGGTGGCTCTGTCAGTTTATAGTCAGGATGATAAGCCGTTAAATGCCAGGGGATATCAATATTCATATTATTTACTATCCACTTTGACAAACCATCAAATTGTTCATCGGAATCGTTCCAGTTGGGTATTACGTTGGTAATTATTTCAATGTGAGCTCCTGCTTCATAAGCTATCAATCCATTTTCCAATACATTCTTCAGCACGGGACTACCAGTGAGGTTTTGATAGAATTCTTCAGTAAAGCCCTTTACGTCCAATCTGTATGCATCAATGTGCTTATTTATTTTTAATTATATTATACTAGATACTCGTTCAATATTTTTAATTTTGGTGTTTTGATATTTTTTCAAATATTTAATAAATTGGTAAACTCCTATAACCATTAATCAGCATCTGAACTCAAAAAAATCCCAAAAGGTCTTCTCTGACCTCGTCCGTCATCATTTCTGAATTCCACATAGGTGTCCACACCAGCATTACGTCAACTTTATCAACCTCTTTTAGCTTAAGAATTGCCAACTTTACGTTGTTGATTATCTCCGGACCTGCAGGACAACCAGGACTCGTTAGCGTCATCTTTATACGTACTTCATTACCATTGATTTTGATATCATAAACTAATCCAAGATCAATAATGTTCACGCCAATTTCTGGATCAATCACATCCATTAACATTGTACGAACGGATTCTTCAGTAAGCATAGGTAATTTTTCCTTTCTTCAGCTTATTATACTAAGCAATATAATTAGAGTTTTTATCCATTATGTTATTTATAGTATCTGTAACTCGTTCTAATGAGATGCTGAAATAAATTCAGCATGACAATGGTGCCACGACTTGTCGTTTTAAACCATTCTCTTGTTATTCTTAACCTGTTTGTGAATCAACATTAGGTTCTCGCGAGAATGACAAAGCATACATTTATGCTTGAATGACAAAATTATGTTTTATTTTTATGTCTGCATATTTATGTTGTCACTCTAATTATCCATTGCAACCTTAATATCTGTCCCTTCCACTTTTATTTCATACGTTGGAATAGGAAACATTGCGGGCAAGGAAAGGACACGCCCTGTCTTTACATCAAATCTTGAACCATGCTTTGGACAGGTTATTACGTTTCCATCCAATTCACCTTCTGAAAGGGATGCTTCTTCATGACTACATGTATCACTTATCGCATAATATTCTCCATCAAGATTTACAATAACTATTGTATTTCCATCTAGTTCTACACGCTTTATTTCACCTTCTTTAATATCTCCAACATTTGCAGCCTTTATGAACTTCATTACTAATCCTCCTCCCCTGGCCAGCCCTTTAAGCCGTATGCACCAGCCTTTAATACTTTCAAACCTAAAAGGGCACACTTAATCCTTACTGGTCCCAGTGTAATACCCAGAACATCTATGATGTCCTCTTTAGTGATTCCCTTCATCTCTTCCAGGCTCATACCATCAATCATTTCAGTTAACATTGAGGCTGATGCCTTGCTTAAGGCACAACCTTTTCCTTGAAACCTCACATCCTTGACTTTGTTATCATTTAAATTAATATCAATCCTTATTTCATCTCCACAAAGCGGATTGCTATCAGTGTACGAAATATCCGGGTTTTGCAGGGTTCCATAATTACTAGGATTTTTATAATGTTCCAGAATATATTCTCTGTATAAGTCTTCCATAGCTATGTCCCAAACAAATTCTTGGCCTTATATAAGCTATTAACCAGTTTATCCACTTCTTCCATGGTGTTATAGAAATAAAAGCTTGCCCTTGCAGATGCACTAATCCCTAACCTCTCATGTAATGGCTGTGCACATTGATGCCCCGCCCTGATTGCTATCCCATCATAATCAAGTACTGTAGCAATATCATGTGGGTGAATATCTGCAAGATTAAAAGAGACAAGGCCCCCTCGTAGCTCAGGCGGTGGACCATATATTTCAATGCCGTCTATCTTACTCAGACGCTCCATTGCATAAGAAACAATCTGTCTTTCATATGATTTGATTGATTCCATCCCAAGATCTTTAAGATAATCAATTGCTTTACCTAATGCGATTCCTTCGGCTATTGTCGGGGTACCCGCCTCAAACTTCCAGGGTAACTCGTTCCATTTACTCTCCCTGAGTTTGACCTCCAGTATCATATCTCCTCCTCCAATAAACGGCTTCATATCCTCAAGAATCTCTCTCTTAGTATAAAGCACCCCAATGCCATTTGGGGCCAGCATCTTGTGACCTGAAAAAGCCATAAAATCACAGTCTATCTCTTGTACGTCTACCGGGCAATGAGGAACTGTCTGTGCAGCGTCTATAAGCATTAGTGCTCCATTGTCATGTGCAAATTTTGTAATCAATTTTACGGGATTTATGGTACCTAACACATTGGACATATGAGTTACAGCAACCAATTTTATCCTTCCATCAATTCTATTTTTTATATCCTCTGGATCCAACAGACCATTTTTGTCAACTGATATAAATTCAAGACTTGCTCCCTGTTCCTTTGCAAGCAACTGCCAGGGTACAAGATTGCTGTGATGTTCCATCTCGGTAAGAAGGATTATGTCGCCTGCTTTAACATTTTCCCTTCCCCAGCTATAAGCAATAAGGTTTATGGCCTCTGTTGCATTTCGTACAAAAACAATTTCCTTATAGCTTCTAGCATTTATGAACCTGGCTACTTTTCTGTGGGCTTCTACATATCTTCCGGTTGCCTCCTCACTCATTTGATATACGCCGCGGTGAATGTTTGCATTGCAAGTGCTATAAAATTCGTTAATGGTAGAAATTACGCTTGCAGGTTTCTGTGAGGTAGCCGCATTGTCCAGGTAAACAAGGCGATTTCCGTGCACTTTTCTGTTAAGAATAGGAAAGTCCTCTCTAATTGACTCGACATTATGATTATTTAGAGTTTCAATTTTTATCATGGTCCTTCTTCCCTTTAACAAAATCTCTCAATGCTTTTTTGACATCATCTGTCTTAATCTTCTGTAAGACTGCTTCAAAAAGGCCGTCTACAATCATGTCTTTTGACTCTTCCAGAGAAATACCTCGACTCATTAAGTAAAAAAGTTGTTCCTCATCAATTTGCCCAATACTAACCCCATGTGTGGCACGAACATTGTCTGCTTCAATTTCTAAGCGTGGAATTGAATCAGCTCTTGCCTTATCGCTTAATATCAAATTATGATTGCCCATGTAAGAATTAGTTTGTTGTGCGTTCTTTGCAATCTTGATCATTCCCTGGAAAACTGATCTGGACCTGTCTTTTAGTGCACCATTTATAAGAAGGTCTGCAGTTGTATTAGGTGCAAGGTGATGTATTAAAGTAGAGATATCGATGTGTTGATCTTTAGTCACCAAAAATGTTCCAAACATTCCTGTATTTGCACCTGAATCCTTAAGTATACTTTCCAGATAGGACTTGGTTAATTTACTACCTATTGCACCCTCAATCCAGGACATAGAAGCATCGTATCTACCAATATCTTGTGGGAGATTGATATACTTCTGAAACTTCATCATCAGAATCACCATTTCCTTAAATTCACAAAACACTTCCTTTTCCTTTTCAAATTCTACATCAATAGAATTTATTCTTTTTAGCAATAAATTGCAAATATTTTACTTGACTTTATCGCCGACCTGAGGGATACTATTCTTATATGAACTATCCAGGCGGAAAAGGGGGTGTATATCAGAGGTTGATTAATCTCATGCCGCCCCATGAGTCTACATTGAGACCCATTTGGGTGGCGGTGCGGTTATGCGTAATAAA
>MAYW01000154.1 GCA_001723765.1 Candidatus Scalindua rubra
TTTCCCTTAAAAATAGCTAAATTATAAAGCTTTGTTATTAGACATTTTTTCTTTTAACACACCGAAGGCATCGGCGTGATCTCAGCCGAACGGTGTGGTAGAACAGTCTCTAAATCGACAATTTCCAGTCAAAAAAAGCAAGAAATTGTCGATTTAGAGACTAAGACATTCAACCTTCAATTCATTTAACATGACCATCAAAGTTTCATCTATTTTGTTGCCAACGATTGTAGACATATTTATCTCCTCCTTAATCTCAGACTGAAAATGGTATATCTAGTAAGATTTCGTGTCAAGAAGAAATATTAAAATCGAAAGGATTTTAATATAATAGTGTAGATTTTTGGGCGAGTTCTATTATCCTTGCAGGGAAGATGCCCAGATGGATTGTACCCCATACTGTTAATATAAGGGCAAGAATCATAAATGGTGAGAGTGAAAGTGGTGCAAACTCACGCACAGGTTTCCTCATGTACATTACGACTGTAACTCTTAAATAATAATAAACTGCTATGACACTATTAACCACCCCAATGATAGCCAGAACGATATACCCAGAATTAATAGCAGCGCTAAAGATGTAAAATTTTCCTACAAATCCAGCCAATGGTGGTATTCCAGCCAGAGAAAACAAAAATATGCTCATAGTTATAGCCAGAAGAGGATGTTTGTAACCAAGACCACCGTAGTCGTCGATCATAGCGTTTTCTTCCCCTTTTCTTCCAAGTACAATTACTACGGCAAATGCACCCAGGTTCATAAATGTATAGGCCAACATATAAAAGAGCATACTTGCTGTTCCTAAACCATTTCCAGCAACGAGGGCAATAAGCGCATAACCTGCATGTGCTATACTGGAATATGCCAGCATCCTTTTTATGTTTGTTTGGGCAATGGCCACGACGTTTCCAATCGTCATTGTAAGTACGGCCAAGACCCACAATATTATAGACCATTTTTGCTCTACTTCAGATAATGAGACCAAAAATACCCTTAGGAAGGCTGCAAATGCAGCGGCCTTGGGTCCTGCAGACAAAAATGCCGTAATTGATGTAGGCGCTCCCTCGTAAACATCAGGAGTCCATTTATGAAATGGTACGGCAGCCACTTTAAATCCAAAACCTATAACAAGTAGTGAAACACCCGTAATAATCATAGGATTTGATAACGGTGGATTGTTTGCAAGAAACGCCGCAATTTCCTTTATGTTTGTAGTACCTGTTGCACCATACAGCATTGCAATACCATAAAGTAGAAAACCTGTTGCAAATGCTCCAAGTAAAAAGTATTTCAAGGATGCCTCGTTTGAACCTAAACTTTTTCGTCTAAAACCCGCCAACACATAAAGTGAAATGGACATTATCTCAAGCCCAAGGAAGATCGTGATTAAGTCTGAACCACCTGCCATTAGCATCATGCCCATAGTTGCAAACAAAATCAGTGTATAATATTCACCATAATTGATCTCTTCCTGTTTTACATAACCCACCGACATAAGGATTACGATAGCCGTACTAATCAGAAAGAT
The DNA here is from genome assembly GCA_001723765.1 of Candidatus Scalindua rubra. GTDB lineage: Bacteria > Planctomycetota > Brocadiia > Brocadiales > Scalinduaceae > Scalindua_B > Scalindua_B rubra. The sequence continues at coordinate 1,529 of MAYW01000154.1, forward strand.
AAGATTGAAAAATACCGAAAAATTATCTACTACAAATGTATCACTGAACGAGTATACGGTTTTTCCCATTTGAGTAAATGTCACCAGACCCGTTGCAAGAACGACAATAAAACTTATATATCCCAGACTATCCTTGAAGGTCTTTCTAAAAAACACATCTGCAATAAGTATGAATATAGCAGAAATGGTAATAATCAGGATAGGCGCTATACTTTTAATATCAAATTGTGGAATTACTATTTCCATAAATTAGACCTTTACAGTCGCTAATTTAATATTGTTTTGCTACGCAAAACAATATTCAGGTTAAAAAACTATATTAAGGGTTTTAAGAACATAGCTTCGCAAATTGATTAGTAAGATATATTAGTCTGAGTAGGGTGGGCATTGCCCACCCTACACTAAACTTAAGTTTTGAATCGATATTTTGAAATTCCGATACAGTTAATTACGAGTATAAAAAGGCGTGCAATTCATGAGAATTGCCTTAGCCTTCCGCTACATTAACCATGGTAATTAAAATAGTAAAAGTAAAAAGTAAGTAACAAATCCCCCATATCCCCCTTTATAAAAGGGGGAAAGAGGGGGATTTACTTATGTTTTCAATCCTTTTGATATTGAGCAAGTTCTAGTAGTTCGTCTTTTATTGCGTACTTAATCTTGTCCTCTTCGAGTTTGTTCAATGTTATTTTATATTTCTCGTCCACTTGAGTTAAGAGGTGATTTACGGATACATCCATTCGGGATATTATGGGTTTTGGGTAAATACCAATCCAGAAGACAAGTATTACAATTGGCAATAATATTGCCCATTCAAGCTTGTTTATGTCTTTGAGCTTTTTATTCTCTGGATTTGTAAGCTTGTTAAACATAACCCTTTGAAACATCCAGAGCATGTAACAAGCTGACAGGATAACGCCCGTTGTTGCTAAAACAGCATAAAGTATATTAGACTTAAAAATCCCAACTAATACCAGGAATTCACCTACAAAACCATTCATGCCTGGTAATCCTATAGAAGATAGTGTGATAATCATAAAAAAAACAGCAAATATCGGCATTCGTTTTGTCAAACCACCGTAATCAACGATCATCCTCGTATGCCTTCTTTCATATATCATTCCGACAATCAAGAATAATGCCCCGGTACTCAAACCATGATTAATCATCTGGAGGATTCCACCTTCCATTCCCTGGATATTAAAAACAAAGATACCAAGCATTACAAATCCCAAATGGCTAACACTGGAATACGCAACCAATTTCTTGAGGTCTTCTTGTACCATTGCCACAAGCGCGCCATAAATGATTCCTACAATAGCCAACCACGCAATAATGGGTACAAATTGATGACTTGCATAAGGGAACAATGGCAAACTAAAGCGCACAAAACCATAGGTGCCCATTTTTAACAACACTCCTGCCAATATAACACTACCTGCAGTCGGCGCTTCTACGTGAGCATCTGGTAACCATGTATGGAATGGAAACATTGGAACTTTAATAGCAAAGGCGAAAAAGAATGCCAAAAAAAGCCAGAACTGAGCTCCCATAGGTATGTCAAGATTATAAAGCTTCAACAAATCAAATGTGTATTCACCTGTGGCCTTGTGATTCATAAAATAAATTACCAATATGGCAACCAGCATCAATACACTTCCCGCCATAGTATATATGAAAAACTTTATTGTAGCGTAAATCCTCCTGGGACCTCCCCAGACGCCTATTAATAGATACATTGGGATCAACATAACTTCCCAGAATACAAAAAATAGAAACAAATCAAGAGATATGAATACTCCCAGCATTCCTGTTTCCAAAAAAAGCATCGCAATCATATATTCCTTGATTCTATCTTTTATATTCCATGATGCCAGAATCGAAATGAGTGTAAGGAAGTTTGTCAGGAGGAAGAGGAAAAGACTTATACCATCAATACCTACATAATAACTTATTCCAAATTCCTTTATCCATGGAACCTTTTCCACAAATTGAAATTCGTGTGTATTTAAGTTAAATTTTAAGAATAAGGGTAATGAGATTATAAAATCACCAATGGCAACAATCAGAGCAATACGCTTAATCTTTTCTTCTTTTTCTCTATTTATGAATAGAAGCCATATTGCCCCAAACAGTGGTAAAAATGTAACTACTGTAAGTAATGGAAAGTTCATTTATTAGACCTCTATGCCACTAAGTGGCAACCCGAATAATTAAAATTGGATTCCTTCTCACCGAGCTGTAAGCTCTATGAGCTGGAAGCCGAAAGGGAGGTAACCTTGCTTTCGCAAGGAATCCAGGAATCTATTTTCAGATTACAAAGTTTAAAATAAAAAAGGGTTATAAAAATAATAAGGAACAAACTACTATAATTACTCCACCAAGCAACATGCTTAATGCATAGTTACGTATATATCCTGTTTGGAAGAGCCTTAATACTTCGCTTTGCAGTTCAACAATCCTACCTACAGCATTAACAAAACCATCTATAACTTTTACGTCTATTATTTTCCAAAGGAAAAACGAACTTTTTACAGTAGGGTTAACAACTGTTGCATCATATATCTCATCAACATAATATTTATTAAAGATTACTTTATAAACTAACTTAAACCTCTCAACTATTTTTACTGGCAGATCAGGCTTTTTTATGTACATTATATATGCCAAAACTATGCCTACTATAGCTATACCGGTTGAGACTCCCATCATAGAAAACATCAGTTTGTTAGGAGCATGATGCAATTCTCCACCATCAACCATCCCGAGATGCTCACCACCTCCCATAACCGGCGCCAGAAAACTGTTTATGGCACTTGCTGTTGGGAAACCAAAAAATCCGCCAACGATGGAAAGAAAGGCAAGTATGACTAAGGGAAAAAGTATACTTATAGGAGATTCATGAACATGTTCTTCAACGTGTTTGTCCATATTTGATTTTCCGTGAAATGTCATAAAAAGTAGTCTGAACATATAAAAGGCTGTTATAAATGCTGCAAATGCTCCCAAACCCCAAAAAAGTAAACTTCCTTTAGTAAACGCCTCAAGCAATATTTCATCCTTACTGAAGAACCCCGCAAATGGCGGTATTCCAGCGATTGCAAGTGTACCGATAAGAAACGTTTTGTATGTTGTTGGAAGATGAGGTCTTAAACCACCCATCTTCCTCATATCCTGCTCACCACCTAATGCATGAATCACACTACCAGAACCCAAGAATAGTAATGCCTTGAAAAATGCGTGGGTAACCAGATGAAATATACCTGTTATAAATGCTCCCACACCACAAGCAAGGAACATGTATCCTATCTGACTTACTGTAGAATATGCGAGAACTCTCTTAATATCATTTTGAGCAAGACCAATAGTTGCTGCAAACAATGCAGTTGCCCCCCCTATTATGGCAACGATAGTTAGCGAAAATGGCGCCAGGGTATATAAAACATTACATCTTACAACCATGTAAACACCGGCAGTAACCATTGTTGCAGCGTGGATGAGTGCGCTGACGGGAGTAGGACCCTCCATAGCATCAGGAAGCCAGGTATAAAGTGGGATTTGAGCAGATTTTCCAATAGCACCTACAAACAATAAAAGAGTTATCACTGTAGCGATTAAACTACCCTGTTGTAAGTGTTCAGGCGCTGCATGAAAGACATCAGTAAAATCTATAGTATTGAAGGTGACAAAAACCAACATTATGGCAAGGATAAAGCCAAAGTCTCCGATGCGGTTTACGATAAAGGCCTTTTTCCCGGCATCTGACGCAGATCTCTTCTCAAACCAATAACCAATTAACAAGTATGAACACAAACCAACACCTTCCCACCCAATAAACATAAGAAGGAAATTATTGGCCACGACAAGTAATAGCATTGAGAAGGTAAACAAATTCAGATAAGCAAAATACCTGTGATATCCGTCATCACCGTGCATATATCCAACTGAATATACATGGATAAGAAACCCAACGCCTGAAACCACCAATATCATCACCGTTGAAAGTGGATCTACCTGTAAACCGGCAACTGCCTCAAGTGTGCCAGAACCAATCCACAAAAAGAATTCCTTCTCAAACAGTCGATGTTCAGGAGGGAGTTTCAGGAGGTCCATGAATACAAAAATTGATACAAGAAATGATAAACCAATTGCAGTACACGCAATGAAGCCTACTAATGACGTATTGAGCTTCTTACCAAAAAGCCCATTTATTATTGTCCCCACAATCGGGAACAAAAGTACATAACCGATTAAATCCAAAAATTATTCTCCAGAAAAACCAGGTTTCTTTATCCTATCACCACTTCATTAAATTTATATCATCAACATTAACAGTGGCCTTATTTCTAAATAAGGCTACTATTATTGCAAGACCTACTGCAGCCTCTGCTGCAGCAACTGTCATTATAAAAAAAACAAATATCTGACCATCCATCGAATTGAGTTGACGAGAAAATGTAACAAAAGCAAGATTTACTGCGTTAAGCATAAGCTCAATGCACATGAAAATAACAATGGCATTCCTTCTAACCAAAACGCCTATTACGCCAATTGTAAATAAAATACCGGACAAAATTAAATACCAAGATAGTGGAATCATTTACTTATTCCTAAAGTTCTTTTTTCGCCAAAACTATTGCACCGAGAACAGCAGCAAATAATAATATAGAAGCAATTTCAAAAGGAAAAACATAGTCTGTAAATAGCAATTTACCTACAAGCTGTGTATTTCCAATCTGACTTATATTCACTGGCGTGTATTCACCTTGAATACCCCGAAAAACAGTTTTTAATGTTACAACACCAATCACACCAAACAAGATCAAACCCAGGAATATGGCAGAAACTTTTTGAAATACTAATTTGTCCTTACTGCCTTCCAAATCTCTTCTGCTTAGATTAAGCAACATTATTACGAAAATAAAAAGCACCATTATTGCGCCAGCATAGATCATTACTTGAATTGCAGCAATAAACTGAGCATGTAATAAAACATACAATACTGCCAGGGAAACCATTGTTTGAATAAGAAATATTGCGCTATAAATGGGATTTTTTTGAAAGACTACACAAACGGCACATACAATCGACATCAAACCCATCACTATGAATAATAAACCTTCAAACATTGTAAGATACCTCGAGTTAGTGCATCCTGCACAACTCTTTCAAAATGGCTACAACGACATCCATGTCGTTGCTTCACGCCCTTCTGGATATGTGCTTCCGCACAAAAAAATGTAATCCATTGATTCATTTACACTTAAATTATTACTTTCATTTAAATGGAAGTAACAATTTTTCTTTAGTATAAACCTGATCCTTTATATCTTCAGTAGCCAGCTCATAATTTTGCCTTAAGTATAAAGCCTCTCTAGGACATGCCTCTTCACAGTACCCACAAAAGATGCAGCGAAACATATTTATTTCATAAACACTTGCGTATTTGTCTCCTTGCTCATTTTTACCACTCTTAACAGTAATACATTCAGAAGGGCAAGCTTTTGCACAGAGTCCACATGCATCACATTTCTCTTTACCATCTTCGTCTCTCTGCAATTCATGTAAACCCCTGAAACGTGGATAAGTTGTCCATCTTTCATCAGGATACTGCATTGTGATCACTTTAGATGGGTTTATAAAATGCTTTAATGTGAGCGCTAAACCCTGTATTAATGGCTTTATCATACTAACTTTTCCTTAGCAAACTATAACAACACCATAACAAGACCTGTAATTAAAATATTTGCTAACGCAACTGGAAGTAAAACCTTCCACCCAAACTTCATTAGCTGATCATACCTGAATCTAGGGTATGTAGACCTCAACCATATAAAAAAGAAAATGCACAAGGCTAACTTAATTATAAACCAGACTACAGGTGGTAGGAATGGACCTCTCCAGCCACCAAAGAAGAAAGTAACGGCAATAGCAGATACGGTTATAATATTCGCATACTCAGCCATGAAGAACAATGCAAACTTCATACTACTATACTCGGTATGAAAACCTGCAACCAGTTCAGTCTCTGCTTCTGGTAAATCAAACGGGCATCTGTTTACCTCTGCAACAGCGCTTATTGCATACACAATAAACGCTAAAGGTTGTAGCACAACAAACCAACATTTAGATTGAGCATTGACAATATCTACCAGACTCAATGACTGTGTAATCATGAGAACCCCTACTAGTGCAAGACCCAGTGAAAGTTCATAACTAATCATCTGCGCAGCAGACCTCAACCCACCCAGTAAAGAATATTTGCTATTAGAGGACCACCCTGCCATTAAGACGCCATAAACACCCACAGAAGTAATGGCAAGGATATAAAGTATGCCAATATTTACGTCTGTTATAACCATATCAATACTATAACCCAGTATGCTTATCTTGTCTCCGAAAGGAATAACTGCAAATGTCATTAGAGCGGGAACCGTTGCGATTACGGGTGCTAGGACGTATGCAACTTTGCTAGCATGTGTTGGTATAATATCTTCTTTAAAAATTAATTTGAGCCCGTCTGCAATAGGCTGAAGCAAACCATGCCATCCTACCCTCATGGGTCCAAGTCTTACCTGCATATGAGCCATAACTTTCCTTTCTACCCATATAAGGTAGGCAATGACTAATAACAGAATCCCGATTACTATACCTATCTTAATCGTTGCAAGTATAGTATATATAATAGCATCTAACACAAATTAGCTCCTTTCAGCCACTAATTTAATATTTAGGAATTCCCTTTTTAACGATCAATTTCTCCTAAAACGATGTCTAAACTTCCAATCACGGCTACTACATCAGCAAATAAATGACCTTCTATCATCTTTTTAAGTCCCTCTAAATTAACAAAAGAAGGAGCCCTAATCTTTAATCTATAAGGACGCTTTGTACCATCACTAACTATGTAATATCCCAGTTCTCCTTTGGGCGCCTCTATGCTAACATACACTTCACCAGCAGGTGGGCGAATACCCTTAGATACTAATAAAAAATGGCGTTTACGAGCTTCCTTGTTACTTATGACCTCTTCTATTGGAGGCAGTGTAACATCTGGCACATCTGCAATAAATTTATCTTTAGGTAAATTACTTATAGCCTGGCGTACAATCTCATTACTCTGACGCATTTCTTCTATTCTAACCATATAACGATCATATACATCACCGTTTTTGCCGATAGGCACTATAAAATCCATTTCATCATAAGATGAATAAGGTTCAGATTTTCTTACATCCCACTTTACTCCAGAACCCCTTATACTGGGTCCACTTAGCCCATAATCTATTGCATCTTCTGCAGAAATTACCCCAACATCTTTTGTTCTCATTAACCAAATCTTGTTTTTTGTTAATAAAGTTTCATAATCCCTTAATCTTCTTGGAAAAGTATTAACAAATTCTATTGCCTTCTCTTTAAAACCATCGGGCAAATCGCGGGCAACACCCCCTATCCTGACGTATGAAAGATTCATACGAGCGCCTGCAACCATTTCAAAGATATCATTGAGTGTTTCCCTTTCTCTGAAACAGTAAAAAAAAACAGTCATAGCGCCTATATCAAGAGCATGGGTTGCAAGCCACAAAAGATGGGAAGAGATCCTGGTGAGTTCACACATAATAACTCTAATATATTGGGCTCTCTTGGGTATATCTATATCCAAGAGTTTCTCTACTGCAAGGGCATATCCCAGGTTATTAGACGTCGGTGCTAAGTAATCCAATCGATCTGTAAGAGTAATAACCTGATGATAAGCTTTATGTTCAGCAAGCTTTTCTATACCGCGGTGGAGAAACCCAACATATGTCTTAACATTAACTATAGTCTCCCCATCCAGCTCTAGAACAAGTCGCAAAACACCATGTGTACTTGGATGTTGGGGACCCATATTAATAGACATTACCTGTTCTGTTGTTGCTGTCATTATTCTCTTTCTCTATAAACTTCCTTAAGTGATTCTGGTTGCCTCCCTTTGAGAGGATAATCTTTTCTTAAAGGATGTCCTTCAAAACCATCTGGTGTCAATATCCTTTCTAAATCTGGATGCCCCTCAAAGACTATCCCAAACATATCATAAGCTTCTCTTTCATGCCAATTCGCAGTATTCCAAACGGTTGTAACAGTACTGATATTTGGTGCAGAAGCAGGTATCTGTACTTTAAGTCTCACTCTGTGATTTCGTTTTAAAGAATAAAGATGATAAACCACTTCAAAACTATTGCTATCATCAAGGCGTGTTTTATCTACACCACACAAATCTGAAAGGAAATCAAAAGCCAATTCATCATCATCACGAAGAAATTTAGCAATGCTTTCTATATAATCCTTTCCTATGCATAGCGTTAACTCATCTTTAAATGTCTTTACATCCAATACTGCCTCTGGATATTTCTCTTTTACCTTCTTTTCTATTATATTCTCTTCAAACATGGTAATTTAATAGTACAGGAATTTCCATTTTAAGTGTAAATGAATCAATGGATTACATTATTTTGTGCGGAAACACATATCCAAAAGGGCGTGAAGCAACGACATGGATGTCGTTGTAGCCATTTTGAAAGAGTTGTGCAGGATGCACTAACTCGAAAAATAAGTTAGCAAATCTCCCATATCCCCCTTTATAAATGGGGTTATATCCCCCTTCCTCCCCCTTTAGAAAAGGGGGAATGAGGGGGATTTACTTAGCTCCGTTATCCAGAACTGATTCTTTGCTTATTTTCTTTTGTAATTCCATTACTGCGTGAATCAGAGCCTCAGGTCGTGGAGGACATCCTGGTAAATAGATATCAACAGGAATAATCTCATCTACACCCTGAACTGTGCTATAAGTATCAAAAACTCCACCAGAACAGGCACAAGCACCCATTGCAATCACCCACTTCGGCTCTGGCATCTGATCGTAAATCTTTCTTGTCACAGCAGCCATTTTGTAAGTCACGGTGCCAGCAACAATCATCAAGTCAGACTGACGTGGTGAAAACCTAAATACCTCAGCCCCAAACCTGGCAAGGTCGTATCTGGGAGCTACAACAGCCATCATCTCAATGGCACAACATGCTAAACCAAAGGGCATTGGCCAAAGCGCATTTTTCCTTGACCAATTTACTATCTTATCAACCGTTGTAGTAAGTATGTTG
>MAYW01000155.1 GCA_001723765.1 Candidatus Scalindua rubra
ACGTATACTCCTCACAAGCTACACACTTAGCCGCATATAACAAGGCGCCCTTATATCATCTTCTGTTAGAAAGGGATAATCTTTCTTAAGGTTTTCTATAGTTTCACCATAGGCAACTTTCTCAACAATTAACTCTACTGTCAACCTTGTTCCTTTGATAACTGGTTTGCCAAGCATTATTTTTGGATTGATAACAATACGTTTAAGAAGCTTCTCCTCGTTCATTTTATGCCCTCCATAGGTATAATCCTCTTTTATTTTATTTGTCAAACCTTCATGCCACTGTGTGACGTCACGGAGGATGAAAATTGGATTCTCATGCGAGAACAAGGTTGCCTCCCTGCCCGACCCGTCCGAATGGCATAGCCGGGCGGGCAGATGGCAGGTGGGCCGACCATGATCGGGAATCTATTTTCGTGTTAAAAATATCACTTTTTTTGACAAAGTAAATAAAAAAAAGGGTAAGAATCATAATAACTCTTACCCTTTTTTCTTACAACATTATTTGTCGTCCGGCCCACATCTTGTTGAATATTGACCCCGGTGGTTTACATAATAATAAAGGCTTTTATAACGAGAGATATAATACCTGCAAGCATGATTCCCGAAGCCCACTTAATTAATTTCAATTCAGTCTTAATAACTTCCAACACAGTTTGATCTTTTTAAAACAACCTTCATAATCAGCTACAGCTTTTGCTGCAGCAGTCGCTTTTTCTTCTGATGTGCCAGCCTCTTTCAAGGCATCATACACTTCAAATATCATCGTACTCATAAATAGTTTCCATTCATTTAATAAATCTGCTAATCAAGAATACTATTAATCCACCATATATCGTCATCATAATACCAAACATCCATATCATCAAATTTCTATTCTCTTTTATATCACTTTTTAATTCTTTCCTAAATTCCTTCATGTCATCCCTTAGTTCATCAATATCGTCCTTAAGTTCATCAACTTTTGTCTCGACTATGGCTAACCTTCCTTCGGGCGATTCTCTAAACTTCTTTACATTCTTCAACAAGTCGTCAAACAGCTTATGGTCTTCCATAATGGTTTCGTGAAGAATGTCCTTAATCGCCTTTTTATCATCATTTGTGAATGACATAAAAATCATCTTACATCATGATATTATTGTTAGTCAAATGAAAAATCATGGAGACATTTTGTCGTCGACAAGCAGGCATTCTAATTGGCATATATTTGCACATAAAAGTCTAAAGACTTAACTCCACCATTCCACCTCGTAGGTGGGATGAGGTTTTTAGATAAAAAAAGGGTAAGAATCGTAATGACTCTTACCCTTCTTCTTACACTATATGGTGGGCATTGCCCACCCTACATCTTTTTTTTACAACAACTATTTGTCGGGTTAGAAACCCGACCTACATACTTACAATCATTCGTCGGACTAGAAGTCCGAGCTACTAAAAAACTCCTTAGAACTTCATCGTTGTCATCAGGTATGCCCAGTCTGTATCACTATCACGATTCAGGGTTCCGCCAATACCTCCATTAGCGAAATCTTCAATGAAATCGTCAACAAAGTAGTGTGAATAACCAGCAACAACTCCAAAGTTCTTAAAGAGTTTGTACTTAGCTGTTATATCAAGTTCCTGACCATAATCATCATCTGTGCTTGCACCAGCAGAACCTACTCGAACGTCTCCACCAACAGTGTACCATGCATCTAGCCTTTCATCCGCTTCGAAGAACCACAGGTCAGCCTTTAACAGAAGTTTCTTTGAAGGTTTGGCTGAGAACATTATCTTATTAGCCTGTATGTTCATCCACCCATGGAAGTCAATATAACCCAACCTTGCGTGACCTGTAGGGTATAGCTGACTAAACGTTTCTGCATCACGATTATTAGTATTTAATATGGGGGTTGTCCCTTTAGATTTAGAGGTCTGACCACAAGTTGTTCCAAAAGTGTGACAAATTTATGATACGTATACTTCCTCACAAGCTACACACTTAGCCGCATATAACAAGGCCGCCCTTATATCATCTTCTGTTAGAAAGGGATAATCTTTCTTAAGGTTTTCTATAGTTTCACCATAGGCAACTTTCTCAACAATTAACTCTACTGTCAACCTTGTTCCTTTGATAACTGGTTTGCCAAGCATTATTTTTGGATTGATAACAATACGTTTAAGAAGCTTCTCCTCGTTCATTTTATGCCCTCCATAGGTATAATCCTGATCTTTTTCTTAGTTATTACAACCATAAGCATGACAAAGGACTATTTTTCGCACAAACATATTCATGAATTAATCCCCCTCTTTCCCCCTTTCCTAAAGGGGGAGAAAGGGGGATTAGGTGGTCTTTGCCCCTTGCCCCTAATGAGAATTATTCCTGTAGATAGTTTGCTTGAACTTTGACTTAGAGCGTCACAAGTTGTCATTCCCGACCACGATCGGGAATCTATTTTCGTGTTAAAAATATCACTTTTTTTGACAAAGTAAATAAGAAAAAGGGTAAGGATCATAATAACCCTTACCCTTTTTGTTTACAATCAGTTATTGGATTAGCCTGCCCCGTAGAATAAAGAATTTTTACATTTATGGTAGTTGGAACATGTAAATAAATTATAGAATTATAAAAGGATTATACAAGGTGTTATTCAACGGGGCCTGCCCTGAACCGCTTCTGGTTCAGGGAAACCCGACCTACCTTTATTTTAAAATCACAGCGATAATTAACGAAATCCACATGGTGATCATAATACCCAAAAGCCAGTTAAACTTCTGGTCAATTCTGTTATTTACCTGATCAAACCTATCATTCACCTGATCAAACCGGGTGTTTACCTGATCGAACCTGTCGTTCACATGTTCAAACCTATTGTTGATTCTAACAATCTCACCTTCTATATTTGTGAGTCGTTTATCCATTTGCTCCAGGATACCTTCCACTTTTGCTGTCCGTTCTTCAATGCTTGTAGGCATAGGTTTTTTCTCCTTAAAGCAAAAGTAAATAATGTGCTAACTTAGTATACATTAAAAACGCACAATGTCAATGATCCAAAAAAATACCTCGGATATCCCTACACCTCGTAGGTGAAGGAAGCCCAATTGAATAGTACAAGTAATTTTTTGCTTGCAAAAAAAAAGGGATGTGTCCCTATTTAAGGCGATAAAAAAAGGGTAAGAATCATAATGACTCTTACCCTTTTAAAAAGAATGTTGTAGGGGCAATTCATGAATTGCCCCTACATTTGTTTAACATACTTCTTAGAACTTCATTGACGTCATCAGATATACCCAATCAGCACCCCTATCGATGCCATTACCGCCGCCACCTCCTGTATCCTCAATAAAATCATCGGCAAAGTAATGAGAATATCCTGCAACAACACTAAAGTTCTTAAACAACTTATACTTAACTGTAAGGTCAATCTCCTGACCTAAATCATCATCTACATTCTCTAATACACCAGCGGAATTAATAAACTGATCAGCCCCTGCCCTTATTACGCCTCTACCTCCACCATAACCAGTACCACCACCAACACTATACCATGCGTCAGCCTCCTCATCTAATGAAAAAATGTGACCTTTTAAATCAACCAAAAGTTTTTTAGTTGGTTTAAACGATAAGTGTATCTGATGGTCTTCGATGTTCTGCCATGCAGCATTGTCAATGTATCCCAATTGGGCATGACCTGTAGGATAAAGGTGATCGAAGGTCTTTGCACTCCCGGTAAGCGGTTTATCATCTCCTGATGCAAAGACATAGGCATATCCTATCCTCGGTGTCCACGGCATATCCTTGAAGGTATATCCAGCTCCTGCGTAAATAGCCCAGGCCTGTATCGAATCAGATGTATCACCGCTATTACCAGCAGCAGGATTAAGATCTGCTCCCAGATTTGCTGTCTCGCCTCTGACACCATTTACTTTTCCAAACTGCCATACCGGCTCAACTGTATAATCCAAACCAGCAAGGCTTGGCATTTTTCTACCGTCTAACCTGAACCCTGCAGAGTACCTTACCTCTCCTGTATCTCTATCTCCAGATAAATTTACATCGTCACTTCGACTCCTTGCGATAAAATAAGGCTCTACAAGGTTACCTTCCAGAGCGCCGCTAAACTTAAACTGGGAATATATACCGTATATTACTTCGTCCCTCGCTTGAAGAGAAGTTGTTCCAGCTGAATTATCTGTTTGCTGTCTTGAACCTGAAACACCACCTGTATCTTCTTCCTGTATCTGATGAGCAAATAAGTCTATCCATGCATTCTTTTTATTGCTCCACTTTAGCCTTGCACCGTCATATGACCTTGCCTGGTTAGCCCAGTTCAATGTTCCAATCAATCTATGGTTACCATAGTGAGCTTGCCATCGACCGATTTTTAAGTTTAAGTTACTTAACATAGGACTTAGATCGCCAAGGTTTCTCAATTCTACAAAGGCTTCCAATAAATCAGTTCTTTCTTCATTATCAGCTATATTGGATTCACCCAAGGTACGGGAGTCTTGTAGTTTGACAAATCCGCGTACGTTTTTATTCACATCTGCGTCAAAGTAAATCCTGACCCTTTGCAGTACAAAATCTTCATCTCTCGCAGAACGACCAGTTCCACCTCTCACTTTAGCAATTCCGGCTTCACCGCCCTGAACTAACTGACCAGCCGCATTAACTGCCGGAGTCGCTAAACCTCGACTGGAAAAAAACTGTATCTGATCCTCAAAACGATGTCTTATAGCAAAACCCATCTTCAAACCCCTGATCTTTGGTGCGTTGACGTTACCACCAGGTCTTGCTTCCAGCGCCTCTATCCTCTTAAGCAGGTCTTCGTATGCCTGCGCCTTTGCATCCTGTATCCCAATCAACGCATATGCCGATGAGATTGCAAATACAGTCGCAAAGGTTACAAAAACATTTCTAATTTTCAACATATTCTACCTCCCCTCAAAAAACCCAAAAAAATAAAGACCATTTTTAATCAATAAATGCTTTGTTTCATCATATTAAACAATAAGGATGCGTAACAGCATCCACGCCATCAAGATAGGTACAAAATGTGTGATACTATAATCTCTTTTATCCCTGTTGGTTCAATCATGTTGATTGAACCTAAACATTTCGATTCAGGCTACAGAGCTAAGCTCAGCTTTGCAAGCCTGAACCAGCCAAACATGTCCCTGAATCTAGTTCAGGACAGGCAATGACGAAAGTAATGTCATCCCCATGAAGAGGGGACAGAACCAGATTCCCTGTTTCCTTGCCATGTGGGCTAAAACCACGGGAATGACAGATAAACATGTCCTCATGTAAATGGGGATTGAATCGCAGAAACATGTTAGAGCGTTACAAGTCGTCATTTCCTGCTCCGACAAAGCTGAGCTTAGCTCACGTCGGGAATCTATTTTCGTGTTAAAACTATATTAATATCCAATCCCCCCTGTGGAGTAGTCTACGCCACTCAACAGGGCGGATTTAAATTACACGGCTACCCGCCTGAATGACGTAGTCGGGCAGGAAACCAGCGGCTACTTCTACTTACCTCCTCCGAGGCCTATTCCTAGTTTCTTCTCGATGTTATATACTCTCTCTAACATATCATGTTGTGATCTGATGCGTGACAACTGGTTGACCATAGGCGCCCAACCCCACCACCATGCGTAATCCTGCTGACCATGGGCAACACCTTTGTAACCTTTGAGAGCGTACCAGAACCACATATTACCATATTCTACTTCAATAGCGCTCGGGTTACCGCCATCATGCCTGAAGTTTGCATATACACCAAGGATTGGGCCAACTACTGGAACCTTACCTCCTGTTGTCTTAAATGCTTTATAAACGCCTTCACCAAGGAGTTTAACACCTAACTTATCGGCAATCACATCACCCATAGGATAAGGATCTCTGGCATTAACATCAATCCATCCTTTGTCAAAACACTCTTCTACAAGAAGCTGAGCTTCATCACGCTTACGATATGCGGCAAACATATATCCATCAAGCGCCTCAAACCACAGCCTTGCGAAACGGCCGCTGTGACAATTGCTGCAAAGTTCCACCCATCTCTCGAGTTTCTTATTATTTGGTCCGTCATAAAGGTCTATCTTCTTGTCCATAGGTGGAATTGTTATACCATAAGGATAATCCTTCATGCTTGACTTGTATTCTACCTGTTTAGGTGGGAATGTTCCCATACGCCAACGACCCTTTGATGTTACATTATGGCCCCATTTTCCTGTTGTATTATTATACATATGACAGGTCTGACAGGTGGGACTGCGCATTTCACTTCCACCTAGCTCAACATCATTCAGGCCCTTATCCAATGCCCATGTTTCACCCTCCATTTCATAAATAACACCCATTTTTGATTCTTGATAAGTTTCTGCATCCGGGTGATCAGCGCCCATGTGGCAAGAAAAACAAGCTTCTGGTTTTCTTGCCTCTTCCGAGCTAAATTTGTGGCGTGTATGGCAGGCGTCGCATTTCTCCATTGCAGGGTGACACTGGTCACAGCCTATGAATGAATATTGTTCACCCTTTCTAAAGCCTTCGATATACCATGGCACTACTACGTTTGAAATCCATGATGCCTGGTGACTTGGCCTTCCATCCGCAATCTCGGATGCAAATTCCACTACCTGCTGCCTGTGGCATTGTTTACATACATCATCAGCAACGGGCATGAACAATTCATCGTGACTTTCGCCATGACAGAAATTACAGGTAACCTGTTCTATCGTTATACCAGCTTTTTCCTCAATCGCCCTTGTCTTTTCTGCAATTTCAGGAGTTCTTCTAGGCTTTGCATGAGCTGAATCCCTCCAGGATCTGACAATACCCGGAGTTACCTCATCATGGCAGCCCATACAATCTCCTGAAGCATAATCTTCAAACAGGTTCTTGAAAGCGCTTACATCAGGCCTTATATAGTGGTTCTTTGGACTCCAATACATATGGAGCGGCACAGGCTTGTAGTAGTCAGCCCATGGGCCGCTACCCTTTTCCAGGCCAACCCATTTTTCAAACCCTTTTTGAAGCTTTTCTGTTGGCATGACCAATCTTTCCGGAGATGATTTTGGATTAGCCTGCGCAAAGACTGCGCCGGCGCTTAACATCAGAAAAGCCACACAAATTAACAATACGACGCCAATTCTAAAATGCTTTATATAGTTCACTATCCGCTCCTTTCACTCTGCAACTATTATTTTTACAAAGTTACAGGTAAAAGCATACGTCGCCCACTAAACTAAGAAAAATTATTATAAAATTATATATAGCAAAGTCAACTAAAATCTTAGTAAAAGGTAAAATTAAAATAAAAGGAAATTGACAATAATTAATTATTAATAACAGCTACACCTGATCTAAATTAGATCGACAAGTTTTTTTAAAGTAACAACCTCTCTGAGTCGGAGACAACCTGGCCGAGCCAGAACATACGTGGGCTAAGCTCAGCTTTGTCAGAAATTTATCCCTTTTTGGTTCTGTGCAGGTTGCAACATCAAGGCTACCCGCCTGACCTGTCTTTCGGGCAGGAAGCCATGAGTTACATACAATAACCGGTTGATACGAAGCCGATACATCAGAATTAACGCCTGCCCTGGTTCGATCAGAATGGACAAGGGGGTTATAAACATATCATCATATGATTGTTAGGCTTACAACAACACATGCCCGCTAACCCGCTACAATAATTGAATTAAATTTAATACCTTTTCTTTAAAGACAAATTGTAAACAAAATATATTCCCACAAAATAAAAAAAAGATGAACTGTTACCATTCAAAGTATTCTTTACGCATTTCATGCCTTTTTGTGATATGGCAATTGCTAAAAATATTATAATCAAACGAAATACGGGTAAGTTTTCTCGCTTCTTCTATTGTTTTCTCACCCTCCATAAGCTCACTGTACACCTCTCCTGGCCCATGGCATGCTTCACAACCAACACCTAATTCCTCAAATGTGCCTTTATCCTCTTTATAACCGGTTGTATGACATTTATAGCATTTCTTTCTATAATTCTCATCCCCTTTTTGAAAATCAGGTTCCTTTTGTATTCTTTCAGTGGTTTTAAACTTTGACTCACTCCAGAGGTTGACGTGCTCCGGATGTGTTTTTTTGTGGCATTTGATACATTTTATATTTCCTACATAGATTTGATACTCGCCTGTCGGGCCGTAGAAGCTTACTTCTCGTAGTTTTATTTCTTTTTCAGGATTTAATTTCGCTATGCGTTGCCACATCTTTATAAGAGCGTCAGCAGATCTCTCACGCGCCTCCCTCATTGCCTCCCTATCCGCAAGCATATGCTCATGAGCAGGTTCCTTCTCCAAGGCCATCCCGTTTCCATCATGACATACCATACATCCGTATATATCGTAAGGAAGCGGAAGGTTTTCTGGATGATCTTCTTTTATCCTTTCTTCATCAATATGGCATGTCATACACCTATCGAACCTGGGACCGTTTTCTTGATTACTCCAAAGACCCTCGCCTTTAAGTAATATCTGCTTTATCTCCAACTTTTTGTTTTTCAAGCCCCTAATCTTATTTTCCAACTCTTTTGCTTTTTCGGGATCACCCCATTCCGGATTTGACCAAAATTCATAACTTTCTTCTGCCTTAGCAATTTTCTCCTGGATAACGGCCCTTTGATGTTGTTTCCATTCAGGATTAAATTCTTTATCAGACCACACGCCAGAAACGCCTAACAGTAAGATAAATATTATAGATATTGTGGTTAACCATAGTAATATTAATTTAACGTAATGACCCATATCTTAAATTGCCATTTATAAAGTAATAATTACTTGAAGTTAAGCCTTCGGCGACATTAAATGCATAGGTAGGAGCCGTCTCCTGACGGCGATCGTCAGCGCTCAACGATGAGAAGCCGATCGCCAACGGGAGTTGGCTCCTACCAAACTTTGAATTTCCGAGACGTTAAATTAACGTCAATTTCTTCAGCCATAAAATTTAACTAGAAATTAATATAAATTATGAATTGAATAAAATAAAGCGGACTTAGTTATATCCACCCACCATACTAAAAACATACGACACAACTTAAACAAAGTTCATAAAAACTATATTATTTTTTTTTCAATGTCAAGTCTTTTGTCATGACACTATCAAGGCAAATAGAAAATGTCAGTAAATTAGTCAAGTTTAGCATAGTCTCTAAGCCGACAATTTCTTGCTTTTTTTGACTGGAATAAACCAGGTTTCCGCTACAGAGATGATGTGTAATTTAAAAAATCACAATTTGTGAGCCATTGAAGCATACATAAACATGACCAGCCTCTCTTTCGAGAGGATTCCAGAATTGGAATCTCCGCCCGGTCGGATCTGCCTTTGGCATGACCGCCAGGGCTGACGAGGACGCCTCTCGAAAGAGAGGTCTGCCTCCTAATCTTTGTAATAATGAGGGAGATAAAGGTGCACGCCCCATATTACATATATTCATAATGAAATTAAAAGAGTTATATAATTTATATTTGCAATATGTGACAATATTGTATAATATTGTCACATATGAGAACAGATAGAGTTGCATCCGCAATACTTTCAACAATTCGCACTGGCGTTGAATACCAACTTGACGATATTAAGAAAAAACCATTTAATGGAGCAAATATTCAATTTGTTGAGAAAAAATTTCTTGAAACAATTGGTGAATCTGGCGCTTATGGATTAAGTGAATTGTTTTTCCATAACGATGAGACGAATAGTATGATTCTCTATGAGGGACAGAAACATTACCGTAAGTATATTGCTACCGGACGGTATTTAACCTTGTTGGGAGAAATTTCACTAAAGCGAGGGATTTACCAGAAAAATAAGGTAAGCCACAGCATTTGTCCTCTTGAACAAAAATTAAAATTCATAAACGACTATGTAAGCTTTGCGGCTGCAGAATATATTTGCTACAGTTTAGCGAGTATGACATTAGGTGACACAATAAAGCACTGTCAAAAGTGGACACTCATGAAACCTTCGGAAGGGACTGCCAGAAGAGTCCTTGATTATGTTGGACATTTTCTCGAAACCAGCGATTTTCTTGCTACAGCCCAATCTGAAGAAGAAATATCTCAAGAAGCTGTGACATTAGCAATAAGTATGGATGCAACTTCGATTCTCATAAAGCAGGAAGGCTGGCGTCATGCCACAGCAGCAACAGTAAGTACCTACGATGTAAAGGGTAACCGATTGAATACCATCTATATCGGTCGTATGCCAGAGAAAGGAAAAACAAACATTGATTTTCATTATGGAATAAAAACCTTCATTTTTGCGATCTTGATCTGCATCGACCACACGAGGCAAAAATCCACAATTCCTTGATATTATTAGCTATACCAAGGATATTGAAACTGATATGAGTGCGAAAATATTTTAAAAATGAAGGTAATTACCAGAACGATAGCTTATTAACCATAACGATAATATTGTCAAGATAAGTTTTTATCCTTGATCTATTTCACTTCGTAATTACCTGAAACACCATAAACACTGCCATAATTCTGCAATTAAACGAAATTGCCATGTTTTTAAAAAAAGAGTAGACACAGGAATACTG
>MAYW01000156.1 GCA_001723765.1 Candidatus Scalindua rubra
CTGCTCATCGTTCTCCACCAGCACATCGTGCCGGTAGAGGATCAGTTCCACCTTCCCGGCCGGGAGAGCCTCTCCAGTAACAGCTCGAATTCTGATGTACGGTTCTTCACCTTCCTTCCGGCTGACCACTTCAGCTTTGAGCTCAGTTGTCTCATCAATTCGCACGAACGGGCAGACGAAATGTTTTACCAAAGAGTAATCCACATCCACGATAATCACACCCCCCCTGTAGCCCTGCCGGAAATGACCTGCCTCTATCTGATCAGAGGCATGATGAGCAATCTCCTCGAATGAGAGGTCCGGTGAATAGGTTTTGCCTGAGCCGGCAACTTGACGGCGAACGAAATCGTTAACAGCAACTTCAGTCATCTCTGCTATCTCCTTCATCTCTTATTACGGCTATTTTACTTTGGACAGACTTGGGACAAACTTGGGACAGTCTTGAGACTATTCTTTCAAATTCTCTTTCATTAATTCCCATTTCAACTTGGGCCACGACTTGGGACAAGGGATGTTTCTTGAAGACGGCAAGAGACTTGTTTTATGCATTTACACCCAACCTTTTTTGCACTTCCTCCTTTATGACTGTTGTCTCTATGTAATGGAGAGCATCACGCAATTGTCGGTGAATGGGTCCTGTGAATGTCTTCTCAGAGAAGCGGTCACCTATATCATCGTAATATATTACAACATCTATGCTTGCACCCGGGAAATATTCTTCTGGATGATTGCTGAACATGAACAGTCCAATATTCAGTGGTTTCAGATATTCAGATGGCCCCCGGGCGATTTTCATCTGATTGCATAGTGCAGGGAAAGGTATCCGTTGCGACTCATCGTAAAGACTGCTTTTCACTTCCTTCAAAAATGCTTGGATGATTCCAAGATCAAATTCATCTATCTCGACGCTATGATTGATTCTATCGTCAAAAGGAACCGTGGCGGATATTTCCCGCAATTGCCGTTCTTCGACTTCATTGGCTCTGCAGGTCTCTGAACCTCTGCGGACATAAATTGCTTTTTCACTTTTCTGGCCCAGTGATACAGGTGCTTTGTAAGGTCTTTCTTCACCACCGTAAACCCACAGAATAAGGATATGCTTTTCCCTAAATACCTCCGGTTGAATTACCGGCATATAGTATCGATTAAGTTTATGACAAAGCGATATCAGTTCTTTCTGAATCTTATCAATTTTCGATGGATTTAATCCATGTGGTGGCAAAATTGGACGGCCATTTTCGTCTACTATTCCCAGAATGATGTACCCACCTCCCCAATTGTGCATATCATTTGCAAACGCACAGATGGTTTGGATTATGTCTTCAGGATTCCACCCTTTTTTAAACTCAAGGCGCTCCCACTCAACTGAAGATCCGTCAAGTAATTTTTCTATGTTGATCGGTAATGCCATTTATTCAATCGAAAATCGGCAATATTCAATCGTCAATTATTAAGCTCCTTCCCCATCCGATACTTGATTCAAAGTTAAACGCTTCGCCCAAATAAATATCTATTTGCATTATAATAGTAGCAATAATCTTTACTATAGTGAAAGACTTTCTAAGAATTTTTTCACTTTCCCTCTTGACAATTTATTGTGACAGAATTGATTATGATAGTTACATAAACAGCTATAGCAACTCGTTTCTTTATCGCATCGGCACTGGCTTACTTTTCTTAATGCCGACTTTAGCATTAATTCTAAATTATATTCTTGTTCAGTAAGTCGTTTTACATGACCAGCGCCGCCAGGAACATTATCAAATAATATGAAGGCATACCCTTGGGAATCTCTAAAGATACAGCCATCAATGTCGTCGCGTCTTATTTCTAATGATTCACTTAAACCTTCGAGCAATGCATAAAGTAGGGAAAGCCGAAAGGATTCTTCATCAAGAGAATAACCTCTTATTCTCAAACTAAGAATATCTGTTCTAAACTCATGTCCTAAACCCATTGGGCGGGAAAGTTTACCGGTGCATTTCCTGCCCCAAGGTGAATCATGAGAAGAAGGTGTCTTAGTCTCCTGACGAATCGCGTACCCACATAGATAACAAACCTTGAAACCCCATCTGTTCAATACAGCCATTTCCCCATCCCGGCAAGAAGTAGCAGCAAATTTTACTTTATCGAAGACCCAATTGTAACTTTTTCCCTTTTCAGAATCACCAGTGAAATGGATACGGGTTATATAAGTCTTTCTAGGTCGATTTTCTCCAGGTTGCCTCGGTGCCTTCATACCTGTAATAAAACCAAATTCAGGGAAAAGGAAGTTTCCTTTGACTCCTCTTCCGTCCAAAGCAATTCCACAAGCACAACAGATTTCTAATTTAGGCTCCTTCTCCTGCAAGTCCCTCTGATATCGTTTACAATTTGGACATATCGCATACCGGTAGTTTATCCAACCCCTCTTCTTGGGAGGTTTCTTAAGACCATAGCTCACCCACAATCGACCTCCGGCAACAACCTCGCTTTCAGGTGCATATTCCGAAATAGCAATGGTTAGGTCACGTTGCAATTCTAATCGTTTGGCATTTTCTCCATGGTGCATGATATCCAAAGAAACAACATCCACAGGAAAGCCGTATTTAGGGAGGACGTTTCGTGTTGATAAATATCCAATAATGCTTCGCTCTTTAATGGTATGCATAATTCTAATAATATGGTCAGAACGTTCTTGCTTTTCGCTCAGTTCCTTATGAACACGCTCTAACTCTGCTATGTCAGATCGAATTCCATCAGATGCTTTTGTAATAGAACCATCTTGACCTAGTAAATCTTCAACCCAGGACCAGTTTTCAAAATCAAAAACTGGCTGTAAGTTCTGTGGAACAATACGCATTAGTCTGTTCCTTAAGGCTTGAGGGTGATGGTCTAAAAACTCTTTGAAAGCCTCTGGTGCAGAATCATGAGCTGGAAAGAAAAACGTCTGTGTTTTGCCATACAAATCACGCCGTTGCTTCCAGAACTCAGCAAGAGCCACGGCGTGTATATGTCGCCGCATAATCTTTTCATTTGAAAGCTCAAAGTAAGGTGAGCGAATTTTCCCGGAAACCATTCGTTCCGGCTCATTAAAATGTGTCAAATCATGGGAACGACGCTGGCAAAAGGTTAGAGCAAAAGCAGTTGAATCAGTACGACGCCCTGCTCGACCAGCACGCTGTATATAGTTTGCAGGAGATGGTGGCACATTTCGCATTAACACAGTTTCGAGTTCTCCTACATCTACACCTAATTCAAAAGTAGTGGAACAGCTTAATACATTGACTTTGCCATTTATAAACCGGTCTTGTAATTCGGCCGCAGCTTCGCTTGTGAGCTGAGCAGTATGTTCTTTCGAGACCATCCTTATAGGTTTCAATCCAAGATAGAGTCCTCTATAAT
This sequence comes from Candidatus Scalindua rubra, assembly GCA_001723765.1. Lineage (GTDB taxonomy): Bacteria > Planctomycetota > Brocadiia > Brocadiales > Scalinduaceae > Scalindua_B > Scalindua_B rubra. Next base: position 3,385 of record MAYW01000156.1, read on the forward strand.
GATTGCCACTCAAAACATCATTAGGGTCACAAGAAAGTAGTTTGCCATTGCACTGATACGTTGGACAGATTCCTCTAATGTTATGCAAGTATAGGTTCTTACAAGTGTCACACTGATACCATTGAATATCAGGATCAATAACCCCAGCTTGTAGTTTCCAATACTCGTGTCGAAAACGATATGCGTAACCCTCAAGAGGTATTTCCTTCCCTCGGAAGTAGTCGGACCATATTGAGTTATCATTCTCTACTCTCAAACCTCTTCGCCATATGTCTACGAGCATCTTTTTGCAATCGTCCTTGGCAATATCTGATGAACACATTTTTGAAAGTTTTAACAGAAAATCTAACCTACTGTTAAGTATCCCCTTACTTGGATTACCCCAAGCAAATATATGCTTTTTAGTTACCGAATCTCTTTCTCGAAAGTAGAATTCAAAGTTTCTTGGTTTGAAAGCTTCGTCCATAGGCGAAATAGCATCAGGAAAAGCGATGGCACCTTTATTCCTAAAGCTATCCAATAATATTTGATAAAGACTCCAGATTTCATCTGCCTTAAGTTTCCACGGCTCTTCTAATAATGGGAAAGGCGCTGTCCAACTCTCTGGTTTTACTACACCAAACCCCAATAATCCAAGGCCTTCTAGACTATTCCGTCGATCAAATGCCAACAATTCTACCAATATCCACTTCCAAACCTCATTTTTTTTTCTTTGCAAACTCCACCTTGCTGGGAAAACCTCTAGGTGCTTTGCTTCCCTACGAAGCGGTTCAACCAAGTCTTGGATACACCATTGATTCTCGAGGATATCTTCTTTGTGCTTTTCAAGAGTTTGCACAATAAGACGACGTCTGAGAATCTGATGATAGGTTCTTTCTAAATAACATGCAAAAAACGCTGAATCCTGTCTGCTGTCAGAGAATAGGAGTAATTGACGAACCGCTTCTGGATCGAGTACAACTGTAGATTTGGAAATTACGGTCGAACTCCAATCATCTTTAACTGGTTCTTTTGGCTTTGGTAATTCTACCTTCCTAATTGGGATCTGTTGATATAATGAAGTTGCCAATACGGTGACAGGAGCGTCTTGCCCTGTTAAAAAGCGCCAAACCAGATTCCCTATAGGTGTTCTTGACCCACAAGCGGGACAATGTTTGATCTGTCCATCCTTGGACACTACTTTCTGAATTCTTTGTTTCTCCCCTGGACAAGAGCACAAAGGGGTTAATAATCCTTCCTTATCAATTGCTCCACATTGTGTGCAAAGCTCATAGTATTGAGCATTACTCTCAAATTCCTTCGAACCAGCAATTACGACTTCGTCCTCATCTTCAGTCACAAGATTTACATTAGGAGTCATCAACAGATAAAACTCGGTATTCTCCCGATTATCTTCAAAAATCTCCCGCGTCTGTTTTAGTTTACCATCGCTATTAACACCAACAAGATACAGATTCCCACATCGTCGACATGATGCCATCTCAAAGACAACAAATGTTTTTCCTTCCACTTGGATGGTTTCTCGTCTGTCAAGATATAATATTAAAGTTGGTGATAATTGGAGATACGCGCCTTCCAAGGCCCGTACAAATAGGTGGTATCGCGCAGGCAAAAGGGGTGTACTCCCTTTAGCTGGTTTAGCTTGAACAGCTAAATCTACTAATGCGCTAAGGGCGCTTTGAGCTTGTTTATGGGACAATTGGGGGAAAACACTACTGGAAACATCAGGTAAAAACCTCGGTCTCTTATGAAGACATTCACGAAGTTTGTGTAGGTTGATATCACCTTTTAGAATTTCAAAGAGAAAGTTAGAGATGGATTCTTCAGAATGGCCGCTTTTAACTATTGATTTTGCTTTATCCAAATCAATAGTCGCAATGCCATTTTGTTTGCTTGTATGGTAAAGTCTATCGAAAGTTGATTGTGGAGAATTTAGTTCACCAATCAAAGATTGGTAAAGCATGGGATTCGGTCTATTCTGGACACTACTTAATTCCGTAGCTTGAATACGGCTGGCTTCTATGACATCTCGCTTTTGTGGGTTGTTGTCTTCCCATTTGATAGCTTCACCAAATAGTTGACTGGCAAAACGGGCAACTCTAGGGAAATCTTTTTTACCGCTACCGAGGGTTGCACTAGTGGCAATGCACTTAATTCTATTTGGTTCACTTTTGACGATACGATCCTTTAGTCGTCGAATAAGCATAGACATCTCAATACCTTTTGCCCCATCATATGTATGCGCTTCATCAATCACAATGAACCGCCAATGCATTGCTTTTTCGCCATCAAAAAATTCGTGGTCTTTGGGCCGTAGTAACAGATACTCCAACATAGCGTAGTTTGTTAATAGTATGTGAGGTGGTTTATCACGCATTTCCTCACGCGAAAGAAGCTCATTTTCAATACGTGGTTCTTTTGGGAAGTTCTTACGAAAATGCTCTTTAGCTTCTTTGATAAATTCTTTTGTCTCACCCGTATAACGCCCAAATGTTATATCATGGAAATTCTCCAGTATTCTTCTTAAACGCTTCATTTGATCATTTGCAAGAGCATTCATGGGATAGAGAAGTAATGCCCGAACACCCGGTGATAGTTCGCCGTTTTCCAATTCAGTCAGAAGATTGTTGAAAATAGGTATAAGAAAAGCTTCTGTTTTTCCACTACCTGTACCGCTAGCTACTACAATATTTCGATTTTCAGCAACAACTTTTCTTACTGCTAATTCTTGATGTTCATAAAGCGACCTTTCTAATGGTAGTTCATCACCACATAGATCATAGAATCTTTTCGAAAGCATCCCATCCTCAATCAAATCTGAAATACTTAAGCTTGTCCTGAATGGCGGAGTTGCTTCAAGTATTGGGCCGTTAAAGAGCCTATTTTCTTCTCTGAGAAGTTCTTCGAACTGCATTGCGATATTAGAATTAGTTATTGGAAAAGTGGTCTTTAGGTATCTAACATAATCTTGTTTTATTTTTTCTGTCGTCTTTATTGGATCTAATCTCATTATAGTACTTCTCTATTCAATATTTTATTGTGATTGTCATCAGGTTTTATAATTGTATTATATGTCGCATCTGTAATAAGGAATTTCTTATGACCTCTAGTTAGCTCCTCTTGATATTCAATATCACTCCAAAATATTTTAGTACAAATACTACAATAATAAGAACCATCACCGCCGATATCGATGTCACCACCTCTATCAAGCATACGGCTAATAGTGAAATTGGATTGATTATAACTTATGTTAATTGGGTTAGTATCTTTTATCGTTATTAATTTGCCCTTTTTAAAACGACGAACATAAATGTGGCCTTGATAAATATACTCATTTCCTTCGGTTTTAATAAAACTGTTTATACTAATTCTGTATTCATGGCGATTTATATAATGAGTATGCCCATTGCAATCCAAAAGCGATGTAACTAGGAGTTGCTTACCTATTTTTTCGAGTGGAAGCCGTTCACCAACACCAATATCCACTTCATGGATACGATTGTCAGGAATGGATTCAATATGTCCCCATGGATCTTCAATAGTAAACTCTATTTTATATCTCCCTGGAAAAAATTTCTGTTGATACTCCTCTATTTCGACGTTGGAAATACTATCTTGTATTGGCTTAGAAATATATTTTTGAAAAGGGTATTGTAAATTATAGAGCCTGAGTATTCTATTATTTGGTTGTCCTTTATCAGCCCAGTTAAAAGATATATGTCTTTTGTCATTCACCAATTTTTCTTCATAATTAAGGTTGTCAATCTCCCATTTAGCTCTGACGTTTAAGATTGGTATTTCAATTGGATGCTTTTTCCCAAGTGTTAAGAAAAACTCATTAATCGTTCTTCCAGTACTTTTTAGGGAGTCTGAAAATGCATGTAAAGGAAACCGTGCCTTACCATTTCTCAGAAGTGAGAGTAACTTTTGTTCAGATCCCCTTAGATTTATGGTAGCTGTCTCATAAATGGTATTGGGGATAGATATTAGAAGTTGCATTTCTTGAGTGTTTTCCCATTCTTGTATACTTATCTCTTTGGATTCGTATAGGTCTAGAAACTCTCTATCTTGGGTTAATCCTCTTAGAGACCAACGTATCCGTGGAATTTGAATAGTTAATGGAATAGAACACTTTTTACTTTCAGACACTGGGACTTCAATTTTACACTTGATATGTCTCTCATGCGGTGATATTGTAACTATACCCTTGTGTACAAAATTGTTTGGCGATATTCTGGATAGCTCAGAAATTGCTATTATGGAGTTTGGCATTGTGGTTAATGAGACTATCGCTGGTTTCGAATCGTTCGGTGTTGGATAATACATATTTCTATCAAATTGCACGTCCAAAACTGGAATGCAACAAATGGTGAAACGTTTATCTTGCCCCAATCGTCCACGTAAGTGAATGCGAAAACTACCTATAGGGTTATTGCCTAATAATCTTTCGTCACATAATGTTATATTTACCATTTCATTGCTTCGATAAGACTCAATCAATTCATCTACCTTGTAACTTAGCTTATCTTGAATAGATGTGTTTCCAATGGGAGTAATGATTATTTGCAGCCTTTTGAATTCAGTTGTATCAGACATAGGAATTTGAATCTGTGGGGGTGATCCTACAAAAATCGGTACCTGTTCTGAACGTCCTATTTCAAGAATGTCTCCACCAGTAATCTTGGGTTCAAAGATATCCTCCACTAACGGAATAACAATTGGATTTTCATTTTCCCTTTTAAGGACAAGTTGTTGAATATCTGAGGTATCTATTAGAGTACAATGATAGTCCTCCCAATTCCCATAAAATTCCGCGCCAGATTCAATGATACCTCTGTCAGGAATCAGGGTATAATCTTCTGGGTATACTAACCAAAAGCGTGAAAAGGAAATTCTACCTCTAATCAGTTTTTGTGAATCCTCAGAAAAGCATAAAAATGGTGTTTTCTTTTTTATGCCATTGAAAGTCCACTGTCTGATAGTTGACCCATTCCGGGATAGTCTTATTTCATATTGTTCAGCTGGGTCTTCAATGACCCTCTGAATTGCTTCGGTTTCGTATGCATTATCTCGGGCATAAACCTTGATAGGAATTGTAACAGGAGATTTATTACCCAGCATAATAACCACGCTAATTTCCCCAGACAGGGCTTCAATTCTCTGTGTCGGAATAGTAAGTCGAATTTCTCCAACTGCTGGGTCAAAATATATCGTAGGGCGTCTCCACTTAATCACCGGTCGTCTGAGAACTATTCTTTTTTCACGATTTTCTTCCAGCCAATCTTCAAAATGCTGTATGATTCTCTGAGGTAGATCCAGCTCATAGGCGGTAGGCACCTCGTTTTCTTCTATTGCTCGTTCAGCCATTTCTACGCACCGCGAAAGAAAGCTAGTAGCTTGATTCCCTCCATATCGTAGGAAACGCGTTATTGGCTTATCTGTGAAATAGAACAGGGAAGAACAGCTTTGCCACTCTTCAATTATTTCATCGGCTTCTTTAGAAAATATTTCCAGTTCCCCAGACGTTATTGGCCAAAGCAAATTCCCAAAGAAGTCAGGCAAACAATAATCAGGTATACCACCATGTGCCAGTATCGGTGTTACATATCTATGAGCTCCTTCTATATCAAACGAAGGAAGTCTACTACGTTTTAAGAAATCCAAGAAGAATTGTCCCAACTTACTTTGTTGACTACCAGCTAACATACCGAGTGAGCTAGAAATTGAACTCCAAAAGTCACCGCCTTTATAACCCAAGATACCCTCCCAAACTAAAAGAGTTGATAAGCAAGTCTGACCGATTTCTTTAATCTCACGTAGTCCTTCCACAAATGTGGTCCACTGTAATTCCTCCCTGATTATTCTACTCAGTTTTTCAATGTCAGCCAGCGTCAATTCGATTTGACCCAGTAAGCTCACTTTTGAGATGCAATTAGATAATATCCCTTCACATTCCTGTAGGGTATTTGCTTTTTCAAGCATTACACAACATTCAAGTTATTTATAATCTTGGTATGCGCAATATTATAACTGTTTACTCTATTTCTGTTGGTGGGAACAAGATAGAAAACATAGAAATCTGTGTTGTCATATATATCCAAACTTTCTTTTATAGTAGGTAAGAATGATTGATCTATATTATCGAATATTCTCAGCACAAGTTATTTAGGTTTAATTATAGCTACCAAACTCCATTACACAAAAGTTAGTAATAGTAGCGTCAGATGTCAACGCTTTATCATGCTTGACTCCTCTCTATCTGAGGGTGGGTTTTACCCTTTGGATACAATATCATACTTGTGTAAATCTTAAATAAAACACGTTGTATAGAAAAAGGTGAATAAGCCATGTTTCTCAAAAGTATAGTATCTTTTAAAGTAGCTTCTTGACTAAGCATGGGGGTTTATCCCCACAAACAATAGACCAGAGTTTTCCCCTTACCACCGAAAGTAAGCCGGATGCCCCGGCTTCACCGCTACAAAGGTACCGCGGCTGGTGGCACACACTTTCCCACTGGATGATAATTCCCCCTCCACTACAGCTTTGCTTCCTTCCAACTCTACTAGCCACGCACGAAGATGAACAGGCTCATCAGACGGTGTAGGCCGCAAAAGTTTAACACTGTAGTCAGCAGTAACAGTTGACGGGACTTGGTCCTCCCCAGCCGCTTTCATCAAATGGTAGGCGGCGGTCCAGTTACAGTGACAATCGAGGAGCGTTCCAATAATACCGCCGTTCAGCACTCCGGGGAAAGCTTCATGATGCTTCAGGGCTGACCAGTCAGCCACAACATTGTCCCCATCCACAAAGCTGTTAATTCGCAACCCACTTTCATTTGCCGGGCCGCATCCGAAACAGATGCTCTCGGGGGCGTAGGTTAGCTGAAGACTTTTTTCACTCATGCAGGGAAAGGTGCCGCTTCGCGGATGCGCTTTTCTATTCTACGCAGACCCCATTGAAGCCAAATACTGGCCACGATTGCAGAACAAACCATGGAAGTGAGCATGGCAACCCAAATC
>MAYW01000157.1 GCA_001723765.1 Candidatus Scalindua rubra
ATTTACATCCACTTATATTTTGACGACCTTATTGCATCTGGATTTTTATACTATTTATGGCAAAAGTTCAAAAATCAAAAAAGACAGAGAAATTTTTATTCCAAAAGTCAGTCACAAGAAAATAGAAAGACTGAATCTAAAGGTGATTTAAATTTAGAAGATGCATATAAAATATTGGGGGTTAGCCCTAATGCTTCATTGAAAGAAGTACAAAAGGCATATAAAGATAAAATTGTCAAATCTCACCCTGACAAAGTTACACATCTAAGCAAGGAACTGCAGGAAAAGGCAAAAGAAGTCACAGCCAAACTGAATAAAGCTATCGAAATTATCAAACGTCATAAAAAGGTTTGATCACTAGCACCGTATTTAATGCATTTTATTATTTCTTACAAACTGCTGGTCTCAGAGCTGGGAATTTGCAACCTCGAGTTAAGCATATCCTGTGCAACTCTTTCAAAATGGCTACAACGACATCCATGTCGTTGCTTCACGCCCTTTTGGATATGTGCTTCCGCACAAAAAATTTAACATGTTTTCCTTGATTATTGAGAGAGGAATGATTATTCTAACTAAACCGAGTGGAAAAATAAGGAATGAGGTTAAATGATGATCAACAAAGAACAAATAAAAGCAGAAATCGACAATATAAAAGATGAATATTTAGTCATTTTATACAGAATAATCAAAGCTCTTGAGGTTCCAGCAGAAGAGCAGGTAAAGCAATTCAGCAAGAAATCAGAATGGCATGAATTTATTCAAGAAACCTATGGCTGTTTATCAGATGCACCAATTGAACGTGGCGACCAAGGAGTATATGAAGTCCGTGAGGAAATTGAATGACGTATTTGCTCGATACGAATACTTGTATAAAATATCTCAATGGGACATCAGAGAAAATTCGGAATAATTTAGGATCAAAACAGCCAGAAGAAATTAACATATGCTCTGTAGTAAAAGGGGAATTATTCTATGGCGCTCTAAAAAGCGCTAAACCGGAAAAGAATTTAGACAAGGTTCGTAAATTTTTAGGTAGTTTTCTATCCCTGCCCTTTGATGATACCGTTGCAGAAAAATATGGAGAAATTCGTGCCAAGCTAGAGAAAGCTGGAACTCCGATTGGTTCTAATGATTTATTCATCGCAGCAATTGCCGCTTCCAACGACAAGACATTGGTAACAAGCAATACACGTGAGTTTTGCAGAGTAGAAGGAATAAAACTAGAAGATTGGGAAGAAAAAATACTTCCTAATTTGTAGCAATAGAAGTTTCAGAAATATCTATCTACACAGGCCATGCCATAACAAGCGCATGAAGCCAACCACCAATAACTATGCGGTTAAAAGTATTGTAGCAATAAACCAATAAACCAGAATCCCTTTTGCAAAGTCTTATCATTTGTATTTAGACACTTCTGGATAACATTACAATAATCATCTTATAGAGCTAGGCAACTATAGATATGCTTGAAATTTATTAAATATTTCACAAAATTCGTTACTATACAGAAACTATACAATAACGATATGCTACATATTATTGGATTGCCATAAACTATATTTTTCTTTGTTCCAATACATTGAGCAGGGCTATACCTAACTTCATTTTTTTCTTTTTCATTTCCGTATAATTTAACTAATTGACTATATAATCAATATCTCCGCCAAACGCATTTTCTACAGCCTCTAAATATGCCCTAAGTCCATCCGTGGTTAATTGTATTCTGTTGCTTAACCGATTGGCTAAATCATTCATAAAAATAATAGCAGATCGCAAATCACGTCTTCTTATATACCAGCTAGGTACAAGTTTAGTATATTCACAGAATGCTGTCCAAGTATATACATCTCCATAACCAAATTGTCCCTTCTTACTTTTAGGTACATTTTTGTCTTTAGCATAACAAAAAGACCAAACTTCATCACATTGTATTCTTTTACAAGGTAAGTTCCTAAGGGTTTTATCTTGGTAATCAGAACAAACTTTTCCAACATCAGCTAATAATTTTAACGCAGTGCCTTTAGCCGTACCTGTTATACGACACGTAGCTCTAATCGAATTTCCTTCAACTAAAGCAGTAATTATTTGTACCGGTTTTTCTATTTTTTAACCGATTAGCAATTCAGATTATGCATGACCGATCAAGCATAGTCAAGAAAAAAATACCCTAGTTTTTCACTAGGGCTTTCAAAACAAAATTTATCATTCGTCTGATGTTTTTATTTGCCTTTTGGTAGTAAAAGGCGGCAATATATTATATTCTACACCTTTTACACCAACTTTTTTTCATTCTTTTTAATTTCTTTTGAGATTTGTTAAATTCTTTTTTCGTTTATCTTTGGATTATTAGCAATAATTTTTTTTTATATTAATTTTTTTTAGCCATTTTGCCCTCAAATCATAAATATTGGCCTGAATTGTTCTTTTGTATGAACTAACCCTGCAAATCCTCGTTTCATCATATAATCATTTAACAATTTATAATATAATTTTATAAGTTTATTTAATTTAGGCATTTTGCCAAAATCTTCTATTTCGAGTTTTAAGACTCGTTGCATTACTTCCATAGAAATACCCCTGTTATGAGTATGCCATAAAGTTGTTTTGTTAAGCAAATCACCTATTCTTTCTGCTTCTTCCTCTCACATATTTTTAGTTACTGGTATTTTTCTCTTTTTTGTAGTTTTCCAATTCTTAAACTTATATTTTGCTAGCCATGTTTTGAGTAAAGTAATAGACAATTCTTTTTCTTGTTCAAATTTATGAAGTACTGCTGGATCAAATTTTTCAATTAAGAAATGCAATTCGGCTTCAGTAAGTTCACCCTTACTTGATTTATCAATTAAATCCTTATATTTATCTAGATACCCTAAAGCAGGTATAGGCATACCCCCTCTTTGTGTTTGCACCTGTGGATCAATTGGTCCTAATATTGAAAAATAGTCCATGTAAATAGCGTCGCCACACATTACAAGAATTGTTCCTGCTGACATTGCAAAATTAGGAACAATAAATTCCACAACTTTATAATGCTTTCTAAAAACATTAGCAATGCGTTCAACTATCTCAGCGTAGCCTCCTTCAGTTTCTAAAATAACAATTAATTTCTTTGTTTTTTTCTTCCGTAATTCAACAGCATCCCTAATTTCTGATTCAACGCCAGGAATAATAGGGCCAAAATAAATTAAAAAATCGGCTTTTAATTCATTTTCTAAATTTTGAATATGGTCATTTAATAGATTTTCGACTGTAATGTTTGCACTAATTGAAGTGAGTGGTTTAGGCATTATATTTTATTCTGTTTTACTCCAGCGTATACGTGCTGCCTTAGAGGCAATCTCAGTTCGTTGTTTTTTACTAAGTTTTGCAGCACGGGCTTTTCCACCTTTTAGACCGCCTAATCTTCCAAGAGCTACAGCAGCAGGGTTTTTCTCAGAAGTCCTCTTTGTTGCTTTTTCAATAATACCTTTGGCAAGGATATTAATATCTTTAGATATCACTTTTCTTTTTTTGCTTGTTCGCTTAGGCATATTTATAGTATGCCTAAGTTATAGATGCTTGTCAAATAAAAATATTTTCAAAATGACCCACTACCTAATGTTAGGCATGTATCGTACCGTGCTTTTGACGTATTAATTTCTTCTTGCACAGTTGTGATAACATAGTAAAATTATGGCCAACATTTTGTAAGTTCAATAAAGATTTATTTCACTAGAATATATCCAATGCGTACAATCGTTACAGGAGGAGCTGGTTTTCTGGGTTCCCACATATGTGACTACCTATTAGAGAAAGAACATCAGGTAATATGTATCGATAATCTATTGACCGGTATTTCTGAGAATATTGAGCACCTTTCAGGAAATCCGAATTTTAAGTTTATTAAGCATAACGTTAGTGAGTATATTTACATTGGAGGCAAGATAGATAATGTTATACATTTTGCGTCACCTGCGAGCCCCCTGGATTACTTGAAGTTGCCAATTCAAACATTAAAGGTTGGTTCATTAGGAACGTTGAATGCGATTGGTGTTGCAAAAAACAAGAAAGCCAAATTTCTTCTGGCATCTACATCAGAGGTTTATGGTGATCCGCAAGTTCATCCTCAAACAGAGGATTACTGGGGAAACGTAAATCCCGTAGGCCCTAGAGGCGTCTACGATGAGGCTAAAAGGTTCGCGGAGGCAATGGTTATGGCATATCATAGAAGCCATGGTATTGATACGAGGATTGCAAGAATCTTTAACACTTATGGCCCCAGGATGAGAATAAGAGATGGTAGGGCTTTGCCGGCTTTTATATCACAGGCAATCAATGGGGATGATTTAACTGTTTTTGGCGATGGAATGCAGACAAGAAGCTTTTGTTATGTTTCCGACTTGGTGGAAGGGATATACAAATTACTAGTTTCAGATGTTCATGAACCAATAAATTTGGGAAATCCAACAGAGATAAAAGTAATAGATTTAGCGAAGGAAATTGTAAACATGACAGGAAGTAAAAGCGGGATGATTTTTAAGCCATTACCTATTGATGATCCGAAATGTAGACAACCAGACATAACAAAGGCAAAGAATTTACTAGATTGGGAACCCAAAGTAGAACGCACTGAGGGCTTAAAGAAGACTATAGAATATTTTCAGAGTGTTTTACAAAAATGAAAGTAGGGGCGAACGGCTGTTCGCCCCTACTCCTCTTTATTAAGTTCGAAAGCGCTATGTACGGCATTTAAGGCTTTCTCTGCTTGATTTTCTTCTATGACACAAGATATTTTGATCTCCGAAGTACTAATCATTTGTATGTTAATTTTCTCATCAGATAGAGCACAGAACATCTTCTCCGCTATCCCACAGTGAGTCCTCATACCTATACCCACGACTGAAAGCTTTGCTATCTTGTCATCAGCAACTATTTCTTTGGCCTTGATTTCTCTTTTGATTCTTTCTGTTGTGTCTAAGGCAAGTGGTAGATCGTCTTTCAGCACTGTGAATGTTACGTCTGCTAAGCCGTGAGCGCTGATATTTTGAATTATCATATCTACATTTATATTTTCTTTCGCGAGTTCTTGAAATATCTTGGCTGCTTGCCCTGGTTTATCAGGCACACCGATTATGGTTATTTTTGCTTCATTTTTTGTTATAGTTGCTCCGCTCACAACGATATTTTCCATTTCGCTTACCTCTTTGCATATAAGGGTTCCCTTGTCGTTATTAAAGCTGGATCTTACCTGGATGGGGACGTTGTATTTTTTTGCAAATTCGACTGCCCTTACATGGACAACTTGAGCGCCCATACTTGCCAGCTCTAGTATTTCATCATAAGATATTTTGTTGCGTTTCCGCGCTTTTGGGACTATACGTGGGTCGGCAGTGTATATTCCGTCAACATCGGTATATATATCACAAATGTCTGCTTTGAGTAAAGCAGCAAGAGCGACAGCGCTGGTATCAGAACCTCCACGGCCCAGGGTTGTTATATTATCGTTTTTATCTACACCTTGGTATCCGGCAACTACTACTATTTTATTTTTTGACAGTTCTTCTATGATGCGATCAGCATTTATATCAACTATTCTCGCTTTTGTATGGAAGCTATCAGTAGTAATTCCTACTTGTCTGCCCACGAACGATACGGCAGGATAACCTAAAGAATGAATCGCCATGGCCATAAGCGCACTTGACATTTGCTCGCCTGTAGAAAGCAGCATATCTAGTTCGCGCGTTGAAGGGTTATCATTAATTTCGTAAGCTAATTCCAGTAATTCATCAGTCATTCTTCCTCGCGCAGAGACAACGACAATGACCTTGCTACCAGATGTATGCACGTCAATAGCACGCTTAGCTGCAGATTTCATACGTGATACATCTGCTACTGATGTTCCACCGAATTTTTGGACTATTATTTTCACTGTGCTCCTCGTAAAAAGCTGGGTTTAAATACTTCGATGCCTTCAATATCATCGAAATCATCATCAAGAGTAGCAATAGCAGGAATTTTATGGCGATTGACAAGGGCAATATTTATGGCGTCATTAGGGAGCAAATTATGGATTTTTATCATTTTATAAGATGTTTTTAAAACACCGCTGCCTACCGGGAGGAGTTTGAATAAGAAGATGAGCTTTTGCGGCTTTTGGAAATTTACTTCTTTGATGAGGTCACGGCTCTGTTTGGGATACTCTAAAATCTTTTTGGGGATTATGTTTTTCTCTTTAATGACCCAGAAGCGAAGGTAAAGAAACAATGTCTCAGAAATAACCACAGGAGAAATAAACGCCTTTACATCTTTTTCTTCAACACGTTTTAGAAATTTCTTGCAGGATTCTCCATACAGCTCATCTTCTAAAAGATGATAAATCAGGATATTGGTGTCGACAAAGACGGACATTCTTGCTGGAATGTCTTCCAGCTTTTTATTCTCCATATTTTGCCTGCTCGCACACCCGCTCGACCAGTTTGTGGTTTTTTATAGGGAGGGCACCAAATGTCTCGTCTACGACACTTTTTATCTTTCTTTTATGGAGGATGTTGAACTGCTTCAGCCCAAGCTTTAAAACTTCCTCCAGTTTTTCTTGGTCTAAGGGAAGTTCATTTAATAGTTTGTTTGAAACATCTACTTTAATTTTCACCATTGTGTTAAATCTCCCTTAGTTGATAAACAAATTGAGATTTAATCTTTGTTGCCGAAACTAATACTAACTCAAAAACAGTGGATTGTCAAATGAAAACGATGTGATGTTATTGTAGTTCTGGGAGTTTTATTGACGATATAGAAGACGTTGAGAACTACACTGAAACATTATATTGTAGCAGTCCATGCTGACAAACAAAATTTCATTAAGCTGGTGCTAATTGGTTTGGGAGCCAGTTGTATGCTGAGAAGAAAAATAGTAGTAATTCACCAGAGAATTTTCACGGAAGTACAGGGATCAAGGGATTTAGGAATTCAGGAATTGGGGGAATCCATCAATACCTTATTTCCTCAATTCCTCAATTTTCCAGTGATATTCTGTGGCAATCTTCTTGACCTATTACCTAAATTTATGTATCCTTCAAATACAAATGGGGCCACAAAGACTTTTGTTTACAAAATGACAATCCTTTCAATAGCACTTATTGTAAAAGAGACGTTATGACTATCAGAACAAAGTTTAAAGATGGCACTTTCATACCTTTGGAAAATGTTAAAGAAGGAAAAGAAGGGGAGCTTGTAGAGATAGAGATTAAACCGGTGGAAGGTTCTAGATTTTTCGCGGTGCAACCTGAAGCCGTCCAGATTGATCGTAGAAAGTGGGGGATTTAAAATGGAAAAAGGGAAAGAATTGATAGAAAAATATAAAGGATACATCTTGGATCCAGAGGGCAATGCTGTAGAGATAATGGAAATGCTTTTTGTAAGGGAAAAGATCCAGGATTTTTTGGAAAGTCCTGATCAAATTACTATTATACCTCCCGAATTACATCGGACGGTGATGGAACTTGATGATCAGTTATGGCATAATATAGATACTTTTTTTGAAATAATAGGGGGAGTGGAATTAAAAGCGGCCAGGTCTAAGTTGGGTAATCCTCCTCGTTTCCATTGGTGGTGGTACCTGGATGAACTGATTCCTGGAAAAGCTGTAAGTGCTGGGTAATGCAATAATTCTTGAGAACATAAAGTACAAGTTAAAAACTGGAATCCTTGTGATAGCAAGGCTCTACATATTTTTTTTGATAATTATTAGCCTTACAAGTGCAATCACACGTAAACGCGCTTAAAAAAATGCCTATTAATGTCACTATTAACGAAGATGATAAGAAGTTCCTTGAATGCTTAAAGATACTCCTGGGTGGCTCAAAAGTCATAAAGGTAATTGGGGCTTTTCTATCAGGGGAAAAGGGCAGTAGGGGCAATAGCCGATATACCCCCGGACGTTGTCATTGTTGACCTCGGGCTTCCAGATACTTCTGGCATCGAAATAATTAAAAAGATAAAGAGGTTCTTATCGGAAATAGATATTTTAGTCCTTACCAAGTTCGATGATGATAGTCACCTCTTTCCAGCCCTTAAGGCTGGCGCAACAGGATACCTGTTGAAAGATGCCACGCGGTCATGATTTAGTTGAGGCATTAGAGGTTTTGAGAAAAAGTATTGTCGATATGTATTATGATTTGGACAGAGATAAAGATAGATTAGGTGTTGATCTTAAAAAAAATTTGGTACTATCTCTCTTCTATTACCAGGCAAAAATGACGATAAAGGAAAGCTATAAAAGGCAGGAGGATGTTATAGAAAATTAGGCACTTATATCCATGTTATTGAACGTGATATCGCATTAACTCAGGATATTATCTATCAATACGCAAAAACTGGTAAATGGAGCACCGTTGGGTGCATTCCCAATTTTTTGTATTAGACTGTTTGGCGCTTTTTTGGAGTGCAGTAACCGTGTTACTGCCTGCATCGACACGGTCGATGCACTCCATATTCTCTTCTAATCAATGTATTGCAAAAATTTGGGAATGCTCCCGCAACGGTATATCAATTTAACAATTGTAATATTGAACTGACTCAAGTTATAAATTCACTATGAAGGAATCATAATTAGCTTAAAGTGTGTAAGAAGTTTTTAGGAAAGTAGTTGTGATCATCACCTCTTGATACTTGGCAAATTGCAAAAAAACGATTTATCGAAGTTATTACCAGACTGATGAGAAGCAATAATTTTGAAGTATTGTGTCATATGGCGAGATAGTCCTTTTTTCTTAGCTTTTCCCTAAAAATGGTGTGAGAAGATGTAGACAAATTAGTTTTCCCACTTTTATATTTTCCAAATAAATCTTTGCCTAAATCCCAGGCATTTTTAAATTGATATTTCGATACGTACTCAATTAAACTTTTTCTTACCAGCTCCGATTTTGTAATGCCTGCTGATTTAGCAATATTTTCAATATCTTTTTCTAATTCACTACTTAACCTTAAAGTTATCATACCATCGCCTGCGTCTCACATTATGTATTACTTTTTGATATTTGTCAATGAGCATTTAACATTTTTGCCTTGACAGTAACAATATATGAGATGCATAAAACAATTTACTTCGTAGAAATACAGCACCTTGAAGGCTTTAATTACAGATCTATTAGTCTTATGATTTGTGTCTTTGTGGCTAAGGCGGGTTTTTGAGAAGTATGTGCAGGGTGGCACTTCTTATGGCATCCATCTTCCGGCAGGCAGACAGAATAAACCCTTTCTTATATTTCAATAGTCTTTTATATAAGCCCTGGCATCGTCCGCCCCGCTCTTTCATTAATGAAAGGGCGGGGAAGGACGGCCAGGGCTTTTTTATTTTGTGGCTAGGGGAGTTGAAAACTATACAGGATGAAGAAACTATGGCCTGATCTCATTTTGGTGAAAAAATAGTTTCAATTCTTTCTGTTTATCATCTTGCTAACCCTGCTAGCGTGAGTTTATTATGGAAATAGGGCAAAACCTTCATAAAGTTAGTGTATTGTGAGGGTTAAGTATAATGTTAATTGCTTGGGCGACGTGTCAGGCATTAAAATGGAAAAGATACCGAAAAACCAATAAACGGTGCTGTTGTATAAATCTAAAAAAGGTAGGTAGTAGCCCAAAGAAATGCAATAATATGGTGGTTGTTGCCCCCTACATTGTCCTATATTGCTGGGGGGGGGGAATGGTGGGTCAATTAGTGCCTCAAAATAATGTATTTGTGTTGAAGAGGATTAAAAAATAAATGCAGAGAGAAGAACACTGCCATAACCTCATTAGGGAAATAGCTGAACAATGAAAGAATTAGGGACAAGAATTAGAGAATAGGGACAGACACTTTTTCTTGGTTGCGAGAGTGACGATGCTTTAATATGACTTTTTGTTTATAGACAGTCGTCCACGTTCGCCTCCCGACTGGTCGGATCTGTGAGCTGGCGCAGGGTCGCCCTCAGGCGACGGGTGCTCAATTGATATTACGTAGAATTTGCTGGAAAATGAACTCGTAAAAAATAGTTCCAAAATTTTTCCCATCGATTACTTAAAATTAATGCTCTAAGATTTAAAACATTTTGTCCACCCTCTTTAGACCAACTCATTCCTGATTTTTTTAGACGAGAACCAATCAAATTTTTGCAGGCAGCCTCAACAACTCCGCTACCTATAGGAAGATTCTTTTGTTTATATTCAAAATAATTCATCCTTCTTTGGTTTTGTTGTAAATATTTTAATTCCTTTTCTATGTCAGAATTATCCCTAACAAGGCAACGTCGATATCGAACAGCTCTAATTGTTTTGGCAGCGCCATTTGGGGTATGTATTC